>CAZAOF010000008.1:0-32021 GCA_964486665.1 uncultured Sediminibacterium sp.
CTGCAGAAGAGCCTGGATTCGTCATCATCAGGGCAACCGCTTTAGCAAGGTCCATCGTCGAGCCTCCTCCTATTCCAATGATACCACTCACTTCGCCAAACTCGGCCTTGAGGTCTGCAGCTAATTTATCTACTTGTGTGGTTTTTGGTTCATAGGTAACATCCACAAAAACAATTTTGTCTTTGCCTCTTAGTGGTATTCTACTCACCAACGATTTGCCTTCGAAATAATGATCCAAGAAAAAAATCATTGGAAAATCTGCCTTTCTTTTTGGAGCTATAATTTCATCTAATTGGTTAAAGGAGCCACGCCCGTAAACCACATAATCAACCATTTTAAAATTGCGAAACTGCATAGAAAATGTTTTATTGTACTAATTTCTTTTGTAATTCTTCCAAAGATACGCCTTTTGTTTCTGGCACTTTTACCAAAATCCAACCTAATTGCAAAGCCATCATCCCAGCGAAAAAAGCAAAAATTGGCCATGGATTATCTTTAAATATTCCATATTCACTATCTAAGAACACAGGTGTCACCAAAGTAATGATTGCGGCAAAAATCCAATGGATACTTGCACCAAAAGCTTGTCCGGCAGCGCGTACCTGTGTAGGAAAAATTTCGGATATAAAAACCCAAATAACAGCACCCTGTCCAATTGCGTGTGCGGCGATAAACAATAATAAAAAGACCAGCATAAATGCAGGTGCGCTATGCATAAAAAATCCATAAGCCACCATCGACAAACTTATTATATAACCAAATGAGCCAATAATAAGTAGTGTCTTGCGACCTATTCGATCGATTAACCATAAGCCAACAAAAGTGAATACCAGATTCATTAATCCAATGGATATAGAACTCAACAATGAATTGTCTTTTCCAAATCCAGCTTCTTCCAAAATTCTTGGTGCATAATATAAAAGAAAGTTGATTCCAGACAACTGATTAAAAAAGGCAATAAAAAAGGCTAGTGATATTAATTTAAAATGATGTTTGGTAAAGAGCGTAGCGCTTCCTTGTGATTGCTCTTCGGCATTAGCGGCATTAATTGCTTGTATTGTTTCTTCTATATTTTCGACACCCAATTCGGCTAGATTTTTTCTGGCACTAGCATCGTCCCCTTTTACCGACAATAACCATCTTGGGCTTTCTGGTAAACCAATTGCCATTGCGGTATAAATCAAAGAAGGAAGCAACAAAACGGCTAACATCCAACGCCAATCATTCTCTCCTCCTACACCACGTAATAAATAATTTGACAAATACGCCACCAGAATACCAAACACGATATTAAACTGATACATGCCTACCAATTTACCTCGATTGTTTTTATTGGATATTTCAGAAATATACGTTGGGGCAACAACCGATGATACACCAATTGCAATTCCTCCAATTAGTCTAAAGAAAGAAAATGTATATGGATCTTGTGCTATAGCCGATCCAATTGCTGATGCAATGAACAGTATTCCTAACCAAATTAATACATTCTTGCGGCCGTATTTTTCTGTTGGCGCACCCGCAAAGACCGATCCGATCACTGTTCCCCATAATGCCATCGACATGATAAAAAATCCATGAAACCATGGCGTTGTTTGCCACAGGGCTTGTATTGGCTTGTCTGCACCAGATATAACAACCATGTCAAAACCAAAAATAAAACCCGCTAGCGCAGCGACAACGGTTGATTGAAATAATTTTCCTTTGTTCATGAATCTTTTTTAAATATATAAAGAGAAAGTGATTTGAATAAATAGCTTAAACAACCTTTATAATAAAGTAGCTGCTTTGATTAAATCTTCGGGGGTATCTATTTCAACACCCATATAATTCGTAACGGCCATTTTAATGGATACGCCATTTTCTAAATAACGCAAACATTCAATTTTTTCCGCAGCTTCTAGTGGTGACATCGGCCAATTGGTAAAATCAAGCAAGGCTTGTTTCTTAAATGCGTACACACCTACATGCTCATAATAATTTATTGCAACAGTGGTGTCTCTTGGATAAGGAATGACACTTCTTGAAAAAAACAATGCATTGAAGTTTTTGTCTACAGCTACTTTTACGTAATTAGGGTCTGCGATTGATGCTTGGTTTGTTAATACTTGCATCAAGGAAGCTACCTGCACTTTAGGGTCTTCAAAACAAGCAAGCACCTGTTCTAGTGGTTCACGTTTTACAAAGGGCTCGTCTCCTTGAACATTTACAACAATATCAATCGCTAAATCCTGAATCGCTTCGGCAATACGATCGCTTCCGCTTTCGTGTGATCGCTTGCTCATTATCGCCTTTCCGCCGTTTGTAACAATTTCGTTGAAAATTATTTCACTATCTGTAACTACATAGACCTCGTCAAAAAGCCCAGTGGCCTTGGTATTATCATAGGTGTGCCTAATTACCGTCTTATCCCCCAATGGCTGCATTAGTTTTGCAGGAAACCTTGTTGCCGCATAGCGTGCTGGTATAAACGCACCAATTTTACTCATTCGTTATTTCTTTTATAAATGCTTAATAATCTGATTTTATGCTTTTATCAAAAGGCATTTTTAATTGATAGGAAATGTCTGCGTGTTTGTTATTATCTATAACATCTAACCCATAAACAATCTCACTCATGTTGGTGCTATCGTATGTACCAAAAAGTCGATCCCAAAATGAAAAAATATTTCCATAATTAGAATCTGTTTGTGGTCTTGTTACATGATGGTGTACACGGTGCATGTTAGGTGATACTAGTATTAAACCGATCGTTTTATCAAACCATTTTGGAATTTGAATATTCGCATGATTGAATTGTGATAATACCACACTTGCACTTTGGTACAACATGACCAACCACATCGGTGCGCCTAAAACGACCACGCCTAAAATGGCAAATACAGCCCTGATAACAGATTCACCCGGGTGATGACGATTAGCAGTAGTCGTGTCTACAAAAACATCTGCGTGATGGACCATATGAAATTTCCACAAAAATTTAATCTTATGTTCTATCATATGCACAAGGTACGCTCCAATTAAGTCTAGCAACATGAGGCCGATTAACAATTCAAATAACAAAGACATCTTAACTACTTGTAATAAGCCCCATCCATTTGCGACCACATAATCACTTGCTTTAACCATTAGCAATGCAAATGCAAAGTTGATAACAATGGTCGTGAAGGTGAAAAAAATATTCAAGGCAGCATGCTTTGTTTTATTGTATTCAAATTTGAACAATGGCACAGCAGACTCAACGATCCAGAAAAAACTAATTCCACCTGCTAGAATCAGCGCTCTGTGTAAACTAGGAATCGTTTCAAAATAGGTTTTTATTGCTTCTATCATGTTACTCTTTTTGGTGTATAAATGTAAATAAAAAAACCCGATGTTCTGCTTTCAGATACAACGGGTTCTTGTTAAGTCTTGTTAAAGACTTTGTATAGGATAGGGATTAACTATTTAACATTAATGGCATCACCAACATCAACAAGTCCTCGCCTGGCGCTTGTTCTGAAGGCTTGATCAAACCCGCTTTACTTGGCGTTGATAGTTCGATAAACACCTCGTCTGTATCTGCCGCATTTAGCATTTCAATTAAGAACTTTGCGTTAAATGCAATCTGAATGTCTTCGCCTTGGTATTCACAGCTCATGCGCTCGTTACCTTCAAAGCTAAAATCAATATCCTGCGCAGCCATCTGTAGCTCGCTTCCTGTTATGTTAAGCGCTACCTGGTTGGTGCTTTTATTACTAAATACATTTACTCGACGTAAGGCATTTTGAAAATCATGCTTATTTACCGTTAGTCTGTATGGATTGTCTGCAGGAATCACCACTTTGTAGTCAGGGAATCTTGCGTCAATCAAACGACAAATTAATTGTGTAGATCCATGCTCTACGAACAAGTGGTTATTGTTGAAACTTACTGTAATAGCATCATCATTATCTGGTAATGCGTTTTTTAATAAATTCAATGGTTTTTTTGGAACAATAAATGAGGCGTTTTGAGTTGCCTTTACGTCCGTTCTTTTATAACGCACCAATCGGTGAGCATCTGTAGCCACAAATTGTACACTCTCTTTAGTTAACTCAAAAAACACACCCGTCATTGCAGGACGCAAATCGTCTCCACTTACTGCAAATAGTGTTTTATTAATTGCAGTTAACAACCCACCACTTGTCATGCTAAATCCTGTTGTATCATCTGCTGTAGGCTCCTTTGGAAAATTGTCAGGGTTTTCTCCCATCACCTTATATTTTCCATTATCGCTTGTAATTTCTACCGCATAATTTTTGTCTATATTAAAAGTTAACGGCTGGTCTGCAATATTCTTTAAAGAATCTATTAAGATTTTTGCAGGAATACAAACACGGCCATTTGCCTTACTCTCCACTTCCATTTGCACGCGCATTACTGTTTCTAAATCCGTTGCTACAATAGTCAATTTTTTATCTTCTATTTCGAATAAAAAATCTTCCAAGATAGGCAATACAGTATTAGTATTAATCACACCTGAAATTTGCTGAAGGTGTTTTAATAAAGAAGAAGAGGATACAATAAACTTCATGTGCTCGATTTTTGATTTTTTTAAGGTGCTTCATTCCGTGAATTTTTCACCTTGAATAACTAGAACGAAACTAAAGTAAAATCTTAAGATTAAAAAGCTATTTTAGCAATTCTTATTGACATTATGAAGAAAGTTCGAATTGGTAAGGAGCAAGCTATACAAAGGATACGGCACTATTGTGCCTATCAAGAAAGAGCGCAACAAGAGGTAAGGGATAAGCTGTATGAACTTGGGATGACCATGGACGAAGTAGAAGAAATTATGTCGGACTTGATTGCAGAAAACTTTTTAAACGAAGAGCGGTTTGCAACTCAGTTTGCTGGCGGACATTTTAGAATCAAGGGCTGGGGAAAAGTAAAGATTCAACACGCGCTTCAGCAAAAAAGAGTGAGTAGTTATAATATCAAAATTGGTTTAAAGGCAATTGACGAGGACGCTTATATGCAAACCCTTAATGGGCTAGCTACTAAAAAATGGAATAGTCTTAAAGGAGAACGCGGCCTTAGCCGCATGGCCAAGACCCAGGCCTTTCTCCACCAACGCGGCTTTGAACCTTACTTATATCAGCCCATTGTACAGGCGCTTTATAAGGCATAACAGCTTAGTGCTTTTTAGTATTTTGACTTATCTTTAGCATACCGAATAGGTATTAAACTCATTCTATTGTCTACACTTAAGCTAACATTAATTCAGCCACTACTTCATTGGGAAGACAAAGGTGCCAACCTAGCGTCGCTTGAACAAAAAATAATGAGCCTTGCTGAGCCTACTGAAATTGTGATTCTACCAGAAATGTTTAATACTGGGTTTAGCATGCAGCCAGCATTGCACGCAGAAACCATGGAAGGTCCTACTGTTCAGTGGATGCGCCGCATAGCGATGTCAGAAAAAATAATTCTTACTGGATCATTAATGATTCAAGAAGGAGACGCATATTATAATCGACTTATTTGGATGTTGCCCAACGGCGAATATGGACAGTATGACAAAAGGCATTTGTTTGCATTTGCAGGAGAAGACCAACACTATTCGAGTGGCACAAAAAGGCTTATCGCTAGTGTAAAAGGATGGAAGATTAATTTACAAATTTGTTATGACCTGCGCTTTCCTGTTTGGGCTAGGCAGGCTTCTATTGGCGAATATGACGTGTTAGTCTATGTAGCCAACTGGCCCGAAAAAAGAAGCCATGCATGGAAAACCCTATTAGTAGCAAGGGCCATAGAAAACCAATCATTTGTAGTGGGGGTTAATAGGGTTGGTCTTGATGGAAACAATATTGCACACAGCGGAAACTCAATGGTGGTTGGACCTCAGGGCGAAGTGATGTATCATTGTGCAGATCAAGAAGCGGTTTTTCAAATCACGCTGGAGCGAGAGGAACTAGATCACACGAGAGCGCAATTTCCATTTTGGAAAGATGCCGATTTTTTTACCATTCAAAATAGTTGATTTTATGACAAGCGTTTATTCAGCAAAAGCTTTATTTACAGGAAAAGAGTGGATAGACAATGTTGTCATCACTATTGAAAACGGTATTTTATGCTCCATAGATAAAAACGGGTTTGACGAAAGCGCTGCGATTCCATTTATTATTCCGGCCTTAATTGACTTACAGGTGTATGGCGCTTATGGAAAATTGCTTTCTGAGTTTCCAGAAAAAGACACCATCGAAAAAACTTATCAATATTGTTTATCTGGCGGTGCTGCTTTTTTTCAGCCTACCATTGCATCTCATAATGATGAGGTTATTTATAAATCCATCGATGCAGTTAGGGCCTATAAAACAGCTGGTGGAAAGGGTTGTATTGGCTTGCATATTGAAGGACCATGGATTAACGAAAGTAAAAAAGGCGCACATAAAGAAACCGTTATCCATTCGCCTAATAAAAAAGAAGTGTTGGACCTCATTGAGTATGGAGGAGATTGTATAACCATGATTACCTTGGCGCCAGAAATAGGTGATGATGCGTTGATTCAAATGATTCAAGATGCTGGTATTATTGTTTCTGCAGGTCACACCAATGCAGATTACGCAACAGCTACTAATTTTTTTAACAATGGCATTAGTGTTGCTACACATCTTTTTAATGCGATGAGTTCTTTTCAACATCGTGCACCAGGCGTGGTAGGTGCTTTATTTAATCACCCTACTGCTATGTGTAGTATTGTTCCAGACGGACACCATGTTGATTTTGCTGCCATCCAAGTTGCTAAAAAAATAATGGGGGATCGATTGTTTTGCATTACTGATGCAGTAACCGAAACCACCACTGGTTTATACCAACATCATTTGGTTGGTGACAAATATGAGTCTGCTGGAACCCTTAGTGGATCTGCATTAACGCAACTTAAGTCTATCCATAATTTAGTTCACCAGGTGGGTCTTTCTTTGGACGAAGCTATTAAAATGTGTAGTGTCTACCCTGCAAAAGTGATGAAAAATAAGCACTTAAGTGGTTGCATTGAGGTAAACAAAAGCGCCAACCTACTTTTATTATCAAGTGAATTGGCGCTTATAAAAATGGAAGTAGCTTAAAGGATTATCCTTGTTTATCAAAGGCGTTCCAACCCTGTGCGGTAATATCAAAAAGATTATTCCCTTTTGTGATTAATTTTTTGCCCTCTGATGCATCACACATATACCCAATCACACTAATTTCTTCTTGCATCGTCATTTTATCGTAATCGGCTTGCTTCATAGTAAACAACAGTTCATAATCTTCTCCACCGTTGAGTGCACAAACAGTAGCATCTAATCCAAACTTAAAAGCAGCCGCCTTACTTGCTTCGTTGATGGGAATTTTTTCTTCATAAATTCTACATCCCAACTCAGACTGCTTACACAAATGCAACACGTCAGAACTCAAGCCATCACTGATGTCCATCATTGACGTTGGTTTTATTTCTAATTTTTCTAATAACGCTATAATGTCTTTTCTTGCTTCTGGTCTTAATAATCTTCCTACGATATAATCTTCGTTTTCTAGATTCGGCTGTATCTGTGGATTTTCCAGAAAAATTTGTTTCTCTCGCTCCATTAAAGTTAATCCCAAAAATGCAGCGCCCAAATCTCCTGACACACAAATTAAATCTCCCGACTCCGCAGTGCTTCTTTTAATGTATTGGTCTGGTGTTACTTCGCCCAAGGCGGTAACCGAAATGATGAGTCCTTTTTGAGAGGTAGAAGTGTCTCCTCCAATTAAGTCTACGCCATATTTATCACAAGCAATCGCCACTCCTTCATAAAATTCCTCCAATGCCTCTAAGCTAAAGCGATTGCTGAAAGCCAGGCTCATGGTGATTTGCGTTGGCTGTGCATTCATGGCATAGATGTCACTTAGGTTAACAACCACCGACTTATATCCCAGGTGCTTTAAAGGTGTATACATTAAATCAAAGTGCACGCCCTCGACAAGTAAGTCTGTAGTAATAACGGTTTGTTTTCCAAAGTGATCTATCACCGCCGCGTCGTCCCCAATAGACAAAACAGTGGAGGCATTATACGTTTCAAAATTTTGGGTTAGTCTATCAATTAAACCAAACTCTCCAAGTTTTTCTATTTCTGTTCTTTCTGTTGACATAAATACTTCTGATTTCTTTTATTATAAGTTGCCACCGTTTACAACCGATGTTAACTGCTCGTGAATAAATCCATTGGTGGCTATAATGCCGGGTTGATATGGGTTATAGGCGTTGCCCTTTAAATCTGTTACCCTTCCACCTGCTTCTTCTACCATTAAAAAGCCCGCAGCACTATCCCATGGTTGCAATTTATGTTCGTAAAATCCATCAAATCGTCCAGCCGCCGTCCAACACAAATCTAAGGCCGCGCTGCCAAGACGTCTTACTGGAATTGCTTTTCGTACTAATTTTTCAAACACCTGCAAGGGTCCATTTTCACTATCTAAATATTGATACGGAAAACCAGTAACCAAACAGCTATGTAATAAAGAATCTTTTTTGCTCACGCGCATTGGTCTTCCGTTTAGCGTAGCACCTTTTCCTTTTTCTGCAAAATACAATTCATTCATAAATGGATTATAAACCGAGCCCAATATCATCTCTCCTTTATATTCAACACCAATACTCACACAACAAATAGGTATGCCATTGGCAAAATTAATGGTACCATCAATGGGATCAATAATCCACTTTGTATCCGAAGCAGAAGCCATCTCTCCGGTTTCTTCACTTAGTATAAAATGGTCGGGAAATTGTGCTTGAATTAACTCGATGATCGCTTTTTCTGATGCGTGGTCCGCCTCTGTAACAAGGTCGTTAATAGTAGCCTTGCTGGATACCGTAAAACTACCATTAAAAAAACGTGTTAGCTCTTTTGCGCCAACCTCTACGGCTTGAATTAAGGTGTTTTTAATCATAGCACAAAAGTAGGTTCGTTTGCTCGAATAACATTCGTATTTTTACAACTAATCTGTAAAAGTAAAACCTGATTCTGTAGATGCCGATTTTTGAGATTAATTTACCAAAAAGCCTAGTTAAGGCACTTGGCTTACCGCCAAAAAGCACAAGAAGGGCTCAGCTTCGCGTGCTCAAAAAACTACTAAAGCGCGCACGATACACCGCCTTTGGACAAAAAAATAATTTCGATGAAATATTAACGAGTCGTCATATTGGTAAGAAGTTTCAAGAACTAGTTCCTACCTATAATTACAATACCATTTACAAAGAATGGTGGCATTTAACACTCGAGGGGCAGGCAGATATATGCTGGCCCGGAAAGATTAATTATTTTGCCTTAAGCAGCGGAACTAGCGAGGCGGCTAGCAAATATATTCCTGTAACGAATGATTTATTAAGGGGCAACAAAATCATCATGATTAAACAACTAATCAGTTTGTTTTCGTACCGTGATGTGCCTCTGTCTGCTTTAGGTCGTGGCTGGTTAACACTAGGCGGAAGTACCGACTTGCAAAAGGGAGCAGGCTATTACGCTGGTGACCTTAGTGGTATAACGGCGAAAAAAGCACCTTTTTGGTTTCAGCCTTTTTATAAGCCTGGTAAAAAAATTGCTAAAGAACGAGATTGGAATAAAAAACTCAAAGAGATTGTAGAAAAAGCACCGGAATGGGATATCAGTTTTATTATTGGCGTACCCGCATGGATTCAGATGTGTCTGGAGATGATCATTGAGCGATATCAATTAAAGGACATACATGAAATTTGGCCCAACCTTACTTATTTTGTGCACGGCGGTGTTAGCTTTGAACCCTATAAGCATGGTTTTGAAAAATTATTAGGAAGACCTATTGAATATATTGAAACCTACTTGGCAAGTGAGGGTTTTTTAGCTTGGCAAGATAAACAAAACGCAGTAGGAATGCGCCTTTCCTACAATCAACACATCTTTTTTGAATTTGTACCTTTTGATGAAAACAACTTTGATGAAAATGGCGAAATGGTACAAAACCCAGAAGCTTTAATGATACACGAGGTGGAGGAAGGGAAAGACTACGCGGTTTTAATTAGTACTCCCGCAGGCGCTTGGCGCTATTTGATTGGGGACACGGTTCGTTTTGTTGATAAGGAAAAAGCAGAAATTATTATTACCGGAAGAACAAAACATTTTTTAAGCCTTGTGGGGGAACATCTTAGCGTAGACAACATGAACAAAGCTGTTCAATTAGTGAGCGAAGAGTTAAACCTATCTATTCCAGAGTTTACTGTTACCGGCGAGCCTCATGGCAATTTTTTTGCGCATCAATGGTATGTTGCTTGTGACCAGGCAATAGACCAAAAAATATTAGCAGAAAAGATAGATGAAAAACTCATGGAGCTTAATGATGATTACGCCGTAGAAAGAAAAAGCGCACTAAAGGAAGTTCGTGTGGTGGTATTAAAAGAAAGTTGTTTTATGGGTTTCATGCAAAGCAAGGGAAAAATTGGAGGCCAACATAAATTCCCGAGGGTATTAAAAGGAAGCATGTTAAACGACTGGAAAACATTCATTCAAAATCAAGCCTAATGTTTTTCGCCCCCGTTTTAAAAGGATTGCTATTGGGTTTGATATTAAGTATCTCTCTCGGCCCCATCATTTTTGCCATCATTAAACAAAGCTTAACCAATGGCAAGCCATCTGGATATGCTTTTGTTGCAGGCGTGTCTAGCAGTGACCTTGTATTACTGTTTGTGTGCAATGTTTTTACCGCCTTGTTTGACCTTGTATTAAATCACAAATCTACTATTGCCTTGGCGGGTGCTGGATTTTTATTATTGATGGGCCTGTATACTTTGTTTTTCAAAAAGTTGAAGCTAGAAAATATGGGAGAAAACGGGACTCCCAAAAAAATATATATTAAAGACCTGGTTGCGTCCTATTTTTCGGGGTTCCTTATGAACACACTTAATCCAAGCGTTTTCTTATTTTGGTTTGCCTGGACGGCTGCTATCAATACCAGCGCTAACGATACGAGCAATCCACTTCAATATAAATTCATTGTGTTTGGGACCTGTCTTGGCTTTGTTTTGTTATCTGACCTGCTTAAGGTTTATTTAGCCGGTAAACTAAGGCCGCGGCTTACAGAAAAAAATCTCTTGTGGATTAATCGTCTTTCGGGAATCATTATATTGATCTTTAGTGCTGCTCTTTTGTATAGCGCCTTATTAATTTATTAACTTTTATTTTATTTAGTCTTTGTAAACAAATTGCCTATTTTGACCAATTTTAGTTGGCTTTATTGTAATTTGTACTTGTGAAAAAATTAACCATCTTTTTTTGTTGTATTTGTTTGTTTGCAAATACTGTAAACGCCCAAGAGGGGGGCGTGCTTGTATTAAAAGACAAAGGCGTTACGATAAAGTCTTTTACAAGAGACAATTTTATCAATTTTGAATTTAGCAATCGTCAGTGGATTACGGGTCAAATACAATGGATTAAAAAAGACTCTATTCAAGTAAAACAATACGCGCTTCAAACAATGATGACATCTTATGGCACCTATGGACAAGACACATTGAGATTGGGCACGCTCACATTACACATCAACGAAATAAGAGCCTTCGCCAAAGACAAGGGTCAATACCAAAGTGTTTTTACAAATGGGGCTTTCTTGAAAATTGGTGGGCTTTTATATGCTGGTTTAAATCTAACTAACTCTATTATTAATAAGGAAGCTGTTTTAGATGCAAAAAACATTCCATCCATTGCTGGCGGCCTTGGCGCTTATTTTATAGGCAGGTGGATGGCAAAAAAAAATCCACCTTATCGACCTATTGGTAAAAGATTTAGTGTAGAAATTTTGTAATTATATTATACCTGCTTGTTTTGATTAAAAAAATTAAACGCGTCTTCTGGTATCTATTCCTTAGTTCATTACTCTATGTAGTCATTACGCGATTTCTTTTCCCTCCAATTACGATTACTCAACTAACCAACGCGTTTGGCTTGGGTTTAAAAAGAGATTATGTGGCATGGGAGGATATGTCTTATAACATTAAATTGGCTGCAATAGCGAGCGAGGATCAGGCTTTTCCAGATCATATTGGGGTAGATCTGGCCGCTATGGAAAGAAGTTTTATGCCCAAAAAGAAAAAAAAGAAATCCAGGATTCCTTTAGGTGGTGGCGCAAGTACAATCACACAACAGGTTGCTAAAAATGTTTTCCTTTGGCAAGGAGGCAGGTATGATAAATACATTAGAAAAATCCCAGAATTTTATTTTACTTTTTTAATTGAATTAATTTGGGGTAAAAAAAGAATTTTAGAAGTGTATTTAAATGTAATAGAAACGGGTCCTGGTTGTTTTGGTGTTGAAGCTGCTGCACAATATTATTTTAAAAAATCTGCAAAAAATTTAACGCGTGCCGAAGCTGCAATGATTATTGCGGGCCTTCCTAATCCCAAAAAATTCACAGCACGCCCGATGACAAGAAGGGTTGCATGGCGTTATCCACAGATATTAAGAGAAATGAACAATTTAGAAGGAGATGATGATGTTCGAAATTTAATTAGAAAAAAATAGCCGGGCTTATCCACCCCTTGATGCACATTTTCGTTTTTTAATATGCCACATTGTGAACAAGACCGCCGGTATTGTGTACTACTTTTGGTTTTTATTAATTACTTCAAATATTGGTTGATCAATTGAATTGCATTTTGTGTGCGTTGTAATCCGGCTCCGCTCACAATACCCCATGGTGTGTTTTGGTTGATCAACAACTCCTTGTAGATGGTAAACAATTCGATACGTGGTTGCTCGTTTGGATATTCACGCATTTCGTCTGCCGCCCATGGTAGGTCAATATCACAGAGCAAGTAAAGATCATAGCTACGCTGATTAATTTGTTCTAAAATAAATGGATGACAATTGTTAAAAACATATTCACTCCATACTTTCATCACATACATATCTGTGTCAATAATTAATTTGAGCTGTTCTTTTGTTTCCAATCCTTCGGCAACCTGATCTTGAAATCGCTTAATCGCAGTTTCTTCGTTGTTAATTTGCCCTTTTGCAATCTTTAATAAATCATCATAAGTATAATTCGTTCCATGTGCTGATAAATATTCCCTTGCATATTCTTGTACCCACACCGTTTGATAGTGTTTGGCCAACGCCTCACAAAGTGTTGACTTGCCTGTAGATTCTGGGCCAAGAACCACTATTTTTTGAATTGTTTTCATTGCTTTCAAATTTATTCGCCGTTTGCTTTCGCTATCGCTTCTTTTGCTTTTTCTTTCCAAGAAATATATCCTGCTATTGCCAAGATCAATAATACAATAAATTGAAAACTTGTAAACGCATATCCTTTTATGAAATAAAGCGGAATTGACGTGATATTGGTAACAATCCACCAAAGCCAGCTCTCCAGTTTTTTCTTTGCCATTAACCACATTGCCGTATACGCAGCCGCACTAGCTAGAGCATCTGCCCAGGGTATTGCATCGGGCGCAAAATTTGTCTTTAAAAATGAAAGGCTAAAAAATAAAATGGAATAAAAAGCCAGAAATAGTAAAAAATGATAGCCCCGTTCTTTTAAATCACTCTTTGTTATTTGTAGTTTATTGGTGAGCTTGTCTTCCTTTTTTCTTGACCACCAATACCAACCATAAAGGCTCATTATGGTGTAATATATATTAACACTGGCTTCTCCGAATAATTGTCCCTTATAACTTAAATAGATATAAAGAGTGGTGTTGATAATGCCAGTGGGAAACACTAAAATGTTTTCCTTTCGACTATACCAAACCGAAACGATGCCCATCACAACAGCGATTGCTTCTATCCATGTCGTTTGAATTAAACCATTGTATACTGCTACAAAAAAATCGTTCATTAAATTAGGTGGTGGATTTCATTTTTTCTAATTGTAATTCCATTCTAAACATTTCATCACGCAATTTAGCGGCTTCCATAAAATCCAATGCCTTTGCCATTTTTTCCATCTGCTTTTTAGTTTGTAAAATGGCTTTTTCCATTTGTGGTATGGTCTTGTATTCGCTGCTTGGCTCTGCTACCATATTCAACGCATCGGTGGTTCGGATATTTATATTATTTTGATCATATCCTTTAATGTCCAGCACTGCCGTTTGTTTCATCACTTGCTCAATTGATTTTACAATTGTGGTGGGTATAATGTTATGCTCTTGGTTGTACTTAATTTGTTTTGCACGTCGACGGTTTGTTTCATCTATTGTGCGTTGCATGCTTTTTGTAATTTGATCTCCATAAAATATAACACGCCCCCTTTCATTTCTTGCCGCACGACCGGCTGTTTGCGTTAATGATTTTTCATTCCTTAAAAATCCTTCTTTATCTGCATCCAATACCACCACCAATGATACTTCTGGTAAGTCTAAGCCTTCTCTTAATAGGTTAACACCGACTAATACGTCTATCACACCCAAGCGCAACTCTCTTAATATTTCCACGCGCTCTAAAGCATCTATATCGCTGTGTATATATTTTGATTTAATATTGATCTTAGACAAATATCGATCCATCTCCTCTGCCATTTTTTTAGTGAGCGTCGTCACCAACACGCGATCGCCCAATTCTACCTGCATGGCAATTTCATCTAGTAAATCATCTATTTGATTTTTAGTGGGCCTTACTTCAATTGGAGGGTCTAATAAACCCGTGGGTCTAACAACCTGTTCAACAATAAGCCCATCTGTTTTTTCAAGTTCATAATCTCCTGGTGTTGCGCTCACAAAAATAGTTTGTCCTATTACTTGTTCAAACTCATTAAAATTAAGCGGCCTGTTATCAATTGCACTTGGGAGTCTAAATCCAAATTCCACAAGGTTCATTTTTCGACTTCTGTCACCACCATACATTCCCGAAATTTGTGGAATAGTAACATGGCTTTCATCTATCACACATAAAAAGTCCTTTGGAAAATAATCCAATAAACAGAAGGGTCTTGTGCCTGGTTTTCGGCGATCAAAAAAACGAGAATAGTTTTCAATACCCGTGCAATAACCCAATTCTCTTATCATCTCTATATCGTATTCAACCCTTTCTTTAATTCTTGCGGCCTCTTGTGGTTTGCCCACGTTTTTAAAATACTCCACCTGTGCGCGCAATTCGTCTTGAATTTCTACAATTATTTCCTGCAGCATTTCTTTAGGAGCCATATATAAATTAGCCGGGAAAATGGCCGCGTTCTCCATGGACTCAATTCTTTTTCCTGTTTCAATCTCAATACTTTCTATCGATTCAATTTCGTCACCAAAAAAAGTGATTCGGTAGCCGTAATCAACATAGGGTAGACGAATATCAACAGTGTCGCCATTCACCCTAAAGGCACCGCGATCGAACTCTGTTACAGATCGGTGATACAAGCTATTAACCAATGCATGTAAAAAAGCTTGACGTGATAATATTTGTCCCTGATGTATTCGAATGATTCCGTTTTCATATTCGGTTGGATTACCCATTCCATATATACAACTTACACTTGCTACAATCACAATATCACGTCTACCACTTAACAGCTGTGCGGTTGCTTGTAGTCTTAGTTTGTCAAGCTCTTCATTAATACTTAAGTCTTTTTCTATATAAACACCTGACGTGGGTAGGTATGCCTCTGGTTGATAATAATCATAATAAGAAACAAAATAACCCACGGCGTTGTCTGGGAAGAATTGTTTAAACTCACCATACAATTGTGCTACCAGTGTTTTATTATGTGTTAAGACAAGGGTCGGGCGTTGTACGTTTTGTATTAAGTTGGCAATGGTAAATGTTTTACCAGAACCTGTAACCCCTAAAAGTGTTTGTTGTGGATCACCATTTAACACACCCTCTGTAAGCTGCGCGATAGCAGTAGGTTGATCCCCGGCTGGAGTATAATTTGAATGAAGCTTAAAGGGCATACACAAAGTTAAGTGCAAACCTTAATTTATACATTTCTGTTTAGATAATTTGTATAATCAGGTAGCTCGTATTCATAGGCTTCTTGCATAAAAGGCGAGGTTACTAAAAAGTCAGCCGTAGTTCTGTCACAGGCCATTGGAAGATTCCAAGCAACAGCTAATCTTAATAAAGCTTTTATATCACTATCGTGAGGTTGAGCTTCCATTGGATCAAAAAAGAAAAAAACCATATCAATATCTCCTGTAGCAATCATGGAGCCTATTTGTTGATCACCGCCCAGAGGTCCACTTAATAATTTAACAACTGGTTGGTCTAATGCCTCTTCTATTAATCTTCCCGTTGTACCGGTTGCGACTAAACTATGTTTAGATAAAACAATTTTATTATGAACGGCCCATTCAATTAAATCCTTTTTTTTATTATCATGCGCAATGAGCGCTATTTTTTTTCGTCGATCTAGTTTTCTTATTGATTTCATGCTTTTTTTAAACTTAAAAATATTATTTAACCGCTTTTTTGCCCATGATTGGAAGCAATACTAAGATAATTAAAATAATATAGGAATTGATATTAAATAATTTTAATAGAACAAAAATGAATAAAAGAAACAGGGGATATGTAAATAATAAAATTGAAAACAAAACAGAGTCAAAAAAAACGGTGTATTTTGTTTTTTTAGCGACCCAATTTTTTACTATTTTATAATACGGTAAGTGAATTTTAAAAAATAGATTTTTTGTATTAAAAACAGTTGCAGCAGTCGGTATGATAATATTATTATTGAGCTGTTCTAAAACAAGTTGATTAAATAAAACCCTATCTCTACTGTTATTTAGAGTGATATAATTTTTCATTTCAGTAATGACTAGATTCACTTTTTTACCAATTCCATGTAATTGATTAAATGCAATACCTGCAATATGAACCTTTGGATGTATTGATAGTTTTTGAACTCCTTCTAATATTCTAGCCGTTCCTTTTTTAAAAGGTTGTAGTTCATGACTATTAATACAAATACCTTCTATAAAAATCAAGACCGCAAATCCTTTACTTAATAAGTCTATTGATTTTATAAATGCATAATCATTTAAATGTAAAAACTCTTTTCCTTCCCTTAATCTATACACAGGAATCATATTTAATGATTCTAAAATAAACCTATGTAATGGTTTTTTAAAAGCATCTCCTCTTGCTAAAAAATACACCCTTCTTTTATAATAAGAGCCAATTATTAATGCGTCTAAAAATGAATTTGGATGATTTGCAATAATTAATAAAGGTCCTTTTGTATTAAAAAGGTGTTTGTTTTTAAGGTGTATTTCATGACAGAATAACCATAAACCAGCTCGAATCAATAATTTTAATAATTGCACCACAGCATAAATATAAAAAAACCGCACCATAAATGATGCGGTCAATACCTACTAACCTTAAAAAAACACGTTTAATTATTTTATTGCGCTGCTGCTGCTTCTACTTTAGCAGCAATTTTAGCTCTAATTTTTGCTTCAATTTCATTAGCCATCTCTGGGTTATCATGAAGTATTGTTTTAACTGATTCACGTCCCTGTCCTAGTTTATTCCCTTCATAACTAAACCAGCTACCGCTTTTATTTACAATTTCTAATTCAACACCCATGTCTATGATTTCTCCAATCTTACTAATTCCTTCGCCAAAAATTATCTCGAATTCTGCTGCTCTAAATGGAGGAGCTACCTTATTTTTTACCACTTTTACTTTAACTCTATTTCCTATTGCTTCGTCACCATCTTTAATTTGAGCCATTCTTCTAATATCTAAACGAACAGAAGCATAGAATTTTAATGCATTTCCTCCTGTTGTCGTTTCTGGATTACCAAACATCACACCAATTTTTTCACGAAGCTGGTTTATAAAAATACAAACAGTACCTGTTTTATTAATTGTTGCAGTTAATTTTCTTAAAGCTTGAGACATTAAACGAGCATGTAAACCCATTTTAGAGTCACCCATTTCTCCTTCTAGTTCGCTTTTTGGTACCAATGCAGCAACAGAATCAATTACCACCACATCAATAGCACCAGATAATATCAAACGATCTGCGATTTCTAATGCTTGCTCACCATAATCTGGTTGAGAAACCAATAGGTTATCCACATCTACACCTAATCGTTTTGCATAAGCACTATCAAACGCGTGTTCAGCATCAATTATAGCACACATACCACCTTTTTTCTGTGCTTCTGCAATTACATGTATTGCAACAGTAGTTTTACCAGAAGATTCTGGACCATATATTTCAATAATTCTTCCCTTTGGTAAACCGCCAATTCCTAACGCAGTATCTAATCCAATAGAACCCGTTGAAATAACCTCTTGAGGCTCTTGACTACGCTCGTTCATCATCATTACACTACCTTTTCCATAATCCTTGTCGATCTTATCAATAGTCAACTTAAGGGCTTTTAATTTTTCTGCGTTACTCATAGCTTGTCGTTTTATGTTTTCGTTTAAATAGAATGTGAAGATAGGGATAAATTGTTAATAAACTAAAATATTTAGTATTATTTTACTAATTTGATTAGTTATTTATTTTAATTTCTGGTTATTTTTATATAAGATATTGATTTTCAATTATTTAATTTATATTTTTATTTAGTAATAAATTTAGTATTTTTTAATTACCGATTTAAAGTATTTATCTATCCAGTTTTATAGGTGTTTAATAGGATGGAATAAAAGTAGTTCTTTTTAAAATAAACTTTACTTCTTCAAATGTGCATTACTACCGTAGTATTCTTTTATAATACATTTATATAAATAAACTAATACTATTACGGCTGTTAATATCTTAATATCTTACTTATACACTTTTCGCTTTATTCCGATATACCCCTTCATTAAACATATTTACATTATTAAAGTTCAGCTATATTTGATTTTTCGTTAACACATTATTTTATTTCATTATTCATATAGTTCAGCTTAAAGAAGATAAACACAGTTTATACACTGTTAATTAACGGGTATAAGTTGACCATAATTTCTACGTTTTTCTACTTATTTATTTTTCCAAATCTGCTTATCCCATTTTTATACCCATTTATTATATCAAAAACCGGGTTTATCCACCGTTTTTTTAATTATCCACTTAGTCATTGTGTATTTTATTCTGAATCCAATTGTTATTGGTTCATATAATATACTAAATTTGCTGCCTATATAATTATAACCTACATATGTCTATTATTCAGAACATTCGAGAAAAAGGAGCATGGATCATCTTTACAATTATTGTTATCGCATTGATCGCATTTGTTTTACAAGATGGAGTTGGAAAACAAGGTAATACGGGTGTTTCCGATTTAGGAAAAGTGAATGGTACAGTTATTAATAAAACTGACTTTGAAGAAAAATTAGCTATTCAAGTTCAGAATTATGCTTCTCAGGGTATTAAGAGAGAACAAATTATAGGCTTCTTATGGAATCAAGAAGTAGATCGTATATTATATAAAACAGAAGAAGCTAAGCTTGGTATTAATGTTGGAACAAAAGAAATTTCTGATGTTTTGTTTGGTACAGAATCTCCTTTCAAACAAGAATTTACCGATCCTACAACTGGAGAGTTTAAGGTGAACGATGCAAAACAAGCAATCGCTCAAGTTAAAAAAAGCAAGAACATAGAACAAATTAATCAAATCGAAAAGATGTACATAGAACCATCTATCGAAAATAGATTAAGAAATAAATATCAAGCCCTAGTTGTTAAAGGGGTACAAGTTCCTTCTTGGATGATTCAAAAACAATACGCAGAATCTAATACAATTGCTAATATTAATATAGTAGGTGTACCTTATTCGAGTATTTCTGATAGCTCAATTAAAGTTACAGACGACGATATCGCTAGTTACTTAAAAGAAAACGCTGCTGCATATCAAGTTGAAGAAGCGTCCAAAAATATTTCTTATATAAGTTTTAGTGCTGCACCAACTCCTGCAGACTCTGCAGCAACACTAACTGCTATCAATGCGCTTAAAGCTGACTTTCAGTCTGCAACAGATGCTGCAGTTTTTTTAAACAAAGCGGGTTCAGATTTACCTTTTTATGATAGTTATATCAGTGGTAAGTCATTACAAGTTCCAAATAAAGAGGCAATTATTGCTTCAGGAATTGGTAATACCTATGGTCCTTATGTAGATGGTAAAAATTATACCATTGCTAAACTAATTGGAGTTAAACAATGGCCTGACAGCGCAAGTGTTAGACATATATTGGTTTCTACTGCAGGTCAAAATGGACAAATTATACGCGATGATAGTGTTGCTAAAAAATTAATTGATAGCATTAAAAATGCGATTGCTTCTGGAACTAGTTTTGATGAAATGGTTCAGAAATATTCAGACGACGCAGGAAGTAAAGCTAATGGTGGTAAATATGAAATGTTTCCACAAGCGCAAATGGTAGGACCATTTAATGATTTTTCTTTTGACAATTCAGTTGGCTCAAAGGGCGTTGTAAAAACTGATTTTGGTTACCATTATATAGAAGTTTTAAAACAAACTCCAAGATCTCCAGCTTATAAAATTGCTTATTTATCTAAAGCTATTTTACCAAGTAACGAAACAATTGGAGCTGTTTCTGCAGAAGCTGCTGCTTTCGCTGCGGCTGCTAAAGACATTAAATCTTTTAACGCACAAGCTGTTAAATTAAATAAACAAGCTTTTCCGGCAAATGGTATAAAAGAAATGGATTTTGAAATTCCGGGTATTGGAGAGTCAAGAACTTTAGTACGCTGGGTTTATGAAAAAGGACTTCAAGCCGTTTCTGAGCCTATCGAAGTTGGTGACAATTATTTTGTTGCAGTTATCACAGGAGAAGATAAGGTTGGATTAAGTTCGGTTGCATCTGCTCGTCCTCAAGTAGAAGGTATTATTAGAGATCAAAAAAAGGCAGTTGAAATTAAAAAGACATTAAAAGGAAATTCATTAGACCAAATTGCTGCGAATGCTAAAACCGTTGTTCAGCCAATAGATAGCATTGGTTTTAATTATTCTATGATACCAGGAATTGGTAATGAGCCAAAGCTTGTAGGCGCAGCATTTAATAAAGGACTTGTCAATAAAACAAGCGCCCCTATTGCTGGTAATGCTGGTGTTTTCGTTATCAGTGTAAGATCACAAGAAGCAAAACCTTCAACGGTTGACTTAGCTAGTTTTGAGGCTGAATTAGTAAACAGAACAAGATCTATTGTATACAGAACAAACACAGCGCTTAAGAAAGTGGCCAAAATAACCGACAATCGTTCAAAAGTATATTAATACTTTTCTAAAATATAAATTAACCCTCGACTTTGTCGGGGGTTTTTTATTCGCTTTTCGAAAACATTAATAGTATAGTTATCTTAAAAAGAATTTAATTTTGTGGTATGACAGACAATTTTATTAATAAAGTAGCAGAAAGTGGTATAATAAGTTTAGACCTTGCACAATTTATACCAACAAATGAAATTGTAGTTTTTGATATCAAGCCTTTTTTATTTATGGAGCTTATATTAAAAGAAAAAGATTTTCGCGCTAGTTTGTCTGAAGTTGATTGGTCCCAATATCAAGATAAAATTGTTGGCATTTATTGTAGTGCGGATGCGATTATACCGATGTGGGCAAATATGCTTATCGTTACTAATTTATCTCCTTTTGTTAAAGGTGTTTATTTTGGAGATGAAAATAAAGTAAGGGACTTGGTATTAATAGAACAGATTCAAAAAATTAACCCTAACGACTATTTAGATCAAAGGGTTGTTGTAAAGGGTTGTGGAGATACACCAATAGGTGAGTCGGCTTATATTGCAATAACCCATAAACTAAGGCCGGTGGTTAAGAGTATTATGTATGGAGAGCCATGTTCAACGGTTCCTGTTTACAAAAAGAAATAATTATTCTTCTCTATTTCTTCTCTAACCTTTTCTGGTACTAGATATCTGATAGTAATTCCGTTCTTGCAATTATTACGAATCAATGTCGCGGATAATTCCAACATGGGTGCGTCTAGAAATTGTACATCAGCCCCGTGGTTTTGAACATGATCAAATCCCGGTCTTTTATACACAATGAACTTATAATTTTTTACTAGAGTTTCAAAGTTTTTCCATTTAGGTAGATTTTGGAAACTATCACCCCCCATTATTACATAAAATTCATGTTGTGGAAATTGCTCTTGTAAATAAGTAAGTGTGTCTATTGTATAAGATGGTTTTGGTAATTTAAATTCAATATCTGATACCCTTAATTGATTATCGTCTTCAATAGCGAGTTGAGCGAGGTGGAGCCTATCATATTCGTTTAATAAACTTGCTTGTGTTTTGTGTGGGTTTTGTGGAGACACCACGAGCCAAACCTGTTTTAGTTCGGTATGATTAGTCACAAAGCTAGCAACCATTAAATGGCCGTGATGTATAGGGTTAAAAGATCCAAAAAACAAACCAATTTTCATCTTAAACTATTGATTATCAATTAATTAGCAATTTCCTGAACTATAATTATGCTTTTTGCTTCGTCGTTTCTTAAGCTTAATTGGTACCCCGCTACTGTTATAGATATTGGATCCCCAAGTGGAGCTATCTGTTCTACAGTAATTGTTTCACCAGGAATACATCCCATTTCCATTAATTTTAAAAATATCTCATCATTTTCAAACGAATGAATTACACCTGTTTCTCCAATTTTTAAATCTGATAATTTCTTCATAATAGACTGCAAAGATACCTCAGTTTATATTTAAGTTCTTACGAAATATGGAGCATTAAATTTCGTTATCAATATAATCATCTTCAGTCTTTTATGAGCAGGACTATTTCTTTCAACAATGCAGATAAGGTGGCACGCCTTGGCAACAGGACTGCCTTAAAGTTTTTTCTAGAAAAGCAACTTCGCAAGGAGGGCATTACTATTGAAGCGCTACAGTTTGTTTTTTGTTCCGACGAATACCTTTTAGACATTAATAAACAATTTCTTAACCATGATTATTATACAGATATCATAAGCTTTGATCTTTCAGAAAAGAAGGGTGTATTGATTGGAGATATATATATAAGTATTGACCGGGTTAAAGACAACGCTAAATCACATGAAAACTTGTTCACAAACGAGCTTTTGAGGGTAATTTTTCACGGAGCACTACATTTTTGTGGTTATAAGGACAAGAAACCCGCTGATGCAAAGCTAATGCGTACCATGGAGGATAAATGGTTGAGGGCGTATTTGAAAGTTATTGGCTAATTTTTCTACAATTAGAATGTTCCACGAGAAAACGCGCAGCGTTTGATACTTCTATTAGTTTAATGATGTTCCACGTGGAACATCATTAAACTAGAGAATGTTTTATAAAACGGAAATATTGAGAAAATATACCTATCCCTCAGCTCTCCGCTCGCTTTGCTCGAAGGTTCGCTACGGAATAGTATATTTTCTCAATAACGCATCAATTTGAGAATTCAGATTGCCGGACGCCGATCAACATGCCTTACAATTATATAACAGTCCTTTTATTATTAATATATTGACACTTAGAAAACAATACAAATATTCGCCGAACCTTCGAGCCCGTGAGCGGAGAGGAGAATATTTCGGTATTTTTTCTAAGTATAACACTTAAAAGGGTATTTATAATAGCCGGTTATTAAAAGAGGAATAATTTGACGATGTTCCACGTGGAACGTTTTAATTAATAATACCAACTTATCTTTGCATCCTTATGTTTCCAAAATACAATGTTATAGTAGTAGGCGCGGGTCACGCTGGTTCTGAAGCGGCGGCAGCTGCGGCCAATATGGGCTCTAAAGTTCTATTGATTACAATGAACATGCAGACCATTGCTCAAATGAGTTGTAATCCAGCTATGGGCGGAATTGCTAAGGGTCAAATAGTAAGAGAGATTGACGCGATGGGTGGATATAGTGGAATTGTGTCTGATTTGAGCACCATCCAGTTTAGGATGCTGAATAAAAGTAAGGGACCCGCAATGTGGAGTCCAAGGGCCCAAAATGACCGCCATTTGTTTGCTAGTAAGTGGAGGGAGATGTTAGAGCTTACGCCCAATGTTGATTTTTACCAAGACTCTGTTAACGAGTTAATTATAAAGGATGGTAAGGCCTGTGGAGTAAAGACTAGCCTTGGTCACGAGATTAAAGCCGATGCTGTAGTGATTACCAGTGGCACATTCTTGAATGGTATTATGCATATTGGAGAAAAACAATTGGGTGGAGGCCGAGTGGCAGAAAGAGCGGCAACCGGAATTACCGAACAATTGGTTTCTTTTGGATTAGAATCAGATAGACTAAAGACAGGAACTCCACCAAGAGTAGACGGACGTAGTTTGGATTATTCAAAAATGGAAGAACAAAGGGGAGATGACGAGGTGGTAGGATTTAGCTATATGGATATACCAAGGGTAAAAGCGGCTGATCAACGCTCTTGCTGGATTACTTATACAGACCCTGTTGTACACGATATTTTAAAAACAGGATTTGATAGAAGTCCAATGTACCAAGGCCGCATAGAGGGCGTGGGTCCAAGATACTGTCCAAGTATAGAAGATAAAATAAATCGATTTGCAGATAGAGAAAGACATCAATTGTTTGTGGAGCCCGAAGGCTGGAACACAGTAGAGGTATACGTGAACGGCTTTAGTACAAGCTTGCCAGAAGAGGTTCAGTACGAAGCTCTTCGTATGGTTCCTGGTTTTGAAAAAGCAAGAATGTTTCGACCTGGATATGCAATTGAATATGACTTTTTTCAACCCACTCAGCTAAAGTATACACTTGAAACAAAGGCAATTGAAAACCTTTATTTTGCTGGACAAATTAATGGCACAACAGGGTATGAAGAAGCTGCGTGTCAGGGATTGATGGCGGGTATGAACGCGCATTTAAAAATCAATGAAAAGGCGCCTCTTATTTTACAAAGAAGCGATGCTTATATTGGGGTATTAATAGATGACTTAATAAGTAAGGGTACGAATGAGCCTTATCGTATGTTTACTTCAAGAGCAGAGTTTAGAACATTACTAAGACAAGACAACGCAGACTTAAGGCTAACAGAATTGTCTTATAATTTAGGCTTGGCAAGTATTGAGCGTATGCGCAAAGTGCAAGACAAAAACAACCACGTTGCAGAGATAAAAAATATTTTGAATACGCACTCCGTTGAACCAAATGAAATCAATGCATTCCTTGGTACCATTGATTCTGCGCCGATGATCGAAAAACAAAAAGCGGCAAAATTGGTGTTAAGACCTAATATTAGTTTACAGCAAATCATGGACCACTCGGTTTCATTAAATGAAAAACTTGCCGGGAACAATCAAGACTATTTAGAACAAGCTGAGATACAAGTAAAATACGAAAGGTATATTGAGAAAGAAAAAGAAATTGTAGAGCGCATGTCTGCTTTAGAAAACAAAGTAATTCCAGAAAGTTTTGATTATGATAAAGTGGCAGCACTATCTATAGAAGCCCTGCAAAAATTTAAAAAAATTCGACCGGTTACCCTAGGACAGGCAAGCAGAATTAGCGGGGTGAACCCAAGCGATATTCAAATTCTTATGGTCTATATGGGCAGATAGGTTTTCTGCAATAAATAGAACAAACCATTTATCAAAAAAACAAACCATCTACTCCATCGAGTCGTTGTTTTTAGTAGCTTTAGAAAGAGGAGCATCCGATATTCAAACACCCAGACTTGGGCATTAAAATCGGTCATTATTTTTTTATTCAAAACTAAAATCAACCGCGTATGAGGAGGATTATTTTATCACTTCTTCTGCTTGTTATTGGGGCAACTGCATTTTCGCAGGAGTCTTTTCCAATTAACGGAGTGAGAGATGTGAGAACAGGTGTGTATGCATTTACCAATGCCACCATTTTTCAAAACGAAAAAACTAAAATTGAAAAAGGGACCCTTTTGATTAAACAGGGAAAGATTGTTGCCGTTGGTACAACAGTGGAAATTCCAAAAGAAGCTATTATAGTCGACTGTAATGGAAAATTCATCTACCCAAGTTTTGTCGATCCTCTAACAGATTATGGTGCGAATACGCCAAAGCGCGGTGCAGCAGGATTTAATTTCGGTGCACCGGGACAGTTTCTTTCAAACAAGCCAGGTGCGTATAACTGGAACCAAGCAATCAAGCCAGAGGTAAACGCAGTAGAGTCTTTTAGCATAGACGACGCAGTTGCCGCAGGCTTTAGAAACAATGGATTTGGTGTGGTGTTCACGCATGTAAAAGATGGTATCGCGAGAGGAACCGGTGCTGTTGTAACATTAGCAAGCACAAATGAAAATAATACAATTTTAAAATCTAAGGCTGCACAAGTATTTTCTTTTGATAAAGGCACGTCTACACAATCTTATCCAAGTAGCCTAATGGGAAGCATTGCTTTGTTGCGTCAAACTTATCTAGACGCAAAATGGTATGCAACCAAGCCGGCTTCGGAGGGTGTAAATTTATCATTGGAAGCGTTTAATGCAAACGCTAGCTTACCGCAGATTTTTGTTGCTGACGACAAGTGGTCTACACTTAGAGCAGATCGTATTGCAAAAGAATTTGGAACACAATATATTATTAGAGGTGCCGACAATGGTTATCAGAGAATTGATGAGTTGGCTAAAATAAAAGCTTCCTATATATTAGGTATTGATTTTCCTGCAGCACTGGATGTAGAAGACGCGAACGATGCAAGATTTGTTTCTTTAGCAGAAATGAAGCACTGGGAATTAGCTCCAACCAATCCTGCAGCATTTGAAAAAGCAGGAATCAATTTCAGTATTAGCGCTGCTGATATGAGAGACGGAAAGCAGTTTTTATCAAATCTTAGAAAAGCGATTCAATATGGCCTTTCTGAAACTAAAGCATTAGAAGCATTAACAAAAACACCTGCACAACAAATTGGTGTATACGATCAGGTTGGATCTTTGGAAGCGGGCAAGTTGGCCAACTTCTTAATAACAACAGAATCTATTTTTAATAGCAATGCAAAAATTATAGAAAACTGGATTCAGGGAAATAAGTATGATGTGAACAGTGCAGAGTGGAACAACCTTGCTGGTAAATATAAATTAACCATTAATAATGCGGGTGTAAAAACAGACTACTCGGTTGAAATTAAAAAAGATTTAACTGCAAATATGATTGGAGCAGATACATTGGCTGCAAAAATTGCCGTAAGCGAATCTTTGGTTAAGATTAGTTTCCCCGAAAGAAAAGGTCGTGGTGCAGAAAGTATCCGCCTTAGTGGTGTGATTGCAGATGGTGGATGGAGTGGATTTGGAACTGACGCAAAAGGCGCTAAACTAACTTGGTCTGCCAGTTTAGTTTCGGCAACAACAGCGGTAGTTGCAGAAAAGAAATCAACAGAGTCGGTGAATTTGGTTTCAAAAGTAACTTATCCATTTGTTGGATTGGGTAACGAAGTGGTGCCACAACAGGAAACCATTTTAATCAAAAACGCCACAGTGTGGACGAACGAAAAAGAAGGCAACTTACAAAATACAGATGTATTATTAAAAGCGGGAAAAATTGCAAAAATTGGCAAAGGATTAAATGAGACCGGCGCAAGAATTATTGATGGTACGGGCAAATATTTAAGTCCGGGCATTATCGACGAGCACTCACATATTGCTGCCTTGTCTATTAACGAGGGCGCACAATCTATCACAGCAGAAGTTCGCGTTGGAGATAATATGAATCCAGAAGACATCAATATCTATCGTCAATTAAGCGGTGGTGTTACCTCTTCTCATATTCTTCACGGTAGCGCGAATACAATTGGTGGCCAGACACAATTAATTAAATTAAGATGGGGTACCACCGATGAGGGCTTGAAGTTTGCTGGTGCAGATCCATTCATCAAGTTTGCATTAGGCGAAAACGTGAAGCGTACAACCTCTACCAACAACAATCGTTTTCCAGATACCAGAATGGGCGTGGAAGAAGTTTTAACAGATGCGTTTGATAGAGCTGTGGATTATCAAAAAGCACTAAAGGCAAACCCGACAACAACACGTAGAGACTTAGAATTAGAGACGCTTGCTGAAATCATGAATAAAAAACGATTCATTACTTGTCACTCTTATGTTCAAACAGAAATCACTTATGCAATGAGGGCGATTGAAAAATTCAAGTCTCAGGGCTATGATTTTAACGTAAACACTTTTACACATATCCTAGATGGCTATAAGGTTGCAGACAAAATGAAAAAACACGGATCAAGTGCTGCTACATTCTCTGATTGGTTCGCTTATAAAACAGAAGTAACAGATGCCATTGCTTACAACGCAGCCATCATGCACAATGTTGGTGTAAACACGGTGATTAATTCTGATGATGCAGAAATGGCTCGTCGTTTGAACCAAGAGGCGGGCAAGGCTGTGAAGTACGGAGGCGTGTCTGAAGAAGATGCGTTTAAGATGGTTACTTTAAATCCTGCAAAAGCGCTTCATGTAGACAACAAAGTAGGAAGTATTAAAGTGGGTAAAGATGCAGACGTGGTTTTATGGAGTGATAATCCATTAAGCATCTATGCAAAATCTTTATATACTATCGTTGATGGTACGGTTTATTTTGATCGTGAAAAAGACGCGGAGCGTAGTAAACAAATTACTGCAGAAAGAACAAAGCTGATCCAAAAAATGCTGGGCGATAAAAGAGCCGGCATGCCAACAAGACCAGCTATGCCAAGCACGCAAATATTATTAGAGTGTGGAGACCATGATCATAACGAAGGTCTTAACACTATTTACGAATCTCAAAAAAACTAAACCATGCAAAAGAAATATTTAAGCATTTTTGCTCTTGCATTGTTAGGTTTAACTGCAAGTGCACAAGACAATGTGTATCCAGCCGCACCACAAAAGGGTGTGACAGTCATTACACACACAACGGTTCATGTGGGAAATGGAACTATTTTAACAGACGCGTCAGTTGCGTTTGAAAATGGTAAAATTACAGGAGTGGGTAATGTAGCTGTACCAGCTGGTGCCACAATTATTGATGGAACGGGCAAACAAGTTTATCCAGGACTAATCCTTCCAACATCTGATTTGGGACTAAGAGAAATTGCTGCTGGTGTTAGAGGTAGTAATGACTATGCCGAAATTGGAGAAAACAACGCGAACATAAGATCTATCGTTGCTTATAATACCGATTCTAAAATAATTGGTGTATTGCGCGAGAATGGTATTTTATTAGCAGGTGTTGCACCTCAGGGTGAATTAATTGAAGGCCAATCAAGCGTGGTACAATTAGATGCTTGGAACTACGAAGATGCTGCATATAAAATGGACAACGGCTTGTATATTAATATGCCAAGTTTAATGCCACGTCGTGGTGGTCGTTTGGCTTTTGCGCGCCCTGGTCCTGCGGGAGATCCAGTAAAAGCAGCGATGGATAAAATTGAAACCATCAAACAATTCTTCACAGACGCCAAAGCGTATTATCAAGAAAAAACACATGCTGCAAATAATTTAAAACTAGAGGCTGTACGTGGTTTATTTAATGGTCAACAAAAATTATTTGTAAGAGCAAACGAAGTAAAGCAAATCTTGTTGGCAATGGACCTGGCAAAATCTTTTGGATTTAAATTGGTGATTGTAGGTGGAACAGAAGCCTATCAAATTGCCGATTTATTAGCCGAAAACAATGTGCCAGTAATACTAGATCGTCAACACGCTTTACCAAGTATGGAAGACGACGATGTGGACCAACCCTACAAAACACCTGCGGTTTTACAAAAAGCAGGCGTCTTGTTTTGTTTAAACGATACACACGACCAAAGTCGTTTTCGTAACCTAGCTTTTAACGCTGGAACAGCTGCTACCTATGGGTTAACTAAAGAACAAGCGCTTTCTGCGGTTACTTTAAATCCAGCAAAAATTTTAGGTATTGAAGATAAAACCGGAACAATTGAAGCAGGTAAAGACGCGAACTTGTTAATTGTAAACGGCGATTTATTAGACATGAAGTCTAGTGTAATTGGTCAAGCATTTATTCAAGGTCGCAATGTGTCTTTGGACAACAAGGGTAAGCAATTGTACGAGCGCTATAAGCATAAGTATCAATTAAAATAATCTTTCAACCCAAGTTATCCTACAAGGACATCAATAGATTTCAGTGCTTATAGCTATAAATGAATTAGCATTATAAGCGTGGAAAAATAAGTTTCCTCCCAGCTCGGTAAATCTGAACTGGGAGGATTTTTTTTGGTTAACTTAGCGTCATGTCTAAAAAACTCTATTTACTAGATGCACTTGCCTTAATTTATAGGGCTTATTATGCCTTAATCCGCACGCCAAGAATCACGAGTACCGGGATCAACACCAACGCGCAGTTTGGTTTTACGAATACTTTATTAGAAATTATTAAAAAGGAAAACCCCTCACATATTGCCGTATGTTTTGACACACATGCGCCTACAGAAAGACATACTGATTTTACAGATTATAAGGCCAATAGAGAAGCTGCTCCTGAAGATTTATTAAGTTCCCTTCCTCATATTAAAGCAATCATTGAGGGTTTTAATATTCCTGTTGTGGAATGTGATGGCTACGAAGCAGACGATGTAATTGGCACACTAGCTTGGCAAGCAGCCGATATGGGCTATGAAGTATTTATGGTCACGCCAGACAAAGACTATGGTCAGTTATTGGTGAAAGAAAATGTCTATATGTGGAAGCCTCCTGCATTTGGTAACGAAAGAGAAATATTAGATGCAGAAAAAATAAAAGCAAAATGGGATATCGCCCGTGTAGACCAAGTGGTTGATATGTTGGGATTGATGGGAGACGCTGCAGACAATATTCCGGGCATCCCTGGCGTGGGAGAAAAGACGGCGGCTAAATTATTAAAAGAATACGACACGCTTGAGGGTGTGTTAGCGAATGCAGATAAAATAAAAGGCGCAATGGGCGAAAAAGTGAGAGCAGGAAAAGACTCTGCTATCATGAGTAAAAAATTAGCAACAATCATTACCAATGTTCCTGTCCAGTTTCACGAAGAAGATTATAAATTATCGGAAAAAAATATACCAGCGTTAACTGAGATTTTCAACCTCCTAGAGTTTAAGACCCTTGGGAAACGCATACTGGGAAGCGACTTTGAAGTTGTAGTGGCGCAGGATCCCGAAGTGCAAACAGATTTATTTGGCAATGAAGTGAAAACTAAGAAGCCCGTTGTAAAAACAAAAACAATTGTGTTAGATTCAGAAGCGGGTACACAATCTGTATTAGAACCTAATGATGAACCAGGTAATATTGGTTACGAGTCGGACGATGAGGCCGGCGAATCAGACTTGCCTAAATTAATTGCGAATAAGAATATTGAGAATACGACACATCAATATGAAATGATTGTGGGTGATGCTGCGATAGAAGATTTTATAAAAACCATTAGTGCAAAAAAAGAAATTTGTATCGACACCGAAACAACTGGAATTGATGCGAACAATGTGCAATTGGTGGGCTTGAGTTTTTCAAATACAATTCACACTGGATATTATTTACCAGTTGCTAATGACGGAGAGGGTGTAGACGGGGCAAAGCATATTTTAGCTAAACTAAAACCATTATTTGAAGACGAATCCATTACCTGGATTGGTCAGAATTTAAAATATGATTTTTTGGTATTGAAATGGTACGGCGTTGAATTAAAAGGAAAGACCTTTGATACCATGCTGGCGCATTATGTGATAGAACCAGAAGGCAGAAGGAGTATGGATATCCTAAGTGAACAGTTTTTAGGATACGAGCCAGTTAGTATTGAAAACCTGATTGGAAAAAAAGGAAAAAATCAAGGTACGATGCGTGATGTTCCATTGGAGCAAATCACAGAATATGCTGCAGAAGACGCTGATATTACTTTACAATTAAAAGAATGCTTTGAACCCTTGTTGTCAAAGCGTGCTGTAAAGCGCGTATTTGAAGAAGTAGAAAACCCCTTGATGCAAGTATTGGTAGATATGGAGTTTGAGGGCGTTAAAGTGGATGAACAGTTTCTGAACGACTATAGCAAAGTATTAGAAGAAGATATTAAAATAAGCGAAGAGCGTGTTTTTGAACAAGCTGGCGTAAGATTTAATCTTGCTTCTCCAAAACAATTGG
>CAZAOF010000009.1:0-12848 GCA_964486665.1 uncultured Sediminibacterium sp.
CACCCCCCACTTCTTTCACAGAAGAGCTTGGCACGGCTATCCATAATAATAGATACGCAAAGAATGAAATACCAAAGAGAAGAAGCCATAGCACACGAACAAGGATTGGATCTAAACTTAAATAATTAGCGATACCACTACACACACCACCCAATACTTTATTTTGCTCATCACGATATAAACGTTTATGATAAGTAGGTCCAGCATTTTGTTGAGTGTTGCTAAAAGATTGTCCAGCGTTCGCATTAGTAGTTGTATTGGCCTCAAATCCATCCTGTGCTTCAAAATCAGCTGGACGACCAATACTTGTAATGATTAAATCAATGTCCTCTTCGGTGATACAAACTGCACCTTTTTTTAAGCGTTCTTCACATAGTTCAGCCACACGACATTCTATGTCATTGATGATTTCGTCTTTACCTTCTTCTTGTTCAAAATAGGCCCTTAGACTTTCTATATATTGTTTCAAATTTTCGTAAGCCATTTCTTCGATAGGAAGAATTCGGCCTTGGAAATTGATATTGATTACTTTTTTCATTGTCATGATATTTATTGAGCAGTATCTGCTTCGTTAACAATTGGGTTTGCTTTTGGTGCAATAATGGTTTCCACTGCTGTTGCCATTTCGTTCCAAGTTTTATGTAAGACATCATAAGCCTGTGCTCCCTCTTCTGTCATTACAAAATATTTTCTTGGCGGACCACTGATACTTTCTACCCAACGATAATTGAGTAAACCTGCATTTTTTAAACGTGTTAATAAGGGGTACAATGTACCTTCTAGAATATGCAGATTGGCCGCTTTCATTTGCTCAACAATATCACTTGGATAAACCTCCCCTTGTTGAATGATGGACAATATGCAAAACTCCAAAACGCCCTTGCGCATCTGACTTTGTGTGTTTTGAATATCCATAACTTTAATTTATACCACAAAGCTATGGTTATTCAAGGTACTATGTATCACATAGTACCAAGTTTTTTAAAGTAGTATACAAATAAAAATGCTAAGTTATTGACTATCAATACTTAGCATTTTAAATAAATTTATACAAACCTATAAATTAGGGATATTTGGTTCAAATGAAGGATGAAATAACCCATCTAGTACACGACTAATTCATAAAAATCCTCCGGCTGAAGGTATTTATTGGCCAAAGCTTGTAGGTCTGCAGGCTGGATGGCACGCACTGTTTCGATGGTTTTATTGAAATAAGTAATATCCAAGTCGTTCAACACATAGGTCTTCCAACGATTCATAATCTGGAATGGACCATCTAAATCGCCCAACAACGCGCCTAACATATAGTTCTTAACCAATTTCAGTTCAGCATCATCCACTAAATCATTTCTTAAGATGGCCATTTCTTTATATACTTCTTCAATCGTAGCACTGCAAACATCCTTACCTGCATCTGTACTGATCATCCAAGCACATTCTTGTACATGATTTTGTAAATAACTATGAATGCCATAAGTATAGCCCTTGTCTTCTCTAATATTACGCATCAATCTTGAACCAAAAAATCCACCGAATAAATTATTCAACACTTGTGTCGCTGGAAAATCTGGATGGTGTCGATTGGGAAATCTTCTTGCCATTCTTATAGATCCTTGCACAGAACTTGCATCATTCACAATCGCATATTTCTTTGTACTTGCAGAATGAATTGGATGGTCATAGCTTGGTAATACTTGTTGGTTCAGCGGCAAGCTGCCAATATATTGGTTCATCAAGCTTTGCATGTTCTTAGGAAACTTGCCTGCCATGAATACCACCGCTTTTCCATGTTTATAAAAACGATCGTAATACTTCACCAAATCCTCACGTGTTAGGTTTTTGAAAGAAGCTTCTGTAGAATAAGTACCATAAGGATGATCAATACCAAACAAATATTCATCTATTAATCTGTTCGCAATAAAATCACTCTTCTTTAGATTCAACGTCAATCTTTGGAGTTGATTTTGTTGGTAGATTTTTAATTCTTCTTCAGGAAAATTTGCTTCAGTGACCAATTCACTTACCACTGGCAATAAGGCCTCAAAATGTTTTGATAATGTATGTAGGTTTATGGTAGCAGTTTCATTATAACAAGTTCTATTCACATAAGCACCATAGAACTCAAAATGGTCATTCAACTCAAAAGCCGTTCTTTTATGTGTGCCATTTTTTAATAAAAAATTGGTTGCAGCAGCCACCCAGTTTTTTTCTTCATAACAATTACCAGCAAAAAAAACCAAATCCATCATCATCACTTCTTCTGCACCACCTTCATAACTATACACTTCTACTCCATTGTCTAATGTGAAATGCTGATAAGGCTTTAACTGAATATCAAAATCAACGGCATCCTTAATCAACGGTGCTTTAATCCTATCTAATGCCATTTTTTAATTTTTACTGTAATAATATAATGTGTTTCTATTGCTATCTTGGAAGATAGCGTTGGCAGTCGCTTGTATCTTTTCTGGTGTTACTGCTTGGTACTTTTCCAACTCTTTATTCATCATATCTGCATCCCCTAATAATTCATAAAAAGCCAAACTATGTGCACGATTCATGATACTCATATCCTCAAAACAAATAATACTTTCTGTTTTATTAATCACTTTCTGCACTTCTTTTTGAGGGAGTAATTCTTGTTTTATTTTATTGACTTCCTCTAACACTGCTTGCTCTGCAACCAACATGCTTACTCCTTTTACCAATTTACCTTCAATCACCAATAAGCCAGGATCTACTGTGCCAAAATGGTAACAATCAATAGAAGAAAACAATTGTTTAACCTTAATTAATTGCTCATATAATCTTGCAGAAGCACCTCCACCTAATACTTCGGTAATCAAATCTGTCTCGTGGTAGCCATCGTCAAATCTGCCACCCATATGCCATGTCATCATCAACATATCCATTGGCACATCTGCATGCACATCCAAAGACTTCATTTTTTCTTGGATTGGTTCCTTAGGTAAGTTTCTATTGTATACTTCGCCAGCAGGAATTGGACCAAACCATTTCTCTGCCAATGTTTTTACTTGTTCGGTGGTCGTGTTCCCTGTCACCACTAAGATGGCGTTATTGGGTCTATAAAATTTAAAGAAGAAATCTTTTACGTCTTGCATCTTAGCATTTTCTACATGCGATAATTCTGCACCAATCGTCATCCACTGATACGGATGTTTCGTGTAAGCCAAAGCACGCATTTTATGCCAAGCATCACCATAAGGCTTGTTGATATAATGCTCTTTAAACTCCTCACAAACCACTTTTCTTTGCACTTCTAAACTCTTTTCACTAAAAGCAAGTGACAACATACGGTCACTTTCTAACCAAAAAGCTGTTTCAATATTTTCGGCCGGTATTTGGCAATAATAATTAGTCAAATCATTGGTGGTGTAGGCATTGTTTTCTCCCCCAGCTCTTTGCAAGGGTTCATCATACACCGGAATGTTCACGCTTCCTCCAAACATTAAGTGTTCAAAAAGATGGGCAAACCCAGTTTGCGCCGGATTTTCATCCTTAGCACCCACATTATACAGCACATTAACTACTGCCATTGGGGTACTCGTATCTTGATGCACCAGCACCTTTAAACCATTATCTAATTGGAATCTGTCGAATTGTATCATAATGGGCACAAAAATAAGCTTAAATCTGCCAACCATTTTACGTTAAGGTTGTTTAGTTAGTAACTTCGCACCATTAATTGAAAAATATGCAATTAGAACAACTTTACCAGAAAGCACTGAATTTTGACTACTTAACAAAAGAGGAAGGTATGTTCCTTTTTGAACATGCGCCATTGGCTGAATTAAGCTATGTGGCAGATACCCTAAGAAAGAAACAAGTACCGCATGGTAAAGTGACTTGGCAGATCGACCGTAATTTGAATACCACCAATGTATGTATTGCCAATTGCAAATTCTGTAATTTCTACCGAATTCCAGGACACCCAGAATCTTATATTACAGATATGGATACGTATCGTGTGAAAATTAAGGAAACCATTGCTTGGGGTGGAGATCAATTGCTATTACAAGGTGGTCACCATCCAGAACTTGGCTTAGATTTTTATGCTAACTTATTTAAACAAATCAAATCTGAATTCCCAACCATTAAGTTACATACACTAGGGCCCCCAGAGATTGCACATATTGCAAAATTGGGTGGATTCACCCATACCCATGTATTAAAAACATTGCAAGAAGCGGGCATGGACTCTTTACCAGGTGCCGGCGCAGAGATCTTAGTAGATAGAGTAAGAAGATTGGTATCCAATGGTAAATGTGGCGCCGACGAATGGTTAGATGTGATGGCAGCAGCACACCAATTGAATATTACGACAAGTGCAACCATGATGTTTGGACACGTAGAGACTTTGGAAGAAAGGTTCATCCACTTAATTAAGATCAGGGAAGTACAAGATAGAAAACCAGAAGGTGCAAAAGGATTCCTTGCATTCATTCCATGGACTTTCCAGGATGTAGATACTTTATTGACAAAAATTAGAGGGGTACACAATTTAACCACCACAGAAGAGTATATCCGCATGATTGCGATAAGTCGTATCATGTTACCTAATATCAAGAATATCCAAGCAAGCTGGTTAACAGTAGGTAAAGCAACTGCCCAGGTTTGTTTAGAAGCAGGCGCCAATGACTTTGGTAGTATTATGTTAGAGGAAAATGTGGTGAGTGCCGCTGGTGCACCCCATCGATTCACTTATAAGAGTATTCAAGAAGCCATCAAAGAAGCTGGATTTGAGCCTCAATTAAGGAACCAACAATACGAATGGCGTGAATTACCACAGGATATTCAAGAGCAGATCATTAATTATTAGCGCTTACAGCAATTTTGCTTTAAAATAAGGCGGAAAATTATTAGCGGTCCTGTAACTTTTAACCTAAGCCAACGTTTAACCAATTAAACAAGGATTAAACCATAGAGATGACGGATAAAGCGTACAATGATTGTGTAGATAATTTTGCCGATGGAGTATATCGATTTATTGTAAAAAATATTCGACATACAGAAGATGCACAAGATATTGTTCAATCTGCCTTTGAAAAATTATGGGTAAATCGGGAACAGGTGCTTCCAGAAAAAGCGAAGTCCTATTTATTTACGGTGGCTTATCATCAGATGATTGACCATATCCGTAAGTCCAATAAGATGTCACTGGTAGAAGAAACGGCCATTCCGCAAATGCATATCACCCAACAAGACTCCGAATTAAAGCAAATTTTAATGCGTGCAGTCAACGAGTTAAATCCAACTCAAAAAAGCCTTGTTTTACTGAAAGATTATGAAGGGTACAGTTACCAAGAAATTGGGGAGATCATGAACTTGTCCGAGAGTCAAGTGAAAGTATACTTACATAGAGCTAGATTGATTTTAAAAAATAAATTATCCGCTTACGCACCAACGCCAACCAATGCAGATTAACGAATCTACATATGAAACTTTTTTCTTGTTGTACATCGACAATGAATTGAGCGCCAAAGAAAGATTGGACGTAGAGGATTTTATTGCCAAAAATCCGAGCTATGCCGACTCTTTGGAAGCCCTTAAAGCAACAGTTGTAGGACAAGATGCAAACCCCTATCCTTTTAAAGCACAACTAAAAAAAGTGTCTTCAAAAGCATCCGACGAGATGGATGAATTAGCTCATTTGGATGAGATGGATGCAGCATGGGATCGGGCCTACAAAAATTATATAGCTGAGGATATGAAAGCAATTCAAGGATTGCCTCCTGCTTTCAAAGACAGCTTAAAGAAAAACAATGAATCAAAAGGATTGATTATCCATGCGTTTGGATTCAATCAAAATAAATTCACCTACGCAGCAATAGCCGCATTATTCATGGTTTTTATAGGGTACCAGCAATTAACGAAAACAACAGAAGTTAATTCTATTGTGACTAATTCAAACGCGGCTAATTCAAATATCGAATCAGTTCCAAGATCTTCCATACAACAAGAAGAAACTAATCAGCGCAATGCCTCTCAAAATACTTTCAAAAAAGATATTGTAATTGTAGCTGCCCCAGAACAAGAACTAAGATCAAAGGCGCAAAAAATAAAAACGAATGAGGCACCAATAAGGACTGCGACTCAAAAAGCATCTATGGCAATGACTGCGTCAACCGAGCCTCGTCATTTTAACCTAACCAACACAAATATTGTCGCAAGCCCAGCTGTTTCAGATAAGGAAATCAATACAGCAACCATCAATATGACTCAACTCGAAATCATTACGGTAGATACAGATGAAGCAATCACTGCAGAAGAAAAAACAGTAACTAATTACGAAATCATTGACACAGAAGACGCTGACAGAACCATCTATATTGCCAATTTTGAAATTGATGGTAATCGATTGAGAGGACTAAAAAGAAAAGTCACCAGCTTATTTAAAGCTAATAAATCAGACCGAAATAAATAAATAAACACATACTAATAAAGCAATTGAATATGAAACAAAAATTACTCTTTACCTTTTTATGCTTAGCTGCAGGGTATATCGGACAAGCACAAACTATCACCGCATTGATCAACACAACAAAAGATGCGATCAAGATTAGTGTGGATAATATCAAGTTCGGTATCGATACCATCAGAACCGGAAACGATACTGTTTTAATTGGATCCGATACATTAAAAATTGGCACAATCCTTATTGTCAATAAAAAGCAAACTCAAACTTTTCCTGAATATAAAACTACTATTCGAATTGGGGATTCAAGCAAAAGATGGATTAGTGGTGATTTCAAGAAAACGAAGATTGAAATTTCAAAAGGCCCAAAGAAATTAAAAAATATAGAGACCAATTGGTGGGCCTTTGACTTAGGATTTGCAAACTATCAAGACAAAAGTCCTATGATTTATTGGTTAGCTGAACCTGTACCCTATGACTTATCTATCTACCCTGGTCCTTTAAGTTCAAAAAGCTTTAGTCTGAATAATAAAAAGTCCTCCAATGTGAACATATGGGTGGTACAACAAAAATTAAATTTGTATCAACATAAAATCAATTTAAAATATGGCGTTGGTGTTGAGATGTTCAATTTTAGATTCGAAAAGCCAATTAGCTTTAGAGAAGACATTTCAGGCTTTGTAAAATATGACGATGTGGCTTTTTCAAAAAATAAATTACTCGTAAAATATTTAACCATTCCAGTGCAAATCAATTTCAAACCATATCCAAACAAAAGAGGATTTTATGCTAGTGTGGGTATGAGTGCAGGTTATTTAATGAATGCAAAGAATAAACAAATAAGTGAAGAACGTGGCAAAGAGAAATTTGAAGGCAATTTTAATTTAAATGATTGGCGTTTAGCTACTATTGGGGAGTTGGGCATTGGATCCATCCGCCTATACGGTTCTTATGGTATGACCAACTTATTCAATAAGAGTCAAGTCTTTTATGACATGCAACCATTTGCATTAGGATTGAGATTTAGTAAGTTTTAAACCAATTCATCCAATTGAATAAAACATAATTGACAAAAAAATGCCCCAATTAATTGGGGCATTTTTAGTATGCTAAAGCTTCATTACACCAATTCCTTCGCGCCAAAATAAGGCACGAGTACTTCTGGTAAATTGATTCCTGTTTCGGTTTGGTAATTCTCCACAATCGCAGCGTAGATTCTTGGCAAAGCCAATGAGCTACCATTTAAAGAATGGGCAAACTGCGTTTTACCTTCTTGGTCTTTAAAACGACACTTCATTCTGTAGGTTTGGTAATTGTTGAAATTAGATACGCTACTTACTTCCAACCATTTTTCTTGCGCAGCACTATACACTTCAAAATCATAAGTGATAGCAGAAGCAAAGCCCATATCACCACCACATAATCTTAGAATACGATATTGTAAACCTAAACTAATTAATAAATTTTCGACGTGCGCCACCATCTCATTTAATGTGTCATCACTTTTATCTGGATGCACAATTTGAATGATCTCTACTTTTTCAAATTGATGTACTCTATTTAATCCTCTTACCTCTTTACCAAAACTGCCTGCTTCTCTTCTGAAACATGGAGAATAGGCAGTCATCTTAATAGGTAAGTCGCTGTCTTTTAAAATCGTATCTCTAAACACATTTGTAACAGGCACTTCCGCTGTTGGAATCAAATAAAAATCGTCTTCTGTGGCGTGGTACATCTGTCCTTCTTTATCTGGCAATTGCCCTGTGGCAAAAGCAGAAGCTGCATTCACCATATAAGGAGGGATGTATTCTGTATAGCCTGCTGCCGTATTGAAATCTAAAAAATACTGTGATAAGATTCTTTGAAATTTAGCTCCCTTGCCAATATACAATGGAAAGCCGCTTCCTGTGATTTTAGCACCTGTTTCAAAATCTACTAAATTGTATTTTTTAATCAAGTCCCAATGCGCCATAGCACCTGCTGGTAAAACTGGGGTTGAACCTCCTTCTTTTACAACTTCATTTTCTTCGGGCGTTCTTCCTTTAGGTACTAAATCATGTGGCAGATTCGGTAATTGTACAACCAAATTTTGCAACTGCTGCTCCACTTCTGCCATCTCTACCTTTAAAGGTTCCAATGCCAATTTCCAAGCACCTACATTTTGTTTGATTGATTCTGCCTGCTCTTTCTCGCCCTTAGCCATATGGTTGCCGATCTCCTTAGATGCAGCATTCACCTTGGATTGTAAGTCGTCAAAGTTGGCTTGTAAACGCTTTCTTTGGTCATCCATGGCAATCACTTGATCGACTATATCAAGATTAGAAAAATGCTTGATGGCTAGTTTATCTTTCGCTAATTGGGTATGTTGTCTTAAATAATTTACCTGTAACATGTCGAGAAATTTGGGCAAAGATAATCAAACCATCCTACTACGCACAGATATCCCCTACCTTTGCACCATAAATTGAACAATTCTATGGCAAGTATAGGCGACGATATCCAAACCAGGTGGTGGGATTTAGAACGTAAATTAATGGACCGCTTTGGCAAAAAACCAGACCTAGAGTCTATTTTGTTTTTAATAGGTTTACAAGAAACAGGTTATATCCGAGAAAAAATTACCAAGGAACAAAAACAGGACCTAATGCATGTGGCTATTTGTAGTGTGCTTATAACAAGTGGATTTTACCTATTGGAAGGGAAGGACGAAGATGGATGGCCCCATTTTAAACAATTGAAGAACCTACCCGTAATGGACTTGATTGAGCAGGAGATTTTCCTAAAAGACCATGTTTTGCTCTATTTTGATAATAATCAGTTCTAGTCCATTGGTTTTTTAGCGATTTTTATGAATATTTGCAGTAATTAAAAATGAACCTATGCAATTCCCAGCAGACTTACGTTACACAAAAGACCATGAGTGGATTAAATTAGAAGGCAATACTGCCACCATTGGTATCACTGATTTTGCTCAAAGCGAGTTGGGAGATATTGTATACATCGACATCAACACAGTTGGAAGCACATTAGCGGCAGAAGCTGTTTTTGGTACGGTAGAAGCTGTGAAGACAGTGAGTGATTTATTTTTACCTATCGCTGGTACAATCTTAGAAGTGAATCCAGTATTATCAGCTCAGCCAGAATTGGTGAATACAGATGCATATGGCGAAGGTTGGATGATTAAGATGACAGTGAGCAATCCTGCAGATGTGGATGCATTGCTTACTAGCGAAGCCTATGCGAAGTTGGTGCACTAAACCAACCTTTATGAAATACTTTATTTGGGTGATGGCAGAGATAGCACTCGTATTTGTATTACTGAGCCTTCCCGGCAGTAATTTTACAGATCGAACAGGATGGTTGCATTTATTACCTATTGATAAAATTGTGCACGTCATCTTATTTGGATCTTTGGCCTGGTCCTTCTTTTATTTTTTCGATCACACATCTATTCAAGCACTAAAGTCCATTCGTGCACAAGCCTGGGCAATGATTTTATGTATTGTGTATGGCATAGCTATGGAGTACTACCAAAAATGGTATGTGCCCAGTAGAGGTTTCGAGGTAAAGGATATGATTGCAGATGCGGCTGGCGTATTGTTAGCATTACCTTTATATCATTTATGGAAGAAAAGACAATAATTTGTAATTTTAACGGAAACCTAATACCAATTCACCAATGGGGATAGAACAAGATATTCAACAGTCTAATTTCAGAAATGAGTTTCAGAAAATGGGCATCAATCTCCTTTTTACCGCCAATTGGTTGAATGAGCAAATTAGTAAAATGCTTTCTGAGGAAGGTGTTACACAACAACAATACAATATCCTACGCATTTTAAGAGGTAGTACTACTCCGTTGAGTACCCTGAAAATAAGAGAGCGCATGTTGGACAAGATGAGTGATACAAGCAGAATTGTAGATAGATTAATCGCAAAAGAATTGGTTGTTAAATCCACTTGTGAAAAAGACAAGAGACTAGTTGACATCACCCTTTCTCCTAAAGGACTTAGCCTTGTAGATCATTTGGATCAGTTCAATGATCGTATTGATGCTTTGTTAAAAGGTATTAATGAGTCCGAGGCACAAATGATGAATCAAATTCTTGATAAAATCAGGAACATACCAACAGGATCTTAAACCTGTTTTCAAATTATTTACTTTTTTATTACTACATCATTATATCCCTAAAATAGCTATGAATAAAATTTTATTGGCAGTAACTATGCTCCTTTCAATTACAGCATTTGCCCAGCCTAATTTGTCAGACAAAAATGTATTTGAATTTCGTGCAGTATGGGTGGCAACGGTAGTGAATATCGATTGGCCAAGTAAATCAGGACTAAGTAATCAGGCACAGAAGGAAGAGTTTGAAACGCTTTTAACGATGCATCAGAAAAACGGCATGAACGCTATCATTATGCAGGTTAGGCCTTCGGGAGATGCTTTATACCCATCTTCATTAGAACCATGGAGTGAATACCTAATGGGTAAACAAGGTCAAGCCCCAACTCCATTTTATGATCCACTTAGTTATATGATAGAAGCGACGCACAAAAGAGGGATGGAATTTCATGCATGGATTAATCCTTATAGAGCTGTATTTGATGTCAATAAATCAAGCATTGCGAATACGCATTTATCAAAAGTGCATCCAGAATGGTTTTTAACCTACGGAGATAAAAAATATTTTAATCCTGGTTTGCCAGAAGTATGGCAGCATACTAATAAAGTAGTGGGTGACCTGGTAGCACGTTACGATATTGACGCGGTGCATATGGATGATTATTTTTACCCTTATAAAATTCCAGGAAAAGAATTTCCAGATGAAGCCACTTATAAGAAAAATGCGCGCGGCTTAAGTAAAGATGATTGGAGAAGAAGTAATTGTGATACCATTGTAAGACAATTGTCTGCTACGATTCGTCAGACAAAACCAGGCGTGCAGTTTGGCATTAGCCCATTTGGTGTTTGGAGAAATCAATCTAAAGATCCAAGAGGTAGTAAAACAAATGCCACAACCAATTACGACGATTTATACGCTGATATCTTATTGTGGCTAGAACAAGACTGGATTGATTATGTCGCTCCACAATTGTACTGGGAGCAAGGACATCATTTAGCAGACTACAATGAATTGATCGAGTGGTGGAACAGAAATAGTTATGGCAAAAACTTGTACATAGGTCATGGTATATATCGAGCAGGCAGCAATGCGGCATGGAAATCCCCTAATGAGATTCCCAATCAAATCAAAAAAATGAGGTCATTAAAGAATACACATGGTAGTGCCTATTTCAGTAGTGCTAGTTTTAAAACCAATGCAAACGGATGGAATGATAGCTTGCAAAATACCTATTACAAAAAGCCTGCATTGATAGCCCCAATTGAATGGTTGGTACAAAATAAAATGACTACTCCTAAGGTTCAAAAGCAATCCGACAATACCTATACATTAGTGGACAGCAATCCATTGTCTACATTAAAATGCTTTGCACTCATTCAAAAAAATAAAACTGGGTATAGCGTCGAAGCGATTCTGCCAAAAGATACCAAGTCCTTAGATCTAAATAAACTAGGTATTCAAATGAACGCGACAACACCTGTTTGGATTGTTGCAGTGGGCAAACAAAATCAATTGAGCAAGTACCAAGTGATTGAATAGTCTAATGGAAATTTTACTACTGAACTTAATATATTTACCTAATAAAAAATGCCATCTCATGAGATGGCATTTTTTATATTGATATATCAACTATTTTAATCGTAGATACGCTTTAAAGGCAGGTTCTCATTTGCCTTTATTAATAAAGGCACATGCTCTACAACTGTCATGTCATTGTCTAATCCAAATGCCTTTTGATCGCTTTGAGCCAAATGTTTGATGTTGAAATATAAATCCATGATAAAGTCTTCTTTAAATGGTAACTCGTTTTCAATGGAGAAGAAGCTTTCGATAATCACATAAGTAATATCAGTATGGAAATCTTTTTGTTTTAGAGACTCGTACTTACTATAAATACCTAATTCCTGACACTCATTTAATTCCTGCATTACTTTCTTAAACAACACATTCACGCGAGGCTGAATACGGAATCCTAATTTGAAATCTATACGCATAACTTTATCATCCACCAGTTCACGAATAGAATAAGCCATTCCGTAAGGTGAGTCAGTACGATCGATATGGATAAACCAATAGATATCTGCACGTTTTGGTTTTCTGTTTAATATCGAATCGATAATACGATGCTCTATTTCACGATAATTATTTGCCTTAGTTAAATAAACCAAGTGCGTTGCATACTTAGGCACATCTTTATCCGCGCTCAAATTCGTCAAGGGCTCTAAATACAATTTCAGCTTTACAAAATCCAAATAACGGTTCGCTATTTTTCTGGCCCTATGCCA
>CAZAOF010000009.1:12948-28738 GCA_964486665.1 uncultured Sediminibacterium sp.
ATTTCAGCTTTACAAAATCCAAATAACGGTTCGCTATTTTTCTGGCCCTATGCCATACAAACATCACCAAAATCATACTCAATGAAAAGGCAAATGTGATATAAGCATACTTAAATTTTACCACGTTGGCTATAAAGAAAGAAATCTCAACGATACTGAAAATTGAGATAACAAAAGCCACCAAAGTTTGACTCCATCTCTTTACATTGAGTAAGTAAAAGTTAATCAAAATAGTCGTCATCATCATAGTTAGAATCACAGAAAACCCATAGGCGTGTACCATACTTTCACTATCTCTAAAATAAAAGAGCATGGTAATACAACCCACCCAAAGTATAATATTAAAACTAGGAATATAAATTTGGCCTTTTTGATCTGTCGGGAACTTTACTGTAACACGTGGCCAAAAATTCATACTAATGGCTTCGTTGATCAAAGTAAAAGATCCGCTTATTAATGCTTGGCTTGCAATAATAGCCGCAAGTGCACCAATACCAATACCAATTAATAAAAACCAGTGAGGCATGATCTCATAAAAAGGATTCACCAATGTGCTTAAGGTTTCGCCAGTATGGCTTAATAACCAAACACCTTGTCCCATATAGTTCATAATTAAAGCAAACTTCACAAAAATCCAACTCACTTGAATGTTCTTACGACCACAATGCCCTAAATCACTGTATAAAGCTTCTGCTCCAGTGGTACATAAAAAAACAGCTCCTAATAACCAAAACCCATGCGGGTAATTGACTAATAAATCTATACCATAGTAGGGATTAATAGCTTTTAAAATGCCTACATTGCCTACTACCTGCGCCAAACCTAAAATTAGAATCATAGAGAACCACACTAACATGATAGGTCCAAATGCAAATCCTACAATCTTAGTTCCGAAACGTTGAAAGAAAAATAACAGTGAAATAATAGTAGCTACGATACCTACTGTGAGTGCGTTTCCAGGCACAATTACTTTTTCTAAACCTTTCACTCCACCAAGGGCTTCAATGGCAGAGGACACAGAAATCGGAGGTGTAATCATCCCTTCAGCTAATAATAAAGCTGCACCAAAGATGGCTGGAATATAAATCCATTTTACATACCTGCGTATTAAGGCAAATAAAGAAAAGATACCCCCTTCCCCTCTATTATCTGCTCTTAAAGTAAGCAATACGTATTTGAAAGTTGTTTGTAAAGTCAAGGTCCAAAATACACAGGAGATGGCCCCGTATACCAACTGTTCTGTAATCACTTTTTCATTGATGATGGACTTGAACACATAAAGTGGAGAAGTACCGATGTCGCCGTATATAATACCAAGCGTGACAATTAAACCAGCAACAGAAATTTTTTGCTGGTGCCCTGAGTTTTGTACCATTGATTAATAATCTAGGCAGCAAAGTTTATACATTTTCTGTTCTAAAAAATCAGAATACGAAACTATTTTTAAAATAGTTTTAAAAGGAAAACAAGCTGGAAATGCTAAGGCTTGTAAGCACCCCACTTTGCTTCGACCGCTTTAAAACGGAAATCAAAAATCTCCTGAAGCTGTTTTTTGACAAACAACACCTGAGCGATGTCTCCTAAAAAGCCAAAGGGGATTTTATAATGGACAATATCATCCATTTTGACCCCACCTGGAACGGCTTTGAAATGATGTTGGTGGTGCCACATTGTATAAGGACCAAAGCGCTGCTCGTCCACAAAATAAGCTCCTTCCACTACATGGGTGATCTCAGTCATCCAATATAAAGGGATATTCAAAACTGGACTTACTGTATATTCAATAATCTGCCCAGGATACATTTTGTCTCCATGAAACTTGCTAATAATATTGAACCCCATCTTCGAAGGGGTAATTTTAGCCAAATTAGCTGGACTACTAAAGAAATCCCATGCTTCATGTAAGGTAATAGGGATAAATTGCTCGGTGTGGAGGGTGTAAACTTTAGACATACTTCATTAACAATGCTTTTAGCATTTTGTTGTATAAAATCCCCACAAAGCCATTAATTTTAGCGCATGATTAGTAAAGCAGATCAGCAGTTGGCATTCGAAAACGTTTACAAAGGATTAAACGAGGCACAAAAAAAGGCCGTAGACACTATAGAAGGTCCAGTCATGGTCATCGCAGGGCCAGGTACCGGCAAGACGCAGATCCTTGGTGCTAGGATAGGAAAAATTTTATTAGAGACCGACACGGCACCTGAAAATATATTATGCCTAACCTACACGGACGCTGGAGCAATTGCCATGCGCAAAAGGCTAATGGATTTTATTGGGACTGCTGCTTATAAAGTGACCATTGCCACTTTCCACTCTTTTTGCAATGATATCATTCAGGACAACTTATCTCTTTTTGAAAAATCAAGTTTGGATCCGATTTCCGAACTAGAAAAAATTGCCTTACTGAAAGAACTAATCGACCAGTTTGACAAAACAAATCCTTTGAAAAGATTTAAAGGAGATGTCTATTATGAGATGAATAACTTGAGCAAGTTGTTTAGCACCATGAAAAAGGAAGGATGGAGTGTTACCTATTTAACTGAACAGATTGATCAATACATTCAAGACATCCCTTTTAGAGATGAATTTGTTTATAAAAGAAAATACAAGCAATTTGAAGCAGGCGCACTAAAACAGGGGCTTGTAGATGATGCCATAGAGAAAATGGGTAAACTAAAAGCGGCAGTAGCTGCTTTTGACCAATATCAAACGCTCATGAGAAAACATGGCCGTTATGATTTTGACGATATGATCAATTGGGTGATTACAGCGTTTAAAGAGAACAAAAATTTACTCGCACAATACCAAGAACGCTTTTTATATATTTTAGTAGATGAGTTTCAAGATACGAGTGGCACACAGAACGAGCTAGTGCAACTATTAGCAAGCTATTGGGAGCAACCTAACTTATTTGTGGTGGGAGATGACGACCAAAGTATTTTTAGATTTCAGGGTGCAAACGTTGAAAATATGTTGCATTTTCAAATGCAATTCAAAGAGGATATTGTCAATATTGTACTAGAAAATAATTACCGATCTACACAACCTATCTTAGATGCTTCCACACAAGTAATCAATCAAAATCAAGAAAGGTTAATTAATAAGATTAGCGGTTTGACAAAAAACTTAATAGCGGCACTTCCAGAAAATCAACAAATTGATATTGCACCTGCCATTTTACAATACAATGACCCACAGGAGGAAATGATGGATATAACGGAACGTATTGTAGCGCTGATTGCATCTGGAACAGCCCCAAAAGAGATCGCAGTATTATACAAAGAACATAAATATGGCACAGAGATTGCGCATTTTTTACAGCAAAAAAATATACCAATTTATAGCCGACGAACTGCTAATTTGTTTGATCAAATTCTGATCCAACAAATCTTAAAAATACTTGACTATTTAGCCTGTGAGTGGGACCAACCCAATGAAGGGGCTAATTTATTATTTGAAATATTGCATTTCAAATGGTGGCAGATATCTCCAATCACAATAGCTACCTTAACAGTAGAAGCCAATCAATTAAAATTCGGTAATAAAGAAAATAGTTTTAGAAAAGTATTAGTAGATAAAACGCAAGAAGTACAAACAGATTTATTTTCTAAAGGCGGTTTAGAGCAGGTAGCCAAAGCGGTGAAAGTATTGGAGGACTTGATAGGACAAATCCCCAATGTAACATTGGTGAATTTGATTGAGCAGATTTTACAAAAAACAGGCATCATTCAATTTATTTTAAACAGCGATGAAAAAGCAGCTTCTTTAGATATGGTGACTTCCTTCTTTGACTTCATAAAAGAAGAAACACATCGCAAGCCCAGCTTAGACCTTAAAGAATTAGTTGATATATTCCGTTTGATGAAACGTGAGGACATTCGACTACCCTTACCCATCACCACTGGATCAGATGCTGGAGTGAATCTATTGACAACACATAGTAGTAAAGGGCTTGAATTTACCCATGTATTTTTAGCTGGTACCAATGCTGCTTATTGGGAGAAAAAAAGAACGACGGCGGCAGCTGGTTACAGCTTGCCTGACACGGTATTGAGTAGTTTAGAAAAAGCAGATGACAAAGAAGAATTAAGAAGACTATTTTATGTGGCCATCACAAGAGCAAAGAAAAATTTAACCATCTCATATAGTAAGTATAAATCTGACGGTAAAGAACTTGAACCAAGTCAATTTTTGATCGAACTCGTTCAAGGCAACAATGGATTAATCCAAGAGCAACAAATAGATGCATCTATCAAAGTGCAGTATAAATTACTCAGGCTAGAAAGTACATTGAGACCTGCCATTGCGCAATTGGAAGCAGATTTTATCCAACCAAAATTGGACAAATTTGCCATGAATGTAACCGCATTGAATAATTACTTAAAATGTCCTTTACGTTTTTATTACAATAGCTTAATTCGTGTGCCCTCTGGAAAGTCAGAAGCGACTACTTTTGGATCTGCTATTCATGATGCATTGAATAAACTATTTATAAAAATGCAAAATGCAGGAAATGTATTTCCTGATAAACAAACCTTGGTGGAGGATTTTGAGTTTTACATGAAAAGACACCGTGAGGCATTTACGCAACAAGAATTTAAAGATCGATTAGATTTAGGTGGAACAGTTCTTGTAAACTATTATGATTTTTATATTCAACAATGGCATAAGATTGTAACAACAGAATATAGAATCAGCAATGTCGTAGTAAATGATATTCCTTTAAAAGGAGCAATTGATAAAATAGAGTTCAATGGCAAGGATGTGGTTGTGATTGATTACAAGACGGGCAATATCGATAATGCAAGAGAACAGTTAAAAGGACCAAATGAAAAAAATCCAAATGGCGGCGACTACTGGAGGCAGGCCGTATTTTATAAAATTCTCTTAAAGCATCATCCTAAAAATTGGCAGGTGACAAGTGCTGAATTTGATTTTGTAGAACCGAATAAGAAAAAAGCATTTGAGAAAATTGCAGTGGTGATTTCAGATGCAGACATGACCACCGTCAACCAGCAAATAAAAATGGTTTGGGAAAAAATTCAACAGAAAGACTTTTATACAGGCTGTGGAAAGGAAGATTGTCATTGGTGCAATTTTGTAAAAAACAATGAACTAGCCGTGGCATTACATGAGCTAGAGGAGGAAATTTAACTAAGTTTGCAAAGTATGACCCGATTAAAACTACTACCATTACTAGTATTGAGCTCTTTAGCTGCTTTTGCACTCATTCAAATAGGCGGCTGTGCCAATATTGTCCCACCATCTGGGGGCCCAAGAGACAGTATACCTCCTTATGCTGTGTATGCTAAACCAAAAGACTCAAGTGTTCAAATTGCTCCAAAGGAAATTTTAATCAGCTTCAATGAATTCATCAACACAAATGCATTACAAGAACAATTAATTGTCTCCCCAACAATAAAAAATAATCCGCTGATAGACCAAAGGTTGAATATGTTGCGTATTCGACTATCGGATAGTTTAGACGCTAATACAACCTATAGTTTTCAATTTGGGAATGCTGTGAGGGATGTAAACGAAGCGAACATAGCTAAAAACTTTACCTATGTCTTTAGCACAGGCGACTACATTGATACTGCCCGTATTTATGGGAAAGTAGTCATGGCAGAAACAGGTTTAATAGACAGTAGTTTAATTGCAGTATTGCATCCAATAGGGAATGATTCTGCCATCTTTACTAGTAGACCAAACTATTATGCAAGGGTGAATGGACAAGGTAAATTTGAGTTTAAATTTTTACCAAAAAAGAACTTCGAAATTTTTATTCTCCCAAATGACTACAGCAAACGCTACGATGATTCTACAAAACGCTTTGCTTTTTATAACTCCTCCATCATTGCTGGTGAAAACAAGGATACAATTCAGCTCTATGCATTTGAAGCGGCTCCTAAAGCAGAAAAAAAACAGTCTAGTACCTTAGCCAACAAGAATCAGAAAAAAATAAGTCCTAGCTTAAAATACGCAAGCAATTTAGAAGGTAAAGAAAAAGACCTATTGTCCAGTTTACAGCTCAATTTCGAGACAAACATTTTATTGAATGATAGTTTCCAAATAAGGCTCACCGACACCAACCTTGTTGCATTTGAAGACTTTACAGTTAAAGTAAATCCAATTAAACCCAAACAAGTAGTACTCAATTTCCCATGGGAAGCGAATACAGCTTACAAATTAATCCTGCCACAAAAGTCAATAGTGGACAGCTTAGGTAATTTTTTAGAAAAATCAGACACCCTTCGTTTTAATACAAAGTCAGCCGAAAGCTATGGAACAGCCCTGATTAGAATCAATGGATTCCAGCAATTTACACACCCTGTCTTATTATTAACGCAGGATCATGTTGTAAAATTTAGTTACCCTATTACACAAAACTTATTACGTATTGATTTACTTCCTCCTGGGGATTATCAACTGAAATTGTTAATGGATACAAATCAAAATGGGAGCTGGGATACCGGGAAATTCATGGGCGTTAAAATACAACCCGAAATGGTTCGCAACTTAAATTTAAACTTAAATATCAGGGCTAATTGGGATAATGAAATGAACCTCATTTTAAAACCCTAATTTTGTTTATTACAATTGTATGCAACTACCATCCTCCTTATTAGAAAACGCCGTAGCAGAATTTTCCAAACTTCCGGGTATTGGAAAAAAAACTGCTTTACGTTTGGTATTGCACCTATTGAAACAAGACGAATCAACCACACATCATTTTAGTGAGGCCTTGGTTAGGATGCGCAAAGAAATTCAATTTTGTAAAAACTGCTATAATATAAGCGATGGGCCAATTTGCTCCATCTGCAATAATGCATCTAGATCCAAAGAAACAATCTGTGTTGTCGAAAACATTAGAGATGTAATTGCTATAGAAAATACGAGCCAATACCATGGTAGTTATCATGTTTTAGGGGGTATCATTTCTCCTTTGGACGGAATTGGTCCAGAGCAATTAACCATTGAATCCCTTATTGCAAGAATCCAAGCAGATAAAGTAACTGAGTTGATTTTTGCGTTAAACCCCACTATTCAAGGAGATACAACTATCTATTATATTCAAAAGAAATTAGCTGGTAATAACTGTAAAGTAACCACTATTGCAAGAGGTATTGCTTTTGGGGGTGAATTAGAATATGCTGACGAAATGACTTTGGGTAAAAGTATCTCCAACCGCCAACCAATTCAACAATATATCAAGTAGCTTGTTATTAGATAGCATTCAGCCCTTTGTGCTGAACAAAAAGCTGTGGACCAGAGAAAAACCTATAAAAAATTGAAAATTTTGTTGGATTGAGTAAAAAACACTAATTTTGATGTTTAAACATTGATTATGATAAAGAGAATCATCACCCTATTTGCCTTTAGTTTAGTTATTAGTCAGTTAGCCGCTCAAAAGGTATATAGTACGAAAACGGCAACCGTTCGTTTTATTGCAGAAGACGATAAAGATATTGATGCCACAAACAAAAAAGTAGTGAGTCGTCTAGAAGCCAATGGTAAATTGAGTTTCATCATGTTGATGCAGGATTTTGCTTTTGAGTGGGAAACCATGAAAGACCACTTTAATAAAGAATATGTTGAATCAGATAAATTCCCTCGTGGATTTTTCAATGGTCAAATCACCAATATCAAAACAGTGAATTTTGCCAAAGACGGCAAATATCCTGTCTCAGTTCAAGGGAATATGCAAATACATGGTGTCAACAAAACAATTCAAACCAATGGTATCATTGAAATTGTGAAGGGCTCACCTAAAGCTTCTGCAAAATTTACAGTTACCCTTAAAGATTTTGGCATTGGAGGTTTATTAATCAAGATGGTTGCCGATAAAATAGACGTAGAGGTGACTGCAAGCTATCAATAACCACAAAATAAGTTTGCGGTATAATTTTGGTCGTCATCTGATAGTATAGTACCTTTGCCCCGCAACAGCAGGAGGATTTGTTTATTGTTCAACCTGCCATCCGAAAGGAGAAAAGAACTAATAAACGGTACACTTATCGCCCCCCTACTTCTTTTCCTATTGGATGCTGCATAAAATTTAATGTAGTATTATGTCAATTAAAGAAGCTTTACAAGAACGAATTTTAGTGATCGATGGTGCCATGGGCACCATGATTCAACGTCATAAATTAACAGAAGAAGATTACCGTGGCGAAAGATTTGCCAATTGGCACTCCGATGTAAAAGGAAACAACGACCTTTTATGTATCACACAGCCTGCTATCATTACAGGTATTCACTTGCAATATATTGAAGCAGGTGCCGATATTATAGAAACCAATACTTTTAGTAGCACATCCATTGCAATGGCAGACTATGACATGCAAGATTTAGCTTATGAGTTAAATGTAGCTGCTACAAAATGTGTTCGTGATGCCATTCAACAATACAAGGCAAAAAATCCCAACAGTAAGGATAAATATATTGCTGGTTCTATTGGACCATTGAATAAAACATTAAGTCTTTCTCCTGATGTAAACAACCCAGGATATCGTGCAGTTACTTTTGACGAAGTAGTTGCAGCCTACACAGAGCAAATCCGTGGATTGGTTGACGGAGGAGTAGATGTATTATTAGTTGAAACTATTTTTGATACCTTAAATGCCAAAGCGGCCATTTTTGCGATCAAAGAATATTTTAGAAAAATAGGACAACCAGAATTACCCATCATGATTAGCGGCACCATTACAGATGCCTCTGGCAGAACTTTAAGTGGTCAAACACTAGAAGCATTCTACACTTCTGTGGCACATGCAAAACCTTTGAGTGTAGGCTTGAACTGTGCATTAGGTGCTCAAGAAATGCGAAGTCATATCGAAGAGCTATCGCAAATTGCTACCTGTTACACATCTGCATACCCCAATGCTGGCTTACCTAATGCCATGGGAGAATACGACGAAGCACCTCACCAAACTGCACACTTTATAGAAGAGTGGGCTAAAAATAAATTTGTCAATATTGTAGGAGGATGTTGCGGCACAACTCCTGACCATATCAAACATATGGCAGATAATGTTCGCACAATCCAACCAAGGAATTTACCAATTGTAGACAAAACCATCTAAGATTATGAACGATCAGCCAATACATATTAAGCCCTATTTAAGGTTAGCAGGACTAGAACCATTAGTGATTCGTCCAGAAACAAATTTTGTGAATGTTGGTGAAAGAACCAATGTAACAGGATCTAAAAAATTTGCACGCTTAATCAAAGAAAATAAATACGAGGAAGCATTATCTGTTGCTCGTCAGCAGGTAGAAAATGGGGCACAGATACTTGATGTCAATATGGACGATGCCTTGCTTGAAGGTGTAAAAGCAATGACTACTTATTTGAATCTTTTGCAGAGCGAGCCAGATATTGCAAAAATTCCTATCATGATCGATAGTTCAAAATTTGAGATCATTGAAGCGGGATTAAAATGTGTGCAAGGAAAATGTATCGTGAACTCAATTTCTATGAAAGAAGGTGAAGCAAAGTTCATAGAACAAGCGCATATCTGTAAAGCGTATGGTGCAGCAGTGATTGTGATGGCTTTTGATGAAGTAGGACAAGCAGATACAAAAGAAAGAAAAGTAGAAATTTGCTCGCGTGCATATAAAATCTTAGTTGAACAGGTTGGATTTGATCCTGAGGATATCATTTTTGATCCAAATATTTTTGCCATTGCAACAGGTATTGAAGAGCATAATAATTACGCCGTTGATTTTATAGAGGCAACGAGAGAAATTAAAGCAAAAATGCCTTTAGCCAAAGTGAGTGGCGGCGTATCTAACGTATCTTTTTCATTCAGAGGAAATGATGCAGTAAGAGAAGCTATACATGCAGTGTTTTTATACCATGCTGTAAAAGCGGGTATGGACATGGGTATTGTTAATGCAGGTCAATTAATTGTATTTGATGAAATAGAGCCCGAGCTAAAAAAACTTTGCGAAGATGTAATACTAAATAGAAACAATGACGATAACCAAGCGACAGAAGCATTGATTCAATACGCAGATGCACTTAAAGCAAAAGGAGAAGATGCTGGACAAGTGGCAGATGCCAATAGTAAAAAATTAGCTTGGAGATCTGGAACAGTAGAGGAAAGACTGGCTCATTCCTTAATCAATGGCATCACAGATTTTATTGACGCAGATACAGAGGAAGCAAGGTTGCAATACAGTGCCCCATTAGAAGTCATCGAAGGCCCTTTAATGGCGGGTATGAACCAGGTAGGAGACTTATTTGGTGCAGGTAAAATGTTCTTACCACAAGTAGTTAAGAGTGCAAGAGTCATGAAAAAAAGCGTAGCTGTATTGACTCCTTATATTGAAGCAGAAAAAGAAAGATTAAAAAATGCCTCAGCTGATCCAAATAGTCAAACAAAAGGACCAGCAAAAATTTTATTAGCCACCGTAAAAGGTGATGTACACGATATTGGTAAAAATATTGTAGGTGTAGTACTAGGATGTAATGGATATGAAATTATTGACATTGGCGTGATGGTACCTGCAGACAAAATTCTTGCAGAAGCCGAAAAACATCAAGTAGATATTATTGGATTAAGTGGATTGATTACCCCATCACTTGACGAGATGGTATATATCGCTAAAGAGATGAAGCGCCGTGGCATGCATATTCCTTTGATGATTGGAGGCGCTACTACTTCAAGAATGCATACTGCAGTTAAAATCGCACCTGAATACAATGATGGTGTAATACATGTATTAGATGCTTCAAGAAGTGTAACCGTTGCAGGATCCTTGTTAAATAAAGAATCTAAAGGTCCATTCTTGGCAGAACTTGAGCAAGCCTATACACAATTAAAGTCCGACTTTGATAATAAAAAAACCGTCAAGCAAAGCATTCCATATGCAACTGCACTTCAAAATAAAGTAGCTATAGATTGGAATGGGTTTTGTGTCACCAAGCCAAGCTTTACAGGCAATAAGCCAATTGAAATTACAGACCTCTCTGTTCTTGTAGACTATATAGACTGGAAACCTTTCTTTATAGCATGGGAGCTACATGGTAATTTCCCCGCTATTTTAACTGATGAAGTAGTTGGTGAAGTAGCTAGTAAACTATACCAAGACGCACAGACTTTATTACAAAAAATTATTGCCGAAAAATGGTTGACTGCCAAAGGAGCTGTTGGCTTTTGGCCTGCGAAATCAGCTGGCGATGACGTGATTGTAACTGACGGATCAAGCAATGTAGGCTTGCATTTCCTAAGACAACAAGCCAAGAAGGCAACAGGTCAGCCCAATTTCTCTTTAGCTGATTTTATTTGCCCAGCCACAGAAAATAAAGAAGATTTTATTGGCGCATTTGCCGTAACGATTCACGGAATCGAAAAACATATTAAAGCGTTTGAGGAAAATTTAGACGACTACAATAAGATTATTTTACAGGCACTAGCAGACAGACTAGCAGAAGCATTTGCAGAATATTTACATACATTAACCAGAAAAGAATACTGGGGTTATGCAAAAGACGAGCAATTAGATAACGATGCTTTAATCAAGGAAAAATATATTGGCATCCGTCCAGCACCAGGTTATCCTGCGTGTCCAGACCACACCGAAAAATATACTTTGTTTAATTTATTAAACGCCGAGCAGCATACAGGAATTAGTTTAACTGAGAGCCTTGCTATGTATCCAGCTTCGAGTGTATGTGGTTGGTATTTCGCACATCCTCAAAGTCAATATTTTGGACTAGGCAAAATACAGCAAGACCAAGTGATAGATTACGCAAAAAGAAAAAATCAATCTTTGGAATATATTACTAAATGGTTACAGCCAGTGATAGATTAAACTTTTTCGAATAGCCACCAGAAACGTTTTCTAGGTTTTACCACATAGTGTTTACGAACGTATTTGCTGATATGTTCTATGGCTTCGTCGCAGTTATCAGTAAATAAAATAAACTTCTTGTCCTCAGGAGAGATGGTACCTGCTTCGATCATATGTTCCATCCAGTGCATAAATGGTTCGTGGTAATCCTTGCCCATCACTACAATTGGGAAGTCATTGATCACTTTGGTTTGCGCCAAAGTTAAGGTTTCAAAAAATTCATCTTGGGTACCAAATCCACCTGGCATAATCACAAAAGCATAAGAGTATTTTACCAGCAATACTTTTCGAATAAAAAAGAAGTTAAATGTAAATGACTTTTGTACATATGGATTAGGAAATTGCTCAAATGGTAATTTAATATTACATCCGATTGACTTTCCTCCATTTTCAAATGCACCTCTATTGGCAGCTTCCATAATACCAGGCCCCCCACCCGTCATGGTAACAAAGCCAAGTTCGGCTATTTTTTTACCCATATTTCTAGCTTGCTCGTAGTAAGGATGGCCCTCTTTAAACCTAGCTGAACCAAATACCGTTACGCAGGGCCCAATAAAATGTAACGCCCTAAACCCTTTTATAAATTCAAAGAAAATTTGTACAGCAAATTTAAATTCATTGATCCTTGGCTTGGGACCATCCAGTTCAAAATGTTGTGATGCGGGGATGATTCTTTTTTTAGACATCTTTTTTGTGTTTTCTGACATAATTGATCAATCAGTTATGGAGCTATGAAGTTAGAATAAAATAGGAATCAAAGAACTAAAACAACTAAATTTGGGTACCCAACTTTGAACCTATATGATGAAATATCGTATTATCTTTTTTTTCATGCTATGCACCCAACTAGTTAGTCTAATGGCATATAGCCAAACGAAACAAGTTGTATTTGAACAAGTTCAAATGTATTCTATCATCAAACCAGATGGAAAATATTGGCAACCCTCAACGAGCGATATAGAAGCATTTGCTTATGCCCTAGATACAAGTATTTTTAAAGGGCTTGCATTAGAAAGAGCAACAAGTTTTACTACAGCAGTGAAATCACTCACCAAACAAAACCAAATTGGTAAACTTATTATAGACTGGAGCAAAACCAAAGAAATACCTTACCATGCTTATTTAGAAATATATGAGCTCCCACCCCAACAAACTTTTGGGAATAATATGGTACCTTTTGTAATTCCAAAAAAAGACAGCATTCAGTCTACCTGGTTTTTGACTTGTACCATTCTTGATGAAAATAAAAAAGCTACCTTCCAAAAAACTATTTTAATTGGCATGATTCCGACAATGAATCAAGGAGTTGGCTATCCAATTAATGTGCCCGTTACTACACCAAAAAGTTTATTCAAAGCCATCCTTTCTGGCATTGGCTATTTTAACAAATACAATGAAGATATAGAATACATTGAGGCAAAAGTGCCTACAAGTTATGCAACAGACAACTTTACAATGCCCCTACTACACGCTAAACAAAGAATAGCTATTGATACCAATAAGGGCTTCTTGCAGTTCATAGAAAAGAACGAACGAACCTTACTCAAAATTTCAGCAGCCACGCTGAATAAGATCAATACTAAAGATAAAACTTTAGCGAACCCTTTTTACGCCGTACTTCCTGCCATAAAAAAAAGAAGTACTACTTTATTTAAAGAGTATTACCAGGCATTACAACCCCTTAGAAATGTTGTAGAAAATAAAGATTACACGATTGAAGCGTATCTTGAATTTAATCCAATGGCAGACCCTGAATTACGCGGACAAGCACCCATTAAATTTTTACCTGATAGCCTGCATAAAATTTTTGCTGATACTACTTTAATTGGCAATTTCAAAGTAATAGACCAAGGACCCATTCCTGGAAAGTTTTACAATGCAAATGAGATCTACAACGGTTATGACAGTAGCTACATTTATAAATTAGGTAGCTCATTTCCAAAAGGCCCAATCATTCAATCAAAAACTATAGAAGGTAATATTGGCAATGATACATTTAAAATTATCTTTTTAGATGATATTGAACTTAAAATAATTTACTTGAATGAAGTTGCCTTGTTGGCTACGCAAGGACTTAATAAGCCGCACCAATTTATCCCAATAAATGAGCTGGCCTCTAAGTCTAACAGATCGCTTTTACTCATGATTGCGAATAGTGAAATATTCCAATCTCCAAATTAAATACCCATGCGCATTGTTAGTTATAACGTCAATGGAATTCGTGCTGCTATAAAAAAAGGATTAATCGAATGGTTAAAAGAATATCCAATTGATATACTCTGTGTACAAGAAACAAAAGCTAGTAGTACAGATATTGACTTATCACTTTTTACAGCTCTTGGATACCATGTTGCTTGGTATCCTGCAGAAAAAAAGGGATACAGTGGTGTAGCAGTTTTTAGTAAACAAAAGCCTAGCCAGGTGGTGCATGGCAATGGTCATGGAATGAGTGATGCAGAAGGAAGGGTGATAAGAGTTGATTTTGATGACCTAACCATTATCAATGCCTACTTTCCCTCTGGCACGAGTGGAGACCTAAGACAGGCCTATAAATACCAATGGCTGGATGAGTTTTACAATTGGATTGAAAATCTAAGGAAAGAAAGACCTAATATCATTCTAGCCGGAGATTATAATATTGCACACAAAGAAATAGACATCCATGATCCTAAAGGCAATAAAAAATCATCTGGTTTTTTACCAGAAGAAAGAGTTTGGATGGATCAGTTTCTTGCGCAAGATTGGGTAGATAGTTTTAGACATGTTCATGCAGATACAATTGGCGCCTACTCATGGTGGAGTCAAAGGTTTCCTACTGTTAGGCTGCAAAACAAAGGGTGGAGAATTGATTATCTTTGTACGACCAAAGTATTGGCACCTAAAATAAAAGACGCCTTTATATTGCCAGAGGTGAAGCACAGCGACCATTGTCCCATTGTTGTAGATTTAAAAAAATAAAAACATGTTTGTATCTAATATAAGTTTTCAAGTTGAACCTGCCATTGAAACTGCTTGGTTAGACTGGGTTAAAAATAGCTTTATACCTAGTTGTCTATCTACGGATTGTTTTGTGCATCACCAGCTCTTTCAATTAGACCTTGCAGCGGATCAGCCACCCACTTTTACACTACAATTGTTTAGCAATGCCCCTGAACAATTAACTGAATTTCAAGAAAAACATGCAGATGACCTACTTAAGGGTATCACAAAGCAGTGGGGAGAACAATGTTTTCACTTTAATACAAGTATGCGAATTGTGAATTGATTGTGGATACTTGCAGCCTAAAACCCTACTCCAGACTTGATTTTAATATTTTAATCGCCTGTAACTCAATACAGTAAGCAGTTTCATTTTCTCTAGCTAAAAAATGGCTAAAAAATAAAATAATCGACTTGGGCTAAAAACCTTACTATTTAAGGGTTTTAGTGGAAAAATAAAAATTAAAAAAAACACTAAAATATTTTTTCGTTTGACAAAACCCAATAAATTTGTCTTATCGTTTAAAACTATAAAAAACACATCTATGAACAAAGCAGAATTGATCGCACACATCGCTGACGCAGTTGATTGTCCAAAAACACAAGCTAATGCAGCTTTAGACGCTTTTATCGAAGCAGTAACTAAATCTTTGAAAAAAGGTGATAAAGTAACTTTAGTAGGTTTTGGTACTTTCTCAGTATCTAAGCGTGCTGCAAGAACTGGTCGTAACCCACAAACTGGTGAGGCTATCAAGATTAAAGCTAAGAAGGTTGCACGTTTCAAGGCTGGTAAAGAATTGAGCGGTAAGTTGTAATCTCAAATTAATTTGAATAAAAACCCTCGGATAATCATTTATTCAGAGGGTTTTTTTATATTTGTGGTCCAATCACAATTTAAAAATTACAATATCATGGGTAGAGGAGATAAAAAAACAGCAAAAGGAAA
>CAZAOF010000010.1:0-24084 GCA_964486665.1 uncultured Sediminibacterium sp.
GAATAAATATGTCCTGTGGCTATTTCCATACATTCAATGCGAATGCGACGTTTCTTTATTTTTTTAAAAACTTTCCCTTTTTCTGTTTCAAATAAAGTGCCTTCTGGTAAATGAGCAACGAATGCCATCCCCTCTTTTTTAACTACATCGTATTTCCTCAAAACCAATAACAGAGCGGTTTCCCCATTGGCAGTAGCCGCTGGATTCAATACTGTTTTTTTTAGTGACTTTTTAATATCGATGGGGAAAATGTCTTTCTGTATAAATTCAGCAAGGAGCGTTCCATATAAATATTTCCACTCTTTACCATGTGCCTCCACTTTATTTTTAAATTGTTCATAACAAAGTAAATGGCCTAACTCATGTAATAGTGTTATTAAAAATTCATACTTATTCAAGTTCCCATTGACCGAAATCTTATGGTTTGCACCCATAAAAGGATGACGGTAATCTCCCAAAACAGATTTTCTTGCTTTGGTGACAGTTAAATGTACTTTATACTGATGAATTAAGGCAATTACAGGCTCAAAAGCGCCATCAGGTAAATAAGCAGCTAATGCTTTAAGTGGATGTTCAACTTTTGCCAATCGATTTAATTTATGCGTCTTTTTTACGTTTAGTCCACCCAATTTCTAACCAAGTATAAACCAAATATAAACCCATAGCAATAAAAAGATTATTAGTGCCAATGGGTGCCTTTTTTTGTGTTGCATACCATAAAGCGCCACCACCAAAAACAATAAACTTTAACATGGTGCCTGTCATCACGGAACGAACCATTGCATTTGAATTGGTCAGATCAACCTGACTAATTCTTTTATAATTGAATAAAGCCATAGAAAATAACATACTATTCACTACCATGACAAAAACACTATTAATTGGCAAATGGGCAGCTAATTTTTGTTGCAATAAAACCAATGCAAAAACTGCAAAAAATAATGCGATTACCGGACGGAATTGTTTCTGAAAATATAAAATCATTTATCTTTTTGTTTTATTTGTGTATCTCTTACGATTTTGAATAATGAAAATACAATAAACAAGGAGGGCAAAATCCACAAAAAAAGTGGTGCTACCCTATTTGTTTTTTCATCAATATACTTGCCTAAAAAAATAAGCAAGGTTAACGCAACTGCCCATTGACTTGCAACGCCAGCAAATTTGGCCCATTGAATATTCGAACTAATTTTATCTTTCAAAATAATTCAATTAATCTAATGATGGTAAGCTTTCTGGGAGCACCAACGGAATGGTGTCTAATTGTTGAGGGTTCCCCTCTGATAAAACTTTCTTTATCCCCTCAATGTATTGTTCTTTAAAATGAACTGCTTGTTCTAAGGAATCTGTTCTTATTTTAAGTAATTCTAAGGCCGATCTACTTTCCTTAGTACCGTAACCAGGTATATAATACTTTAGGGGGGTGAAAGCAATCAATGCGATTGTTAAACCCACTAAAAACATAAAAGCAATACTGAATCCAAAATAAACAGATTTTCTAGACAGTCTAAAAGCGATCACCTCGTCATAAGTGTCATCATTGGTGACCACCAAACGGTAAGTATTGCTCCTTCTTTTAAAAGTATTGTTAATATCTAAGTTTGCCATAATCGTGAATCTGTATAAAGGTACAACCTTTGCTTTATTTAAACAGAATATGCCGTATTTTTAAGGCGTATTTAACCCTATGATACTAGTTACTAATACTTCTCAGTTTAAGTGCTTATTTTGCCTGATAGCAATAAGTTTACTCTCCCTTTGGAGTCATCAGAGCTATGCCCAAGACAGTACAAAGTCCATCTTAGACCTTAACAATACAAAATTAGTTAAAAAAGCAAATGAGTTCTTAGATAGCAATCAAAAGAAAATCAATAGTTTTTTTAATAAGAAGATCACATCAGCAAAGGATGGATTGAATAATAAAGCGAACAATCTTCTAGAAAAAACCGGAATCAACGAAATAGACAAGCCACTACCCTATGAGAGATTATTGAATAAAAAATATACACTAGGTCGACGTGCTTATCAAAACACAGTGTCCCAGTTTAATTATTTATTTAATGCTGAATTATCATTGGACGAAATAATTCAAAAAGCAAGGGATCTACACGAGGATGATTACACTGAATTAATTTCCTTTTACGACTACGATTTAAGTGAAACAGCAAAAGAATCGATTGACTCTATTATTTATAGATGTAATGCCAATATCGTTTTACATGATCTAAGAAGTAACTATGTAGATGATGCTTATTTACTGCTTGCAAAATCTTACTTATTTCATAAAAATTTTGATACAGCTGCAAGCATCTTGCAATTTATTAATTACTCTTTTTACGATAAGGAAGCAGGAGCAGATATGCCCATAGGAAGTAATATCAATAAAACAGGCAAATTTAGTATTGCGTCAGCCGAAGACAATCGAGCATGGGAAAATAAAAATGTGCGGAATGAAAGTATGGTATGGCAGGCTAGAAATTACTTTGAAGCAGGTGAATTAAATGAGGGGATCAGTTTATTGCAGTTGCTTAAGACGGATGCAGGATTCCCAAAAAGACTATATCCATTTTTATATGAGGAACTTGCCTATGGGTATTATCAACTTGGCATCTACGATAGCGCGGCAAACTATTTGATTAAAGGATTAGATAACGCTAAGGATATAAAGACAAAAGCAAGATGGACCTATCTAATTGCTCAACTCTATGAGAAGGAACAAAAAATTGACTTAGCCTATAACTGGTATCGAAAAGCCGGATCTATTGCATCTGATCCTATCATTGCCGTATACGCTAGTATTTATATGGCTAGTATCGAGGCAAACAGAGGTGAGAAATCATGGGAATCATTGGCGAACTCCTTAGAGCGAATGATTAAAAGAGACAAGTATCAGCCATTTGCAGATATCATCTACTATGAAATGGCTCAACTTGCATTTCGTAATAAAGCAAATGATAAAGCAAATCAATGGCTCATTGCATCCATCCAGAAAAACGAACAAAATACCAAACTTAAACAAAAAGCCTTAGTTCAACTAGGTGCATTGAACTATACTTCAGATAATTTTACAAGAGCGAAAATTGCATATAATCAACTAACTGGTTTATTGAAAAGTTATCCCAATTATGAACAAATAAATTTGAGAAAAAATTGGATAGACAAGATAGCTACCTATGACGAGCTCATTACTAAAGAAGCTACTTTACAAAGCATTTATTATTTACCGAAAAACGAACAAACTGTCGTAGCAAAAAAATGGCAGAAAAGCATGTCTTTAATAGAGGAGCAGAATAAGCAGTTATTCGTTGATCCAACTAAAATCACAACTATAACTAATACAAATACTAGTATAGCCAATACTACTTCTACCTTCAATAATAGAAATAGTTTTGCGAGTGCACAAAATACCAACCTAGGCAACAATAGCTTTATAAAAAAATGGGGGGATAGGCCCAATGTAGATAATTGGAGAAGAAAAACAAGTATGCAATTGACAAAAACATTGCCTTCTTCAATTGATATTGACAAAAGCATCCAAAAGACACCTAGCGTTGATAAGGAAAATAAAGAAACAAAAACAGCTACAGATACAACAACAGAAGCGTCAATTCAACTTTTAGAAAATAAAGACGAGCTTGACCAATCCATTCAAAAATGGAACACAGCAAATCTTCAACTTGCTAGAATTTTTTTATACGAGCTCAATGACTTTGAAAAAGCCTTCCCAAGATACAAATCAATAATTGATAAACAGATTGATGCCGCCACTACCGAAAACGCACTTTTAGATATAGCAAGCCACTATATACATATTGGCGAATCCTCAAAATCAGATAGTATTATTGCACTCATTACTGATCAATTCCCAGACGGGACTTACCTTAAGAAAAAAAGAAATAAAGAAAAAGCTGAAGCTTTAAATAAAAACAGCGCAGCCTCTTACCAGGAAAGTTATTTTTTGGCTCAAATTGGTGATTGGGATAATTTTTCTGCTCAAATGGAAAAAGAGGAACAACTTTATAAAGGTACAAAGTGGAATACTCCTTATCAATTTTTGAAAGTTAAAATGTACGCTCAACTTAGAATGGACAGTGCCGCATTGGCATTATTAGATCAATTGGTCCTTCAAAATTTAAGTGAGTCCATTAAGGCTAAAGCAAAAAATATTATAACTGAAATTAATAATAGAAAAGAAACGGAGCAGTATTTACAAAATTTAAAGATTGTAAAAATAACAAAACCGACAATACAAGCAGAAGCACAAGCACAAATCGTTGAGCCGAAAAAGATGATTGTGCCAATCAAAAAAGATACGAGCACCACTATTATTGTAAAAGAAACAGAGCGTCAACTTGTTTTCACGCAAGATAGTTTAGAACAACATTATATTGCATTGCAAACTATGAACGTATCAGCTGTATTTGTTAAGGAAATTCAAAATGCACTCAAAGATGTACATGCAGAAGAATTTAGAAAACAAAATCTAGCAGTTACCTTTGTGCAGTTTGCAGAACAAAGTTATATTGTATGGATTGGCCCGTTTGCCAATGCTGCAGAAGGGACACAGTATGTAAATAAAATAAAGCCAAGATTAAGTACAGAAATTATATCTTTTGTTCCTAAAAATAATTATGACTTAACATTAATTGGCAAATCGAATATTATACAGATCAATGACCAGTCACAACTGGATCAGTATAGACGTGACAAAGCAAATTATTATTTTAAACCTTAAAGGGTAAAAGTGAATTCAGAAAACAAAACAACAGCAATCAAAAAAGGACCAAAAAATTGGGTAAAATTATTCTGGAAATACTACCTAATTGGTGCAGGTATCTTTTTACTTTTTATTCTACTCCTTAATTTTGGATGGATTGGCGATATGCCTGATTTGGATGATATTGAAAATCCAACAGCATCTTTGGCAAGCCAAGTGTACGCCCAAGACGGTACGCCAATGGGTAAGTTTTATTTAGAAGATAGAATTAGTGTTAAATACAGAGACATCAGTCCCTATTTACTTCAGGCATTAGTGGCCACAGAAGACAAAAGGTTTTATGACCACTATGGCATAGACGGAGAAGGTCTGTTAAGAGCAGTCGCTTTTCTTGGTAGTCAAGGCGGAGCCTCTACTATTACCATGCAGACAGCGAAAAATTTATTTACAGATAACTGGGGGACCAAAAATAAACTCTTAAGAATTATTCAAAAAATTAAAGAGAGTATTATCGCCATCAAATTAGAACGCAATTTTACAAAGCAAGAGATCATTACCTTGTATTTAAATACGGTTCCATTTAGCGAAAATTTATTTGGTGTAAGTAATGCTTCTAGATCTTTTTTTCAGAAAGAACCAGATCGTTTGACAATTGAAGAAGCTGCTTTATTAATAGGAATGATTAATGCGCCTACTAAATACAATCCAAATAGAAACCCCAAACTAGCATTAGAGAGGAGGAACTTAGTGTTGAATAGAATGGCTGGTCAGAAATACATTTCAGCAGAACAAGCAGAGCAATTAAAGGCATTGCCATTGGTTACTAACTTTAAGAAGCTAGATGAGAACAATGGCCTTGGCCCCTACTTTAGAAGTTATCTTGGTGAGTATATGAAAAAGTGGTGTAAAGAACACAAGAAAAATAATGGTGACGCCTATAATTTATACAGAGACGGCTTAAAGATTTATACCACCATTAACCCTCGTATGCAATTGTATGCAGAAGAAGCTGTGGCGAGACATATGGCTTACTTACAAAAAGAATTTAATAAGCAAGCAAATATCAAAACAGGTTCTGTCTGGAAGGATTTCAACAATCAACTCGAATTAGCTGTAAAGCAAACAGATCGTTGGAGGAATATGAAAAGAGAGGATATTGATGAGACAGAAATCAGGAAAACATTTGATGAGACAATGCCGATGCGTGTATTTGCTTGGAATAAAAATAGGTTTATAGACACCATTATGACGCCTCTTGATTCTTTAAAATACCATAAGCAAATGCTTCAAACTGGGTTCTTAGCAGTTGATCCATTTACAGGCGAAGTGAAAGCATGGGTTGGCGGTATTGATTTTAAAACCTTTAAATATGACCATGTCAATATCAATACAAGAAGACAAGTTGGATCAACCATGAAGCCTTTATTGTACTCTTTAGCAATCGAAAAATCTGGCTTTACTCCTTTCAGTATTGTGCAAGACCAGCAACAAAACTTCGAAGGCTATGGCATGGTACCTAATACGCCTAAGTCTTGTACTGGACAAGCAATGCCAATGGCTCAAGCTTTAGCTGAATCTAGAAACTGTGCGACTGCTTATATCATGAAACAAATTAATGGAGATGGCAATGAAGCAGCAAAAGAACTAGTTGACTATTTAAAAAAGGCTAATATACAAGCAGAAATACCCGCTTACCCGTCTATTGCATTGGGCGCTTGTGAAATTTCATTATTTGAAATGGTACAGGCCTATACCATGTTCCCAGGTGGAGGTTACAATGCACAACCCTTCTTTATTAATCGTATTGAAGATAAAAATGGTAATGTGTTAGAAAGCTTTTCACCACAAAGAAGAAAAGTGATTAGTGAATTAACCGCCTACTCTATGGTGAGCATGATGGAAGGTGTGATCTCTAAAGGCACAGGTAGAAGTATGTATTCTTACGATATTGGCACACAATCTGTGGCAGGTAAAACAGGAACTACAAATGACAATAGTGATTTATGGTTTATGGGTTATACCCCTCAAATTTTAGCAGGTGCATGGGTTGGAGCCGATGATCGTTATATAAGATTCACAGACAATTATTTTGGCCAAGGTGCACACGGATCTTTACCTATATGGGCTTATTTTATGAATAAAGTAGCCAATGATCCTGCTTGTAATTTAGACAGAAATGCAAGTTTTTTAAAACCAGATAATTTTAACACAGACTTTAATGTCAATTTTGTAGGCAAGGATTCTAGTGTTGACTTAACCCTACCAGACCAAGACGCAGAAGCGATTGAAGCAGAATCTGATTATAGTTTACTCTCCAATAATGAACCAACAGTTGTGACTCCAGCTGCTACAGCTCAACCTGCTAATAAGCCTGCCGTACCTAAAAAGTCAACTACAGAACCTAAACAAGCAACTACGCCAGCCAATAAACCTAAAGCGGTAATGCCAAAGAAACAATGATAATTTATTATTTTTGCTTCAACGCGTATTGTACCGTGAAATGGTGGAAGCTATTTTTTTGAAAAAATCCAGTACCATATTGAAATTGCATTCGCTTATAAGGGAACCCAAATCCAGCACTTAGGCCATTCAAACTATTAGGTTGATTCGGAATATTTAATTCGAATCTACGTGCAAAATGATATCCCAAATCTAATTCAAAATTTTGTCCAATATATATTTGAGTACCTAATACAAGATGATTGAACAGATTTTGAAGTGAGCCAGGTGTAGCATACCCCTCTTGACTATAAAAATCTACATCATAATAATTATCGTTCCAGACAGATAGTCTTTCTGCAGTGACAGAAAATTGCAAAGGTGCGTTGGCTAATTTTTTGGACCAACCTAGTATTAAATTTAAAGGAAGTTCCTCTTTCACCTGGAAATACTTTAACTGTGTGCCTACGTTTTGCAATAAAATACTCCATTGTGATAGGCCATTAGGTACTAAATACCTTACGCCCACATCCATGGCAACGCCATTAGATCTATAAGCCCCAAAACTGGATTGAATAAATTTAATTTGTGTGCCAAAATGAAAATGCTCCTGATACGTTTTTGCAATACCTACTTGAACAGCGTATTCATTGGGATTCGTCATTCCATATTCATTCCCTAATAGATCAGTTTGAGCTATACTACCATAATCCATATAATGCACTCCCCAACCAATCACCCAATTAGATTTTAATTTGGATGCACCATTCAGGTCGTATTGTTGTATCCCTGCAAAATAGGGTTTTACACTAACTTGCATTTCGCCATCCATATTAGTTGATAATAAAGCAGGTTGCATCATCGCTAGACCTAAGTCATTCCCAATTGAACTAATGTTGAGCCCCCCTAAGCTAGTTGCTTTTGCGGTATAGGGTAATTTTAAAAAATTATACACAGCATTACCCGCCGTAGTCTGCGCTTGTGCTTTATTGCCAACCATGCCTAAATTGCCTAAAAAATAACAGGCAATAAAAAACCCTAACTTGTTGATGAATCTATTAGAACACATGCAACAAAGCTAGGGTTTGAAATTTAATAATCAATTAAACAAGCGCTAAATCTAATACTTGTTGCATATTTTTTACATAATAGAACTTAAGACCCTTAATAAATGCCTGGTCTATTTCATTCACGTCTTTTTCATTCTGCCAGCAAAGAATAATCTCTTTCATGCCCGCTCTTTTAGCTGCTAAGATTTTTTCTTTAATACCTCCCACCGGCAATACCTGACCTCTTAATGTAATCTCCCCTGTCATAGCTAAGAAAGGCTTTACTTTTCTTCCAGTATAAGCAGAACTTAATGCAGTCAAGATGGTAATACCTGCACTTGGACCATCCTTAGGTACAGCACCTTCTGGTACATGCATATGGATAGCTTTGGTTTTAAATAATTCCGGATCGACACCAATTTTTTTAGCATTAGCTTGTAAGTAAGTCATTGCTGTGGTCGCACTCTCTTTCATGACATTCCCTAAGTTACCAGTAAGTTTTAATTCCCCTTTGCCATCTGAAAGTAAGGTTTCAATAAATAGAATATCCCCACCAACGTAAGTCCAAGCTAACCCAACTGCTACTCCTGGCATATTTACTGTTTTGTAAATCTCATTGCTATACCTTGGTTGACCCAATATTTTAAGCAAGTCTGATTTACTTACTGTTGGTTTAATTTTTTGCTTATACGCAATTTGTTTTGCTTGGTAGCGCATGATAGATGCTAATTGACGATCTAATTCACGTACACCACTTTCTCTTGTATAATCTTCGATTACTTTTTCCAATACATTATCCTGGATTTTGAAATTGTATTTCTCTAATCCATGAAGGGATTTTTGCTTTGGCAATAAATGTCGTTTTGCGATCTCCACTTTTTCTTCCACAGCATACCCACTCAAATCGATAATTTCTAATCGATCTCTTAAAGCTGGCTGAATCTGACTAATATCATTTGCTGTAGCAATAAACAAAGTCTTACTTAAATCATATTCAGATTCTAAATAATTGTCATAAAAGCTGTGGTTTTGTTCTGGATCCAATACTTCTAACAATGCAGATGATGGATCTCCCCTTTGGTCTTTACCAATTTTATCTATCTCATCTAAAATCATTACAGGATTAGATGTTTTGACTTTACGAATGCTTTGTATAATTCTACCTGGCATTGCGCCAATATAGGTTTTACGATGGCCTCTAATTTCGCTTTCGTCATGCAGTCCACCCAAGCTCACACGTGTGTATTTTCTTCCTATCGCATGAGCGATAGATCTTCCTAAAGAAGTTTTACCAATTCCTGGAGGACCTAAGAAACAAAGTATTGGGCTCTTCATGTCTCCTTTTAATTTCAATACAGCCAAGTACTCTAAAATACGATTCTTGATTTTACCCATGCCATAATGATCGTCATCTAACACTTTTTTAGCATGCTTTAAATCATAATTGTCCTCTGTATATTCATCCCATGGAAGGTCTAATAATAAATCTAAGTGATTGTACACCACAGAATAATCTGGTGTACTTGGATGCATACGCTCCAATTTCTCCAACCCATTTTGAAATAATTTTTTAGCAGCATCAGGCCACTTTTTATGTTCGGCCTTCTTTTTCATCTCAGCCACCTCACGCTCATTAGGATCTCCTCCTAATTCATCCTTGATGCTCTTGAGCTGCTGCTGTAAAAAATAGTCTCTTTGTTGTTTGTCGATTTCTGTCCTGGTCTTATTAGCTACTTTATTTTTAAGCTCTACAAATTGTAGTTCCTTTTGTAAATAGGCTACTAATTTTTCGGCTTTTTCTGTAATATCATTGATCTCTAATAAGCCTTGTTTTTCTTGTAGTTCAATATTAAGATTGCTACCTACAAAGTTGATTAAGAACATCGGGCTCTCTATGTTCTTAAGAATCATGGTTGCTTCGGAAGGGAAATTAGGTGACAACTGAATAATCTGGGCAGCAAGATCTTTTATAGTAGAGAGTAAGGCTTCAAAATGTTTATCGTCTTTATGCACAGGGGTATCTTCTATTAATTTCACTTTCCCTTTAAAAAACGGATCCTCTTCCACCATCTCTATTAATTCAAAACGTTTTTTCCCTTGAATAATAATAGTAGTGCCTCCATCTTGCATTTTGATCATTTTGATGATCTTAGCGACTGTCCCAATGGCACATAAATCTGCTGGACTTGGGTCTTCAATATTGCCATCCTTCTGAGCCAATACCCCCACTAATTTGTCTTTAGCATAAGCTGCTTTCACAGCCTGGATACTTTTATCTCTTCCTACAGTAATAGGAATGACTACCCCAGGAAATAGGACGGTATTTCTCAACGGAAGTATTGGAATCATTTCTTCTACAACAATTGCTGGTTCATTTTCCATATCCTGCTCGTTAAAAGTGAATAAAGGGATGAATTCGTTGTCTTCCTCTGTTTTAAATAAAAATTGCTTATCCAATGTTTTGTATTTTATATTAATAGTCAAAATGACATAAGTCAACCCATTTAGGTTGGCCTTCTTGTCTACCTATCTATAGGCAATATTGATGCCAAAAATGAGTCATTCGCCTTTGAAACCAAGTTGAACTTTGAGGTAACTACAAAAAAAAATCCTTTCCGAAATTCGGAAAGGACCTTCTTGCAAGAAGTTATTATAAAACTTCTAGGACTACTTAGTAGCAGCAGAATCAGTAGCAGTTGAATCAGTTGCAACAGCAGCAGAATCAACAGCAACAGCAGCTGTATCAACAGTTGCAGCAGCAGAATCAGTTGTAGCTTCAGTAGAAGCACCACCACATGCAGTTAAAGCAGCGATAGCGAAGATTGCGAATACTTTTTTCATTTTAAATGTTTTAAGTTTGGTATAAAAAATACGTTGGCAAAGATAGGTTTTAACAATATCTTGACCAAATTTTAACTAATTTAATCTGCCATTTTTTAAATAATAGCCTAAAATCATAGTTTTAAGCTTCATAACTACTTCTTTCTAAAGTAGATACGAACAGGTACCCCTGTAAATTTAAAATTAGCCCTTACCTGGTTTTCAAGGTAATTTCTATAAGGTGTCTTAATGTCATCAGGAAAATTGGTAAAAAAGGCAAAACTTGGTACACGGGTTGGTAACTGTTGTACAAATTTGATCTTGATCACGTGTCCTCTAACAACTGGGGCCTGGTATTTCTCAATTACCTTAAGCATAATATCATTCAACTTTGAAGTTGGAATTTTTCGATGCTTGTTGTCATATACTTCCAATGCCATTTCAATAGCTTTGAAAATACGGGTCTTTTCCACAGCCGAGATAAATAAAATAGGCACGTCTGTAAAAGGTGCCAGTTTGTCTTTTAGCCTTTTTTCATAGTCTCTTGCAGTATTCGTTTCCTTAGGTACTAAATCCCATTTATTTACCAAGAATACAATCCCTTTACCCTTTTTAGCAGCAAGGCTAAAAATACTAAGGTCCTGAGCAGTAATGCCTTTTACAGCATCAATCACCATTAAACAAACATCAGCTTCATCCATTGCCTTGATGGCACGAATGACAGAATAGAACTCTAGATCGTCTTTTTCCTTATTCTTTCTTCTGATTCCAGCAGTATCAATAAGGATGAACTCCTTTTGAAACATGTTATAATGGGTATGTATCGTATCTCTAGTTGTTCCAGCAATATCACTTACAATGGTTCTTTCTTGACCAATAAAGGCGTTCAATAAAGAAGATTTACCTACATTTGGCTGTCCTATAATGGCTATTTTAGGCACATTGTCGGCTGCTTCTAATTCTTCATCCGTAGGCTGAGGTTCTGTAATGAAAGTAGTGATAGCGTCCAATAATTCACCAGTACCACTTCCTGAGATTGAACTCACAAAATAGTTATGCTCAAATCCCATACTATAAAACTCTGTGGCATCTAAAGCCCTTGTAGAATTATCTACTTTATTAGCAACCACCAAAACCGGTTTTGTAGTCCTTCTAAGCATATCTGCCATGGCAGCATCTAGATCGGTTAAACCCACCGCGGCATCTACCATAAAAACGATACAGTTAGCTTCGTCAATTGCAATTTTAACTTGCTTTCTGATTTCTGTCTCAAACATATCACTTGAATCAGGCACAAATCCACCTGTATCAATCACGTTGAAATTTTTACCATTCCATTCTGTAACACCATATTGACGATCCCTTGTTACACCACTCACGTCATCCACAATGGCCTTGCGCTCTTCTAACAAGCGATTAAACAGCGTGCTCTTTCCTACATTGGGTCTTCCTACTATAGCGACTGTAAAACTCATAAAACTTAAATTTAATAATCAAATAAACTATCTTAAAATACTAAAAATCAATAACTTAATATTATTTATCTAAAGTACTATTGGTATCCAAATTCTTTCAACTTCAACTCATTATCCCTCCACTTAGGCTTCACTTTTACTAGCAACTCTAAATAGACCTTAGAACCAATAAAAGCCTCTATATCCTTTCTTGCCAATGTGCCAATTTCCTTGATCAACTTCCCCTTCTCGCCAATAATAATCGCCTTTTGTGATTCTCTATTCACCACAATATCAGCTTGAATTTTAACCAATAAAGGTTGTTCCTTAAATGAATTCACCAAGACTGCTGTATGGTATGGAATTTCTTCACCAAATAACTGGTAAATTTTCTCCCTTATAATCTCACTCACAAAGAACTTAGTGGGCAAATCACTCAAATCCGACTGATCAAAAAATGGATGACCTCCCTCTGGAAGTAATTCTAAAATAACTTTCAATAACCTATCTATATCGCTGTTATTCAATGCACTAATAGAAATTATTTTAGAGCAATAAGGCTTTGTGCTAAAGAAAGCATTTGCTTCTTTTACCCTGCCGCCCTCTGCTAAATCCGACTTATTCATGACTACAATACAAGGCACTTTTAGCCTTAATGCAGTAAACATGGCGTCTATTTCTTCAAAATCATCTCTTACATCTACCATTAAAAGCCCTAAATCTGCATCTTCCAATGCTGATTTTACAGCACCCATCATTTTCTCATGAAGCTTGTATTTAGGATCAATGATCCCTGGTGTATCTGAGAATATGATTTGATACTCGTCTTCCTTGTTTAAAAAGGCCTTGATTCTATGTCTTGTGGTTTGGACCTTGGAGGATACAATAGCCATCTTCTCGCCCATGATGGCGTTCAGCAAAGTGCTCTTTCCTGCGTTAGGTTTACCAAATATGTTTACAAAACCGACTTTCATTCCTTTAATTTAATAATACAAAGTTACGACAAAAAAAATCCGCTCTCGATAAGAATCGGGAGCGGGATTAGATGTTGCGAGGGAAGGGATCGAACCTCCGACCTTCGGGTTATGAGCCCGACGAGCTACCGCTGCTCTACCTCGCGATGTTTGGACGGCAAAGATAGGGCAATATAAGTTCCTAAACAAGTTTATTGAGAAGAATGTACAATAAACGATTAAAAGAAGGTAGCTATAGTAGATTAGTTCCTTTGCTTTATACTAGAAGCGCCTGTACTATTTAGTTCTTTTACAGAAGGCTTGCCTTTATAATCTATATCACTAGCTCCAGAAGCGCGCAACTTCAATATATCCGACACATTCACTTTTACACTGCTCGCACCTGTCGCATCTACTGAAGCTCCTTTAACCATATAGTCATACATTTTTACACTACATGCACCAGAGACATCTACAATTAAATCATCTCCCGATCCTGTTACTTCGTAGCTACTTGCACCTGAGCCTTTCGCAGAAAATGCATTTGCATAAATTTTTCCTTTAAAGCTTGATGCTCCTGAAAGATCTGCTAATAAAGTTCCTGCTTTAATCTCCCCTTTTAAATCACTTGCTCCAGAAAGGTTGATCTTTAATTTCTCAGCACTTAATCCATTCACTATTTTAATATTAGTGGCACCAGAGCCTGTTAAATTGTACAAGTCCTTAACACTTACATACGCTTTAGCATAATTTCCATCGCTCCATTTCCACCACTTATTATTATCGGCCATTCTTATGATTAAGGTGCCTCCTGACACTTCAGTAATAATCCTATCTCTATATTCTGTTGAGCTTGCACTCACAGCAACTTCTGTTTTATCTGACTGACTTATATAAAGTTCTATTGCGTGAGAAACACGAATTGACGTAAAACTGGACAGTTTTCTTACCTGTACATTGTCATCATAGACCACTCCCATTTTATTTTGAGCTTGGGCAACAAAAGCGAACAAAACCAAGGTAAAAACTAATAACTTTTTCATAATCGTTGTATTTATATCGTATAACGAAAGGCTTCCATTAAAGTTACAGTTGTTCGTCTAAAAAAAGCACCCTATTTTTGCACCGTCCTCGGGGTGCTGTAAAAAGCTGAGAAAAAACCCGTAGCACCTGAACAGGGTAATGCCTGCGAAGGGAAGGTCACCGCAAATCTTGCGCCACTTCTCATAGCTATTCCCTGTTCCCAGTAGATTTTTTTTAAAAATTAAACATTAGTTATGACTAAGTTATTGGGAACATTTGTACTTGTATTACTGCTTCAGCCAATTTTGGCTCAAAAGAAAGAAGTAAAAAAAGTAAGCAAGATTACTGAACTTGAACAAGCCTATACTGATAGTATTAGAAACTTGCCCCCTTTGGAAGTTAAAGCAATCAGGGTCAGCGAACAGGCCCCATTCGCAAAAACAAATTTGAGTAAAGCCCAAATTGCCTTGAACAATGCAGGCCAAGACCTTCCTTTTATACTAGAGAACACCCCTTCTGTAGTGGTTCATGCCGACGCAGGTATTGGAGTTGGCTATACTGGTATAAGAATTAGAGGTACGGATGCAACAAGAATCAATTTCACTTTAAATGGTATTCCTTATAATGACCCAGAAAGTATGGGTACTTTTTTTGTAAACATTCCTGACTTTAGTTCGAGTGTCAATAGTATTCAAATACAAAGAGGTGTTGGTACTTCCACTAATGGTGCCGGTGCATTTGGAGCTAGTGTTAACTTAATGACAAACGATTACAATCCTAAATCGTATGTAACATTACAAAACAGTGCTGGTTCTTTCAATAGCTTAAAAAATAATGTAGTTTTTGGCTCAGGATTAATCAATAACAGATTTACAATAGACGGAAGGATGAGTTCTATCACTAGTGACGGTTATATTGATAGAGCGAGCAGTGATTTGAAAAGTTTTTTCTTAAGTGGCACCTATTGGGGGGATAAATCTTCCTTAAGATTGAATGTATTTAGTGGTAAGGAAAAAACTTACCAAGCATGGTACGGTGTGCCTCAGGAATTACTAGCCACCAACAGAACATTTAATCCGGCAGGAACAGAGAAAGCTGACGCCCCCTATGACAACCAAACAGATAATTACAAACAAACTCATTATCAATTGTTTTACAACAAAAATATAATGGGTAATTGGAAATGGAATACTGCATTTTATTTAACTACAGGTAGAGGATATTATGAAGAATATAAAGCGGGGGTAGATTATGAAGACTATCAAATCGATATCGAAAATAGAATAAATGTACCCGCTGACTTAGTAAGAAGAAGATGGCTTGATAACCGTTTTTTTGGACAGATTGCAGCTATCTCCTATGTTGATAGTTTAAACGATGTAACGATTGGTGGCGGATGGAGCGTTTATGATGGATTACATTTTGGCACTTTACCCTATCTTCCTACTAGCTTGGCACCAGCCAATTATAGGTATTATGATAATGATGCATTAAAAAAAGAAATGAATACTTATGTCAAATGGGAAAGGAAATTATCAAATAGATTTAGAAGTTTCATAGACCTGCAATACAGATTTGTCAATCACCAAATGAATGGTTTTACAAAAAATACTGCATTAGAAATTGAAAGAAAGTTTAATTTTTTTAACCCTAAAATGGGTCTGACCTACCAAGCTAAAAATATATTCTACTATACAAGTGTAGCAGTAGCTAATAAGGAGCCTAATAGAGACGACTTTGAAGCTAGCGTAATTGAACAACCAAGGAGAGAACAATTAATAGATTGGGAGACAGGTCTTGAATTAAAGAAAGCGAAATACGCGATCAATGCCAATGTGTACTATATGGACTATAAAGACCAGTTGGTATTGACTGGTAAAATCAATGATGTGGGCGCCTATACTAGAACAAATGTCCCTAGGAGTTATAGAGCAGGAATTGAACTACAACTCCGCTATTCGTTTAATAAAAAATACAGCACAAGTTATAGTGTTACATTAAGCCAAAATAAAATAAGAGAATTTACAGAATATATAGACGACTATGACCAATACACACAGGTAGCTATTCAACATAAAAACACCAATATAGCTTTATCTCCTAGCTTGACAACCAACCGCACTTTTAATTGGAAACCAAATGACAAGCTTAGCTTTTTTTGGACTACTAAATATACCTCTATCCAATTCTTAGATAACACGCAAAATAAGAACAGAATATTAGACGCTTATTTTATCAATGACATTAATGCACATTGGACAATTATAAATAAAGCAAAATTCGCCATGCTTTTACAAGTCTATGCAAATAATATTTTAGATGTAACTTATGCGCCAAATGGGTATACGTTCAGCTATATCTATGATCGTACTTTAACTACTTCTAATAATTATTACCCAATGGCAGGAAGGAATTTCTGGATAAGTTTAAAGATCGACCTGAAATAAATTATATACTTATGCTACATAAAAATGGTCCTGAAAATTCAGGACCATTTTACTATAACTTACTAATTAAATAAATCAAATTAGTGCTGTCAATTATTATTTTGATTCCTTATCTACCTTATTAATAAAAGCAATCAACCCTTTAAAATAAGTTTGCTGATCATCATACATAGACATATGTGATCCTTTTGGACAAAGTAAGAATGTGCCATTTTGCACCTGCTTCGAAATCTGCTCCATTGCTTTAGGATCCATCGTATCAAATGTTCCACCAATAGCTAAAGTTGGTACTTTTATTTTTGCCAAGTCAGCAGTTCTGTCCCAATCTTTCAACACCGCATTTCCAACTACACCAAATTCAGATGGCCCCTGCATTTTTAAATACAATGGATAATTGAGTTTAGCAAAAGCACGCACAACTGGGTCAGGCCAATTAGCTGTAGGCATTCTCAATACATGCTCTGGATAATAATAATCGTTGATTAATTTTAAATAGGTAGGATCTGTATACAAGCCTATTGTTTCATAAGCTCTAATTTTTGTTAAAACTTCTTTAGGCAATTGAGGCCCTAAAACTTCATTGGCATATTTAACATATTCAGGGATCGAAGCCTGCATGTTAGAAATGATCAAACCTTTTAAATTTTGTTGGTATTTTAATGCATATTCAATAGCTAAAATACCACCCCAAGAATGTCCTAATAAATAAAAATTAGTAGCATCTAAACCAAGTGCCGTTCTAACAGTTTCCACCTCCTCTACAAAGCGCTCAATTGACCACAAGCTACTATCATTTGGATTATCAGAATAAGCAGACCCTAGTTGATCATAGTAATAATATTCCACCCCTTCTTGAGGCAAAAAAGAATCAAAACATTCAAAATATTCGTGAGTTGCACCAGGGCCACCATGTAATAACAATACTTTTTTGGTTGGATTGTTTCCTACACGTTTTGTCCATACAGTAAAATCACCTTTAGCAGTATGAATAGGAATTCGTTTCACGCCACCAGATAAAACATCTGTTCTGCCAGTCGTATCGTGGTAGTTTAACTTTGCATCACCTGATCCATTCTTACATGCCGTAATGGATAAAACAAGGCAACAAACTACTAATTGAATGATTTTTTTCATATGCTGAATGATATTTTATCCTGGAAATTTTTCTTGCCATGCTAACATACCGCCAACAACATTGATCACGTTTTTGAAACCATAAGGCTCCATCATCATACAAGCTTGTCCACTCCTATTTCCACTACGACAGTATACGTATACAGTTTCGTCTTTCAAGTGCTCCACTTCATCTAATTGTAATGCTTGTACTAAACCTAATGGCAATAATTGTCCCCCAATATTAAATGCAGCATGCTCATGTGGTTCTCTAACATCTAATAAATGAAGCTGCTCCCCTGCATCGATTTTAGCTTTTAAGTCCTCTACTGTGATTGTTTTCATAAACTTGGAAATTAAACTGTTAATATAAATAAAGCTCTGTCTCTTTAGACTTAAATGTCATTTAAAGTGAATCTCTTTCTGTTTTTAATGGAGCAACTTTGTCTAACACTAAATTAATTACAGCCCCTCTTGAAATAGTATTTTTAACTGGCATGCCTAAGGAATCTAATTGACTTCCATAAACACTAGGGCTTTGGTCAAACACGAATGCACTTGCACTATCCCCAATCGATCCATTCACAGACACCGTACCAATATTTAAACCTAAACTAATTAATGTTGCTTTTGCTTGTTCATAGGTTAACCCTACTAAGTCAGGCATCAATAATCCAGCGGATGCTCCACCATCACCTACTAAAAAATGAATAAGTGTCCCAGAAGGTATTTTTGAACCTGGAGCAATGGGCTTGCCATTGACTAATTGATCAATAACTACATTTTTATTTTGATCTGGAACCATTTGAATGGAACCTATTCTTAAACCAAGTACTTTTAAATAAGTCTCCGCACTTTTAATGGAGAAACCTACTAAGTTAGGCATGTCCACTTGTGGTGCAATCACACGATTGATTGTAAGGTATACAGTTCTCCCTTTTTTTACAACCTCATCTGATTCGGGTGTCTGCCTTAATACTGCATTCCTTGCAAGTGTATCAACATAAATAGAATCTTGTAATACGACCTCAAATCCCAGAGCTGTTAAGTTTTTTTCTGCTGCAACAACATCAAGTCCAATCACAGCAGGCACTTTCTCTGTTTCTCCATTACCTGTAATCCAACCCAAGGAGAAAAAGAATAAGATTAATAGAAAGAATGCTGCTCCAAATCCAATGAGCATATTCATCCATAAAGGCTTTTTTAATATGTCGTCAATTAATTTCAAATTGATTTATTTTATTTTTGTTCTAAACTGTCTTCAATAATCCAGCCATAGAATTCTGTTAAGTTCCAACCCATTGCCTTAACCTGTTGTGGAATTACACTTGCTTCACTTTGTCCTGGCACCGTATTCACTTCCAACATATATGCTTTTTCGGCAGCTTCGTCATAAATAAAATCTATTCTAACAACACCTCTGCAATTTAAAATAGCATACACTTTCTGTGCTGCTGCAGTTAATGCGTCAAACATTTTAGATGGGATTTCAGCAGGTGTAATTTCCTTACTCTTACCTTGGTATTTTGCTTCATAATCAAAGAATTCATTATCCGTTTTGATTTCGGTAATAGGCAATACCGTTATTTTACCTTTTGATTTAAATACCCCAATGGTAAATTCTCTACCACTAATAAACTCCTCTACCAATATCTGTGTGTCTTCTTTGAATGCTTTTTCTAATGCAGCTGGAAGCTCGCTTGCTTGATTCACCTTACTAATACCAAAACTACTACCTCCATTGTTTGGCTTAACAAAAACTGGCAATTTTACATTAGCTAAAATTTCTGCTGCGTCTAAAGTATTTTCTTTAAATAAATGTAAAGACTTTGCCACACCAACTCCACCAAATCCAGCAACCGCAACAGTGTATCTTTTATTGAATGTCAATGCAGAAGTTGCCGTGTCGCAACTGGTGTAAGGCAATCCAATCATGTCAAAGTATCCTTGTAATTTTCCATCTTCTCCTGGCGTTCCATGGATACACATAAGAGCCACATCGAATTTTATTTTTTCACTGCCTTCTACAATACTGAAATCAGCCTTATCCACTGCCACTTCTTCTCCAACTGCATTCTCATACCACCAGCCTGTCGGATGAATATCTATTTGATATACTTCGTATTTTTCTTTATCCAAGGCATTGAAAACCGTCTTAGCACTTTTATAACTAATCTCTGCTTCAGAGCTATAACCACCCGTAACTAATGCAACTTTTTTTCTCATGTCTTCCATTTTGAGCTTGGCCAATTTAACGCCAAATTAATTGGGAAATAAAAAAAGGGAAATGACTCCCTTTTTAAACCATTTATTATAAATGTAATTTTTCTTTCTTAGCCAACAATTCATCCACGGTCTCTTTGTACAACTCATCAGGTACACAACAGTCCACTGGACAAACCGCAGCACACTGAGGTTCTTCGTGAAACCCTTGACACTCTGTACATTTATTCGGAGTAATGTAATAAGTATCTAAAGCTACTGGAGTCATTCTCGCACCTGCATCTACTGCTGTGCCGTCCATTAAAGTATAAGCACCTTTTAAAGAGGTACCATCGGACATAGCCCATTCTACACCACCTTCATAAATTGCATTATTTGGACATTCTGGCTCACATGCGCCACAATTGATACATTCGTCTGTAATTTTAATTGCCATAAAAAATATTTAAATTTTAGTAACGTACTTTTGCTTACAAAGATATAACACAAGCATGAACTTACAAGCAAGAATTAAAGGTTTTGTCACCCTTGGCGCACAGCTAGCTGATCCAAATAATAGCTCATTATTGGCTGCTAAGGAAGAGGCTTATCGTCAAAATGCCTGGTTTTTACCTGAATTTATCGATCAAGCCATTCAGCAGATAAGCCAGCAGTTTTTAAAAGAAGGTACCCTCATTGAATGGACGTCCAAATACCCCTCTATCGCAGACCAACCCACTCATTTAAAGGTGGGCATCGTAATGGCTGGCAATATCCCTTTGGTCGGTTTTCATGACTTATTGAGTACGCTTATTGCTGGACATACTGCAGTGGTGAAGAGATCGTCTAAAGACCAGATCTTGATGGACTTTATTATCGCGAGCTTAATTGACATCCACCCCGAATTTGCTGATTTAATTTTAGTACAGGAGCAGTTAAAAAATTGCGATGCCTATATCGCTACTGGTAGCAATAATGCAAGCAATTATTTTGAATATTATTTTGGCAAATTCCCCAATATTATTAGAAAAAATAAAACTTCCATTGCTATATTAGACGGCCAAGAGACCCCTGAAGAATTAGCTGCGTTGGCGGATGATTGTATGCTTTATTTTGGCATGGGCTGCAGAAATGTCACTCAAATTTGGGTACCCGAAGGCTACGATTTTATTCCTTTTTTAGGTGCCCTAAAAAAATACAATTACCTACTAGATCAACATAAGTACAAACATAATTATGACTATCAGTTGGCTTTGCTAATGATGAGCAAACAATTTTACATGGATTCAGGAGGTGTATTATTAAGTGAGAACCCTTCTCCATTTGCTGCGATAAGTCAGATACATTATCAATTTTACCCAGTTAACCACCCTCCTTCATTGAACCTCGAGGAAGTTCAATGTGTCGTGGGCCGAGCGCACCAACTTTATGGTAGTTTACAACAACCTAAAATAGACCAATATGCAGATGGAGTGGACTGCTTGTCCTTTTTATCAGGATTGAAATGACGAACTTTTTCGTAAATTTTTTGTTAAACAATAATGCAAAATTTGTGACATAATTTCAGCTAAATTAGATTGCATTGAGATTGGTACATAATTTGTGAAATTTCTTGTATAAACATCAAATAGTCTGTTATGAATTTGAATTTAAAAAATGTATTAGCCATTGTTGCCATTAGTGCAACGACAACCGTTTTGAGTGTATGGGGTTATGCCAAACTAAACAATTCAAGTACCGCATTTGAATCGGCCAATAATTTGCCGGCAAACTATGCTAGTTTATTCCAAGGCAATGCGCCCGCTACCACAGTAGATTTTACACCAGCAGCAAGTGCTGCCTCTCCTGCGGTGGTTCATATCAAAACCAAGACCAACGCAAAACAAGTGCAACAAAATGGACAACCAAGACAAAGGAATCCATTCTTTGATTTTTTTGGTGATGATGATATGTTAGGTGATTTTTTTGGAGGCCCAAGAGTGATTCCAGAGCAAAGAGCAAGTGGTAGTGGTGTATTGATTACAGCAGACGGCTATATTGTAACAAATAATCACGTAGTGAATGGTGCAGATGAAATCAATGTAACACTAACAAATAAGAAAAGCTATAAGGCAAAAGTAATTGGTACAGACGCGAGCAGTGATTTGGCTGTGATCAAAATCGACGCAAGCGGTTTGCCTTATTTATTATATGGAAATAGCGATGAAATTAAATTAGGTCAGTGGGTATTGGCTATTGGTTATCCTTTGAACTTAGATGTAACTATTACTGCAGGTATTATTAGTGCCAAGAATAGATCCATCAATATCAATTCCAAACAAAGCGATAAACCTGTAGAAACTTTCCTGCAAACTGATGCTGCTGTCAACCAAGGAAATAGTGGTGGTGCTTTAGTCAACACAAGTGGAGAGTTAGTAGGAATTAATTCCGCCATTGCTTCCCCAACTGGTTCTTATGCTGGATATTCATATGCCATTCCAGTGAACTTGGTGAAAAAAGTAGTGACCGATATTGTAAAATTTGGTACTGTACAACGTGCTTATTTGGGTATCTCCTATCCTCAAGATGATTTATCAGAAGAACAAATCAAAAAGATTGAAGCCGATTTTAAAGTTAAGATTGGAGATGTACAAGGTATTGTAGTAACAGATGTGTTGGAAGGCGGTGCTGCAAAAGCAGCTGGAGTAAAAGCAGGTGATATCATCACTAAAATAAATGGCGTTGCGATTAAGTCTTCCCCTGAACTTCAAGAACAAATTGCAAAGTACAAACCAAACGATAAAATTAGTATTACTGTAAAAAGAGACAATAAAGACCTTACCTTAAATGCAACCTTGAAAGCCAAATTGGGTAATACTGATTTAGCGAGCAGCAGCAAGGCCGCTGAAAAGCTAGGTGGTAAATTAGAAACTATTGACAAAGCAACTGCAGAAAAAAATGATATCGATGGTGGTGTATTGGTAAAAGAATTGGGCAATGGTATCTTAGGAAAAAGCAGGGTTGAAAAAGGGTTTGTCATCACGCATGTGAATGATCAGCCTGTGAAAAACACAGAAGAATTCTATGAAAAATTAAAAAAACAAACTGGTGCTATTATCAAACTATCTGGTATCTACCCAGGCTTCTTTGGTAACTATGCCTTTATGTTAAACTTAAATGAATAACCTCTCCCCAAACATCAAATTATCCTCATGGAAGGCGCTAGCAATAGCGCCTTTTTTATTTCTTTTTCATTGACTGCCAGATGGCTTCTTTTTCATTTAAAGACAGCTTCGCTAAATCTAATCCGTTTTCCTTTGCATAAGACTCCATTAATTCAAAGCGATGTTTAAACTTCTTATTGGTTTTCTCTAATGCAGTTTCCGGATCTATATTTAAAAAACGTGCATAGTTGATCATACTAAACAATACATCCCCAAATTCGGCTTCCATCTTTTCTTGGTCATTTGCTTCGATCTCTGCCTTTAACTCTCCTATCTCCTCTTCTACTTTATCCCACACCTGTTCTTTGTTCTCCCATTCAAATCCAACTTGCTTGACTTTTTGCTGTATCCTAAATGCCTTCACCATCGCAGGTAAGCTGTTCGGTACGCCTGCCAATAAAGAAGTCTTCCCTTCTTGTAATTTTAATTGCTCCCAATTGCGCTTTACCTCTTCTTCGTCCTGCACTTTCACATCTCCATAGATATGTGGATGGCGATGGATTAGTTTTTTGGAGATAGCTTCTATAGAATCTTGTAAAGTAAAATGGCCTTGCTCGGTACCAATTTTAGCATAAAATAAAACGTGCAAAAGGATATCCCCTAATTCTTCTTTAATCCCTTCCCAGTCTTCGTCAATAATAGCATCTATCAATTCATATAATTC
>CAZAOF010000011.1:0-23843 GCA_964486665.1 uncultured Sediminibacterium sp.
TCAAAAGGATTGGCATTGGTTGCAGGAAGCGACTGCTTAACTTGTCATAAAGTTGCAGAAAAAAATATTGGACCAGCTTACCAAGAAGTGGCTGCTAAATATGAGAACACTGATGAAAATATAGCAATGTTAGCTGGAAAAATCATCAAAGGCGGAAGCGGTAACTGGGGCGCGATCCCTATGACACCTCATCCACAAGTAAGTCAAGAAGACGCAGAAGCAATGGTGAAGTACATTTTATTGCTTAAGAAATAATCTACTAAATTCATTTTATGAAAAAACAATTGCTTGCTTTAACCTTATTGACTTTTGCACTAGTTGGATTCAACCAAGCGCAATCTCAAAATAATTGGATTTCTTTATTCGATGGTAAAACAACTAATGGTTGGCATACCTATGGCAAAACAACTGCTGGCGAAGCATGGAAGGCAGTAGACGGGACTTTAATGTTTGACCCAACTAATAAAGTAGGAGGAAGAATTGTGGGTGGTGGCGATATCGTTACCAACGAAAGCTTTACCAATTTTCATTTGCAATTAGAATGGAAGATCTCCAAGAATGGGAACAGTGGTATTATCTTTTTTGTGCAAGACAATCCTGCAAAATATAATTACACTTGGCATACAGGACCTGAGATGCAAGTGTTAGATAACGATGGTCATCCTGATAGTAAAATCATTAGTCACAGAGCGGGTAATTTATATGACTTGATCGTAGGTAATGAAACAGGGGTAAAACCAGCCGAAGAATGGAATAAAGTAGACATCATCGTGAATAAAGGAACCCTAGAACTTAAATTAAATGGCGTGACGACAGTAAGTACTCATTTAGGAGATGATGGTTGGAAAGAATTAATCAGAAGAAGTAAGTTCTCAAAAGGAGAATCTCCAGATTTTGGAAAAATATTCTCTGGTCATATCAGTTTACAAGATCATGGTGATAAAGTTTGGTACAGAAATATTCGTATCCAAAAACTGTAATCATATTTATACTATCCATTGGAAAATAAACATGAACAATATATGCGTCAGGCCCTCTTACAAGCAAAGAGGGCCTTTGACGAAGATGAAGTACCAGTTGGTGCTGTTATCGTAATGAACGATCAAGTCATCGCCAAAGGATACAACCAAGTTCAACTTTTAAAAGACGTTACGGCACATGCCGAAATATTGGCCCTCTCAAGTGCTTGTGAAAATTTGCAATCCAAATACCTCCCAGAAGCTACACTCTATGTAACCCTGGAACCCTGCTTAATGTGTGCAGGTGCATTGTACTGGAATAAGATTGGACATATTGTATTTGGTGCTTACGACGAAAAGAACAGCTACCGTCGTGTAACAGAAAAGAATCCCTTCCACCCCTCTACTACCCTTACTGGAGGCATCCTACAAGAAGAATGCGCTTCCCTGATGCAAGCCTTCTTTAAAGCCAAGCGATAGTATTCTCCTCAATATTATTGAATTTATTTTAGCTTGTTTAAAAGGAATAAATACCTATTCCTAGGCTCTCAGCTTTGAAATTTTCTGCTTTCATCAGACGCTCATTCGCGTCTTCTTGTTCGCTACGGAATAGTATTTACACCTTTGTCCTATATAATATGAAATAAATAGGGATAGACTTATATTCCTATTTTATCTATTTAAGGAAATTTTTTGTTTTAGCTATAAGAATCGCTGAAAGCATTGTAATTTTGGCATTCAATTATAAACAATAAAAATAACGCAATATGTCATTTACATTACCTGCATTACCTTATGCACACGAAGCCTTAGAGCCACATTTTGATACCTTGACCATGCAAATACACCATGGCAAACACCATCAAGCATATGTAGACAATTTAAATAAAGCAGTAGCTGGCACACCTAATGAAGGTAAATCTATCGAAGAATTAGTTGCAGTTGCTGGAAGCATCAGCCCTGCAGTTAGAAACAATGGTGGCGGACATTGGAACCATACTTTCTTTTGGAATAGTTTAGCGCCAAACGCAGGTGGTACACCAACTGGTGATTTAGCTGCTGCAATTGATGCGAGCTTTGGTAGCTTTGATGCATTTAAAGAAAAATTTGCCAACGCTGGTATGACACGTTTTGGAAGTGGATGGGCTTGGTTAATTGTAAAAGACGGAAAATTAGAAGTTAGCTCAACTCCAAATCAAGACAATCCATTAATGGATGTAGCAGAAGTTAAAGGAACACCTATTTTAGGTGCAGATGTTTGGGAACATGCCTACTACTTAAAATATCAAAACAGAAGAGCAGATTATTTAGCTGCATTTTGGAATGTAGTAAACTGGTCTGTAATAGCAGATCGTTTTGCTGCCGCAAAATAATTAAGCAAAATAGTGACATGATATAACAGAAACCGTCCTCCAAAGGGGCGGTTTTTTTATGCGCAAAAAGCTGAAAAAATTAAGGGACTGGATCATAACCATGTCCACCACCAGGTCTACACTTGCTTAATCTTTTTACACCCATTACTATGCCTTTGATAGGACCATATTTTCGGATTGCTTCTGCAGTGTATTGTGAACAGGTTGGTGTAAAACGGCATTTACTACCCCCTAAATAAGGTGACAAAACATATTGATAAAATCGAATCAATACAATAAATGGAAAGGCAATGATTTGCTTAAGCTTGTCCATAGATTCGTTTTACCAATTGATTCAATAGTAAATTCATTTTTGCATTGATCTCTACTTGCGGCAATACATTTACATCCATGTATAAAATAAAAATATTCAATCTCATGCCTTGCAATGGAAGCGCTGCTTTAAAAGCAGGTAGCGCCATACGATAAGCTTCTCTTAATAATCTTTTAACGCGATTGCGTTGTACTGCCTTTTTAAATTGCTTGGTCGGAGCACCCACCCCTGCTTGTACGATTAGTGGAGCTGGATTGCCCTCGTTAGCATCGGTTATGTTTTCCAAAGTATAAATTAACCTAAGCGGGGCATTGGTCATGGACTTGCCAAAGGAAAACAAATTTTGAGTTTGCTTCCTGCTTTTTAATTTATCCTTTTTTTGATATGTAAAAATTTTTGACAATGGGTATCTATTAAAAAAGTCCACCCGAGAACGAGTGGACTTTAAAATTATAAGTTTCTACGAATAGAGATTAAATTATTTTAATCCTTTCTCGCTAGATACAGTTAGTTTCTTGCGTCCTTTCTTACGGCGACTTGCTAATACTTTACGACCATTAGCTGATTCCATACGCTTACGAAAACCATGAACTGATTTACGACGACGTTTATGAGGTTGGAATGTACGTTTCATAATATACTTTTTTTAGCGGGTTATTAGGATTATTCCTATCTGCCCTTGAGGTTTAATACTTTATATTCTAAATCCGTTCTTCTTATAGCAGTCACCATACCACTACCTGTGAAAGGACGGCAAAAATAGTGTATTTTTTTAATTTTTAAGCTAAATCTGTGTGTTTTGCAGCAATTTTTTGACCAAAGAACAAACTTCCCTGTTCTTCGAAGCTCACAGCATTGTCTGTAGTGAAAAAAAGAAGCTCCCCATTTTTACTGCAATTTTGGTCTATTTCTGGGTGATTTTGCAAATAAACAGCCAGACTCTTGGCTACAATATCGCCTTGAGTCACAAGTTTTACGTCTGGAGGCAAAAAAGACTGGATCTTTTGTGCCATCAATGGATAATGGGTACAGGCAAGCAATACAGTGTCAATTTGGGCAGATTGTTCAAATAGCTTATCTAGGTATAATTTGACAAAGTAATCGGCTCCAGGGCCATCGTGTTGGCCATTCTCGATCAAGGGAACCCACATAGGACAGGCTTGTTGAAAAACTTTGGCCTCAGGTGAAAATTTAGCCAATTCTATAGGATAACTTTCACTTTGTACCGTGCCAGTTGTTCCTAAAATACCTAGATGATGTGAAGCTGAATAACTACCTAAGACTTCTGAACTTGGCCTAATTACCCCTAACACTCTTTTATTAGGTGCCATTTTAGGTAGATCTAACTGCTGGATATTTCTAAGTGCTTTGGCAGAAGCTGTATTACAAGCTAAAATCACTAAACTACATCCTTGTTTAAAAAACCATTCTACTGCCTCGAGGGTATACTGATAAACAGTATCAAAGGACCTGGTTCCATAGGGAGCACGCGCATTATCTCCTAAATAGATATAATCATAATCAGGTAGTTGCTGTTTTAACTCTTTTAAGATAGTCAAGCCTCCATATCCACTATCAAAAACGCCAATAGGTGCTTTCATATATTTCTCTTTCCTTATTCACGTAAAACTAATACACCCCGTTGTAAAACAACGAGGTGTATTGAAAATATATTTTAAAATATTATCCTTTTTTTGCTGGAGCTGCTGGCTTAGCAGAACCAGTTGTAGCTGCTTTGAAAGCATCTTCAATTTCCTTAGGCACTGGAAGCTTTAATTTTAAAGCAACACGGATCGTTATGTTATCCGCGATAGATGGCTGAGCGTAAGGAGACAAAGCGTCTGCCTTTAAAACCAAATTGTATTTTTGTTCTGCAACTACTTCACTTACAGCTTGTGCGATTTTTTGTCTGTATGGTAACAATAAAGCTTCTTGCTTTTGCTCCATCATTTGTTGTTGGTACTGCTGCCAGTTGATCAACTTGTACTTTAAACGATTTAAATCGTCTGTAGCCATTTGTAAAGCCTTTGGTCTTTTAGACAAATCAGCTGAATCTCTTTTATAAATACTGTCTTTAACTTGATAATCTTTTAAAGTGTACTCATACTCGTCCTGTAAAGAATCTTTTGCATAAGAATTCAACACAGTATCTAATTTTTCTTGGATGCCAGGGAATAAGGCAATCACACTTTGGTCATCGAAATAACCAATCTTCGTTTGTGCAGTTGCACTGTTTCCAAAAGTACATGCCACTAACAAGATGGCTGCAAATAAAACTTTCTTCATTGTCTATTTTTTGTTTGTTTATTTAATTATTGATGACCCCTAGTTCTTTTAAAATATCGTCACTTTTATCCAACTTAGGGTCTGCAAATATAATGGTAATTCCTTCACTTTTATCCAATATGAAGTCATACGAACGGGCGGTAGCCATTTTTTGAGCGGCATTATAGACTCTGTCTTGTATAGGTTTAACTAATTTTTGACGTTCTTTAAATAAATCCCCCTCGTAGCCAAATCGTTTTTTCTGTAGATCACGGAGTTCTTTTTCCTTCATAAACAACTCATCTTCACGCTTTTTTCTCAAATCTTCAGAAAGCATAAATTGTTCAGCTTCATAGTTTTTGTACATTTTGTCCAATACCATTTGCTTCTCATCAATTTCTTGCTGCCATTGGTCACCCAATGCTTTAAGTTTCTTGTCGGCTTCTTTGTACTCAGGAATTCTATCCAAAATATACTTGGTATTAATAACAGCATATTTAGATTGTGCTTGCGTACCAAACGACAAGCCTACCAATAATACAGCAAGTAAACCTACTTCTTTAAGTCTCATTGTATATAATTTAGTCATTAATAATCCTTTATTCATTACACTATTTATTCAGGCTCAAATCCAAGCATGAAGGTGAACCTTGATGCATCTTTAAGTGAGTTTGTGCCATTTAATCTATCAAGACCTATACCATAATCAAAGCCCAACAATCCAAACATAGGTAAAAAGAAACGCATACCCACACCCACTGACCTTCTTAACTGAAATGGATTATAGTCTTTCATACTGTACCATCCGTTCGCAGCTTCAAAAAAGGTTAATGCATAAATGGTGCTACTAGCAGCTAAGCTCAATGGATATCTTAATTCTACTGCATACTTATTAAATATGGTGAATTTTTGTCTTGACGATTGTTGATCTGGGTTGATTTTTGGATTAGAAGTTTCATAAACAGGATAACCTCTTTGTGCAATAATATCAAAACCTAATAAAGCAAACTGGTTACTTAAACCCGCATCACCCACTTGAAAACGCTCGAATGGAGAAATGGATAAAGATTGATTATACCTTCCTAAGAAACCATATTTAGCGGCAAATTTCAAAACGAATTGTTTGTTGCGATCTTCCCCAGCTGGCTTGCCCAACGGCACATACCACTCTCCATTGAATCTCCACTTATGATACTCTAATAATTCATATGGGTTTTGCTTTTTTGCAAAATTTGGATCAAACAATGAATAAGGAGGTGTTAACTGTCCGCTTAATAAAAAGGTTGAACCTGTTCTTGGAAACAAAGGTTGGTCAACAGAAGTTCTTTGTAAAGCAACCCTAAGGTTTAAATTGTTCACTACACCATTATCGAAATTTGGTAAGTTGAAAGGATCGATGGCATAGTTTTTTAAAGTATAGCGTGTATAGTTTAAACCTAGGCTTAAAGAGAAATAGTCATCCGGCCATGCCAATTGTCGGCCAAATGAAATAGTAGCACCCGTTGTCGAAATATACCTAGAATCAGCAGCGTTAGGATCGAACAAACCTGTAAGCTGATCAAATGTTTGACCAAACTTGGTGTTGTAGATACTTACTGTTAAAGAATTACGTTTGATACCACCAAACCAAGGTTCTGTGAAAGAGAAGTTGGTGGACCTGAATGCCTTACCATTACTTTGAAAACGAAGACTCAGTTTTTGACCGTCCCCCATTGGCAAAGGATCCCAAGCAGACTTCTTAAAAATATTTTTAGATGAGAAATTATTAAAAGTTACCCCTAGTGTACCTGTAAGTCCAATGAATCCTCCCCAGCCTGCACTCAATTCTAATTGGTCACTTGATTTTTCTTCTACTCCGTAATTAATATCTACTGTTCCATCTTCTGGATTTGGAATAGGATCTATTTTAATTTTCTCTTGATCAAAATAATTTAATTGAGAAATCTCACGTTGAGAACGTATCAATAAAGTACGACTAAACTTATCGCCTGGCACCGTTCGGATTTCACGACGAATCACAAAATCTTTTGTTTTTTCGTTACCTGCAATTCTAATTGTTTTAATAGTCGCTTGTGGTCCTTCTTGAACTCTTACTTCGAAATCTATTGTATCGTTGTAGACAGCTGTTTCAATAGGGTTAATTGTAAAAAACAAATAGCCGTCATCTTGGTATAACCCACTAATATCTCCGCCCTCAGCAGTAGGTGTTTTTCCTAGTTTATTAAAAAAGGTTTCTCTGTTATAGATGTCTCCTTTTTTAATATTTAAAATACTTGTTAAAACAGAGTCAGGATATTTTGTATTTCCTCTCCAATTTATATTACCAAAGAAGTATTTACGCCCTTCTTTAATTTTCATATCAATATTCAAATGACCAACTGCATTATGGTACACCGTATCATTTTCAATTACAGCATCTCTAAAACCTAATGAATTGTAGTAGTCTAATAAATTCTCTTTACTCTCTTCGTATTTTTTGATGTCATACTTGGAAGAAGAAAAACCTATTCTAGCATAAGGGTTAAGTATCTTTTTTGTTTTTGAAAAAGTTAAGTAACCACGCTCTTTCAAATACGCATCAAAGCTATAAGGCTTTGTGGTAACAATAGCGGGCTTATCATATACTGGAAATAAAGTTAAACGAGACTTTTCATGAATCTCTTTTAAACTTTTCTTCAGTTTTGTTTCATCAATATCGTTGCCACCAAAGTTGATATTATTGATCCTAACTTTTGGTCCCTTGTTTACAACAAACTCTAACACCAATTGATTTTTTCTAACTGTATCTTTAATTTCTTTTATTCTAACAGACGCGTCTTGAAAACCTTTTTCAGCATAAAACTTTTTGATCCCCTCAATAGCTGTAATACGCATATTGTCTGTCACCACTCTATTAGGTGTCAAGCCTGTTTTTCCTGAAAGCTCTTCTGTTTCTGATTTTTTTATCCCCGTAAAACTAAATCGAGCAAGTCTTGGTCTTTCCACCACATTAATCTCTACATCTATTTCATTTCCTGATACGTCAGTTAAATAGACGCTTACATCACTGAAATAGTTTTGGTCCATTAATTTGCGAATTGCTTTTGCAAAATTATCTCCCCCTGGTAAGGCAACTTCATCGCCCTCATTGATGGTTGAAAGTGAAAGCAATAAATTCTCATCAAAAAACTGATTACCTACCACTTTAATCGATCGAATTTTGTACTTAGTGGGCGTTTTTTGATTCAAGATACCCAGCAACTTAACATTGATCTGGCTAACTGAGTCCTGCGATTTTTGATCCTGCGCAAAACCTGAAGTGGAAAAGATAAGTAGGGATAAAAATCCTATAGTAAACTGGGTCAATTTCTGCATCTGCTGGTGGGGCTAAATAGGTTTAATTTATAAGAGGCGCAAATTACTCGTAATATTTCAAAGTCTTTGTTAAAAAGACAAAAAAACATATTAATAATTTTATATATTTAAGTTGATTTGAGCGCTAGTTTTTCCAAATCGTCTTTCTCTGGACTGATAATCCGCTACCGCATCAACTAGGTCTTTTTTACCAAATGCTGGCCAGCGGACTTCTGTAAAATAGAGTTCGGCATAGGCAAGCTGGAATAAAAGAAAATTACTGATTCGATGCTCTCCACTAGTACGAATCATTAACTCAGGGTCTGGAAAGTCACGGGTGGATAAAGCTTGTACAAAATGAGCTTCATTGATAGCTGCTGGGTCAATCTCTCCGTTTTTTGCCTTGCTTGCAAGCAATTTAGCCGCGGCTACAATCTCCCAACGACTGCTATAACTTAGAGCTATAATTAGTTGTAAACCAGTGTTTTGTGAAGTTTTTTCAGTTGCACTAGAAAGGGCTTCCCTCGCCTCTTCAGGCAATAAATCAAGGTTACCTATAAAATGAAGCCTAATATTATTTTGATGTAAATCGGGTACTTCTTTGCTGATGGTGTCTACAAACAAGGACATCAATCCCAATACTTCTGACTGAGGTCGGTCCCAATTTTCTGTACTAAAAGCATATAAAGTCAGGTATTGGATGCCCATTTCAGTAGCAGCTTCTACCACTTTACGAACACTGATTACACCATGATAGTGTCCATATAAACGATCCTTCCCTTGCTCCTCCGCCCACCTGCCGTTCCCGTCCATAATAATGGCAATATGCTTAGGTAGCCTAGTTAAATCCAAATTTTCCATGATGTAAATTTAAGAAAACAGAAGGTTATTTGCGCCTAAATTTGAATCTACTGAAGAAGCCAGACTTTTTATCACCAGCCTCTTTGTCTTTCAGGCTTGCTAATTTTGACCTTTTTCCTGGTTTCCATTTTTCTTCGCCATAAATTTTTATCAAATTATAAGAAATGCCCGCTTTTAATGAAAAAGCTTGGTCATTCCCAGATCTACTTCCTTGGTAGTTGTAACCAATAGTTGGAGCAGAAGCAAATGACTTAGTGATCAGCTGATCGTCAGCTAAATAATCCAATTCATCAGATTGTACAAATCGAAACATCCCCTCTGCAAAAATATTCCATCTTTGCGCTAGGTTTAATTTAAAGCCTAATTGGATTGGTAAATGGATATACCCCTTGGTTTCTTTAACAGTTGGCAAAATATAAGTTTCACCTAAACTGCTTGACGCAATGGTAACCTCTTTTTTACCCTCGCCCAATTCAAGAAGATATCCTACACCAAAACCCATATAGGGGGTGAATCGATACCTTTTATTTCCTGGAAGATATCTAGAGAAATTAAACTCTCCCAATAAACTGATGTCATGAAAATCTCGTGAGAAGGAAAATGCCCTTGCGTTTTGATAACTGTTATTAGAAGTTAAATCGTTTGCACCAATTTGTAAATTTTCATAGTTTAATCTGATGCTCCCATAATCATTAAACTGTTTTTTATAATAAGCGCCAAATCCATTTTTGAATAATTGCTGATCGCTAGCAATATCACCTCTGTAACTAGCTTGACCTGCGAAAACACCTATCTCACCTCTGTTTTCGACTAATTGAAGGTGCTGACCCTGACTGCTATAAGCCATGCCAATAAAGAAACATAAAATATAAAATTGCTTGAGCATGCTTAATTTCTTTTGTCTAAACCCCAAGTTAATTTTGTCCTGAGTGTAGATAGATAACTGTTTTCATTCAATCTAATAAAGTGCGCGCAAAAACTTTCTTTCTTCACTGCAATTTGAATACCAATTGGCACAATCTCTTTTCTTGCATCTAGTGCACAAATTAATTCATCTGTTCTTCCTTCAATTTCAAATGAAATAACCGAACTGTCCGGAACCACTACAGAACGTACATTTAAATTATGTGGAGCCACTGGTGTAATCACAAAACTAGAAGATTCTGGAAACAGTATTGGCCCATTGCAACTCATATTATAACCAGTTGAACCTGTTGGTGTAGCAATAATTAAACCATCTGCCCAATAAGAATTTAAAAATTCTCCATTTAAATAAGTATGGATTTTGATCATAGGAGAAGTATCACGCTTATGGATCGCAAATTCATTTAAAGCATAAGGGCTGCCTTCAAAAACTGGTATGCTACTATCGATATGCAATAAAGTTCTTTTATCAATCACATAAGACCTGTTCACTAATGCTTCCACCATAATCGACAACTCGTCTTTTGAAATAGTTGCTAAAAAACCTAGTCGGCCATAATTAATACCTAAAATAGGAATCAATGTATCCCCAACCAGTGTAATCGCATCTAAAACGGTTCCGTCACCACCTAAAGAAATTAAACAATCTATATCATTATGTAAATCGTAAGAAGATGAAAATGGAATCAGTGGCTTGTCTCTAAATAGCGTATCTAAATTAAATTTATTGATTAAATCTGCATACATGTGAATGGTAATATCATGACGATGCAATTCTGCAATCAAGTCATTAAAAGATTGTTGCTGATCTAAATCGACGCCTCTACTATAAATGGCTACGTTCATGAAACAAAGTTAAAAATTAATACCACCGTGCAAATATAAACCTTTGTCACCCAATTGATTGATACTATATTCAACATTTAGGACAAAATCATAAATGCTTATAACATCAATGCCCACTCCTGCAGTCCTTAACAAACTATTAGCCAATGTATTTGACTTATTTTTTTCCTCACTATACACATAACCCAAATGACTGAACGCTTTTACCCAGAAAGTATATTTAACAGCGGGGAGGAATTTTCTTGTCAAAGGATCACTCAAAGTAAAAGAAACAATTTTTTGATGAAAAGCCGCTTTCAATAAACTACCAGCATTCCCGTCTACTACATAATATTCTAATCCATGCATTTGCATCAATCCATAGCCCATTAATCGTCGATCCGAATAGTTAGAAGCTTGCATCGTTCTACCAATGGTTAATGATTCTCCGATAATGAAACGTGAAGGAGAAAAGGAATGTGCAACCACTTGTCTAAATTGAATAGCTGTCAAATTACTTCCTTTTGAAAAACGTTGGAATAATGAAAATTCAGTACTAGCTCCCTTGGTTGGGTAGGCATTATAATCAAATCGAATTTTGGAAAGCGACAAATTCATATCCACATACGAATAAGACTTTTGATGATTAGGTAAATACTTAGGTGCTATTGCAAAAGCTGAATCAGAAATAGATTCTTTCCCAAAACCAATTTGTAGTGCATGCCTTTCAAATAAATTAGGTCGATAAGAAAGATTGATATTCCCACGATATCCCTTGCGAATAATATCATCTGTTTTTAAAAAGACTTGTTTATTATCAAGGGAACTATAGTTAAGCTCTTTTTGATTGAACTGTGCCCAGCCAATACCTAATCCATATTTTAATTTCTTGTCGATAAAAGGTATTTGATACCTTAATATCGATTGATGTGTGTAGCCAGTAATATAGCCTACTGTAAGTTTATCGTTGTTCCCTGTTGCATTGCCTTGTCGCAAATTGATGCCATAGTTAACACGATCTAAACTTCTATTTTGATCAATCCACCACTGACTAAAATTACGATCTACCCACCTGAAATAAGGTAATGGAAAAAAATACCAGCGTTCTTTTAGTTGAATATTGATTTTTACATTTATACTGTCAATTGCCTCTGATGTAACATTAACTTCTAAAAAAAGGGCTGTGTTAAATAGTTGTTGTTGCGCAAGCGTATTGAGTGCCGGTAATGAATCGATGGGTATCAAGTCACCCACCTTGTAAGGCAACTCTCTATTAATAATATAAGCTCTAGTTTTTTTATTGCCAACGATTTCAATCGCACTGACTTTAACTTGAGCATACCCTACATGACAAATACTAAATAAAATAAGGAATAGGCATTTGAAGCCAATGGATTTAAACATCTAAATAGTTCATTAAATGATGATAATGCGCCTCGATGTCATTATGCAAAGGTGTCTTTCCGAAATATTGTACTAGCTGGTAATCATATCTTTGAAAAGTAGCAATAATTGCTTGAGCTTCGTCTTTGTTAATTTTTAAAGTAATGATCATTGCGCCATTTGTCTCGTCATAATAACTATTCAGCTGGACAATTTGAGCGTTGTTTGATTCAACTAGCCTAGACATTTCTGCTAACGAATATTGATAAGGTGCTACAGACAAAACAATTATTGCACCTGGAATATCCACCCCTAAAAATTTTGCTAACGCATCATTCAAACGCTGCTGCGGTATCATCCCAATACACTCCTGCTGTTCGTTTAAAACAGGCAATATGCTTAGTTGATGTTTTGAAAATAAATCTAGTGCGGACAAAAAATGTGCAGTATCGGCAATCATTATTTTTTTTATCTGATCAGATAAAGCCATCAAATTAGCAGCTTCGTCCGTATCCAATAAATCAGATTTTTGTACGATCCCTATAAAATAATCATCTTTCACTACTGCTAATTCTTGTACATCAAAATCCTCCATACACTGCAAAGCAAAGCTTACCTTGTCTTCTAAATGAAGCAGGGGGAATCCTTTGACTGTAATAGAAGCAGCTACCATAATCATTTATTTAGCATGTGCTAATAAGAATTTTTCTAAAACTGCATTGAATTCATGCGGCACTTCCATCATTGGTGCATGACCACATTTATCAATAAACGCCAATTCACTATTAGGAATTAATTTATGAAATTCTTCGGCTACAAACGGAGGTGTTACATTGTCATTTTTACCCCAGATCAATAAGGTAGGTACTTTGATCTGTCCTAATTCTTCCCCCAGATTATTTCTAATAGCACTTTTTGCTAAAGCAATAATTTTGATGACTTTAATTCGGCTATTTGTAATTTCGAACACCTCATCTACTAGCTCTTTAGTTGCCACAGCTGGGTCATAAAAAGTAGCAGCTGTTTTTGCTTTAATGTATTCGTAGTCTCCTCTTTTTGGATAAGAGTCACCCATTGCGTTTTCAAATAAACCACTACTTCCTGTTAACGTAAGTGTTTTTATTTTTTCTGGATGACTTAAAATATAGACTAAGCCTACATGACCCCCTAATGAATTTCCCAGTAAGTGGATCTGATCATAGCCTTTATGGTCAATAAACTGTTGCACATATTTGGCTAAACCCTTTACACTTGTATGTAATAAATCCAGCTCAAACAAAGGCAAAAGTGGTACAACTACTTTATGCGTATGCTTAAATTTCTCAATGAGGTCAGAAAAATTGCTTAACGCACCAAATAAACCGTGTAATAGGATTAAAGGCTCGCCCACTCCTACTTCCACATAGTCAAACTTGCCTTCTTTTTTAATTTCGTATTCCATAAGTTTTTAAACAATTAGTCGTTGCAATAAAGATACTTATTTCAGCTTAAATAAGCAGATTATCCCTTTTGCTGTATATGTTGGGAGAATTGACCTAGGGTTTCTTTTATAAAAGGGAGCCATGTACTCAATTTGGACATAAAATAAGGCCACCATTGTTCTATATAATTATAGCTAATCGAGTTAGCCATTTTTGTTTTTTCGACAACACCTAAAATAGACATAAAATAAAGTAAGGCACTCAAAATAGTTCCATAAATGAAAATGTAAAGGACCATTCCAAGTAATTTATTTAACCATCCAAGCATCAGCCAATCTGCAGTTTGTTGCAATAAACGAGTGATCCACCTTAAAGCAATCATGACAACAAGTAGTACCAATAAAAAAGATATAAATGGCAACCAGTAAGATGTGATTTGGGTATGTTCCTTTAATTGTGCTGCTACAAAACCTGCAAATTGGAAAGCACATACCACCCCAATCATCAAAGAAAAGAAGGAAATAATTGCTTTAATCAAACCATTTCGATATCCCTGCAATAAGGCTAATATCAAAATAGTTCCAGCTAATAAATCTAACCAATTCATTAGTTCGATAATGCGTTTTTAGCTACAGCTGCAATTAACTTTCCGTCTGCCTTGCCCGCTAATTGTTTAGAAGCTACACCCATTACTTTTCCTAAATCTTGTGGACCAGCTGCGCCCATTTCTTTAACAATAGCGTCTACTGCAGCTTTTACTTCGTCCTCGCTCATTTGCGTTGGCAAGAATTTTTCTATCACCGCTATTTCTTCAGCTTCTTTTTGAGCAAGGTCTGCGCGGTTTTGCTCTTGGAAAATAGTTAAGGAGTCTTTTCGCTGCTTCACTAATTTTTGCAACAATTTCATTTCGGCATCTTCTGAAATAGTACCATTTGCACCAGGTTCTGTTTTTGCTTTAATGATTTCTGCTTTAATCGCACGAAGCCCTCTTAATAAAGCTTCATCTTTATTTTTCATCGCGTCTTTCATTAAAGACATTACTTCTACTTCTAAGCTCATATGGTTGTGATTTAATGGTTGCGTGCAATATTATTTTGCACCTTGTTCTATTTGACTTGCTCTAAATTTATTATAAAATGATTTGGCAAAAGTTTTGAATTCTTCGGCAAGTACTTTGTCTTGTGTAGCCCTTAAATACGTATCTCCCATACCCATTAAATTTTGGTAAAAGAAGTCCGCCATTTCGTCGACCATCATGTCTTTTGTCCATAAATCTATACGCAAAGCGGTTTTATCTGTAGGGTCCCAGAAAGTCAACATCATCGCTCTAGCCGCCTGTGCTTCCTGAGCGGTACTATCTGTGGCTGACCAGTCTATTGATTGTGGGATTTTTTGATCGTCTAACTGAATTTTTACCTGAATTGAAGACTCATGCATAGCTTAAAATTGAGTCACAAAAATACAATAATATTGGCGAATAAGTCCATCCTAGCCTAAGTCCCTTGGCCATACCAGGGTGGCCGTTTCTTGAAAACGCTTCATTTCCGATTGAATCGCCTTTTCCACTTCTAGTCCTTTAGCTGCACGATACATTTCGTCTTTATAATACAGTTTAAAATGATTCGCCAATGTGTCTGGCTCATTGAAGTTGAAATATTCGCCAGCTGCAGCCAACGCTGGTAAAATAAAGGCAGGCGTTAAAGGGTCCTGGTGCAATAAAAAAGGAAGCTGGTAGCGCATAGCATAAGTTAAAAACTGAAAACGATGGCTATTCATCTGACTAAAAATAGTTAGGTAGGATGCGGCAATCCATTCTAATTTAAAATTGGCTAAACTCACTAATTCTACTGCATCTCTGTATTTATAACCAAGCAATAGGGTCGACGCTTTTTGTCTCTCCTCCTCTGTGTCCAATACAAATACGAGCGACATGGTACTTAGTTGCCATTTTTTAAAAACAGAGAACGCTTTTACAATGGTGATGATAGCAGCAGTATCCACAAAGGCAAGCAGGTATTGATTGCCATCGGTTAGAGCGCTTCTTATTGGCGCTAGAGCAGACCATTCAAAGTTTGGCAGCGGCGCTTTCTCAAGGTAAACGCGTTGCGCTCCTGGGTTGTTTTGTGCGTGCCATTCATCTAAAGCAACCACTTGTTTTGCCTGCTGCATGGTATGTTGAATGCGTTTTTTATGCATCCAAGCAGTGATTAATCCAGTATTTCTTTTTTTAACGTGACTACCTAATGGAATAAAATAGGAGGGCAAACCTTTTGCCCATGGAGCGGCTGGACCAAAATGGACCAAGACACTAGGTGCATTTGGTTCATTGATCAATTCTGTTGCTTTAGTTGGATGAATCCATTCTGCAGTAAGATTTTCTGTTGGTTTAGGTAAAACAGAAACCAGGTAAACCATATTTACCTCCTGATCAATTGGAGTATTTACAGCTATGCCCATGGCTATTAAATCCAAAAACAAAGGCTCCAACACATTTGGATGTGGGACATAAGGATCGTCAAACTGAATAAAAATGCGCATGGGCAAAAATAATACATACTTAACAATTTATCCACCAATCATTTATAGCATCTACATAATCTCCACAGAATCCTACCTTTGACCTATGGCAAAACCATTACAGCAATTAGATTTATTTGGCATGGAAACAAATACACCCGTGCATATTGCTGCGCCCAAACAAGCCAAAAGCATCAAGCAAAAAAAATCACTGCCTCAATATAGAAAGCCTGCCTATCAGCCTGAAGCAACTATTGAACAAAATCTTGCAGAACCTATACAAGAACTAACTCCAGTAAGTTTTGTTGAACCTACAGATACAGAACTACCTTCCGTATCAAGAACGCCTATGACTTATGTAAATAGAAATATTTTACATAAAAGAGGTCGAAAAGCATTTGCAGATATGGACCAAGAGATTGATAAAATCAATGTACCTGAGACCGCTGCTTTAGCTAAGAAATTATATTACCCAATTGGTGAAGTAGCGGGATGGTTTAATGTAAATACTTCTTTGATTCGTTACTGGGAAAAAGAATTTAAGCAGTTACAACCCCGCAAAACAAGAAAAGGTGACAGGTTGTTTCGTGCACAGGATATTGAGTTCTTGAAGCAGATCTATTTTTTATTAAGAGAAAAAAAATACTCTATAGAAGGTGCTAAGACCTATTTGAAAAATAATAAGGAAAAAGCCAATAAAGACTTAGCGCTATTGAACAACCTAAAGGATATTAAGAATTTCTTAGTTTCGCTTAAAGCAAGTCTTTAATTCATTCCTATTTATTTGTATCGCCTTCGTCCTATTTTAAGAATAGGAATCAGCTTTTATCCTTTTTCCGAAAATTGAATTTGATTTTTATTCGCATACTCAACAGCAGCAAGGTTCAAACGCTCCCTAATCAATTGAAATGCCTCGATATTGATTTCTATAGAAACCAAGCATTCTAGATGCAATGCATGAAATTGCTTGCCAGATTCTGCAATAAAAACAGTAGCACTATGGATATCGTTTTGCGCCTTTAAAAAAGCACGCATATGGTTGGCAAAGTCTGCAAGCGCTTGAGCAGTTGTTTGTACACTCAGCTGCAAATCCATTTCTATTTTTCTTTCGGATCTCATTGAAATATTATCTACAATAGAATCTACCATTTGTTTATTCGGCACAGAAATATAGGTTTTTTCCTGCGTGCGAATACGTGTACTTCTTAGTCCTATTTTTTCGATAGTGCCAGTGAAAGTACTCACTTTAACATGATCACCAATGGTAAAAGGCTTATCAAAAAAGATAATAAAAGAAGCAATAATATTTTCTAGACTCTCTCTGGTAGACAATGCTACAGCTGCACCAACAATACTTAAGCTAGTCACCAAATTGCCAATACTTTCATTAAAGACATACCTCAGTACCATCAAAATACCAATGATATAGATAATCACTTTAAAGAAATCTCTGAAAAATAGCACCAACTGGTCATCTGATAAATCTTCTGTACGCCTTGCTTTATTTTCTAAAATAATGGAAATAAATTCTAAAGTACGCAGACCTACTCTGATCAATAAAATGATAAAAACAAACTTAACAGTTGATTCCAAAAACTGCTGCAGTGTTAATTTGAATAATTGCAAATTCCAGATTTCTGGAAACTTAAGTTCATATAAGGCAATGATCGCTACTAAAAATATCAAAAATTGTTCAATCGGGACAAGCAAGCGATGTACATGGCTTTTTCTTAAGTCCGAGTGGTTCTTTTTGTCTACCCATGTATAAATTAAACTTGCAAAAAAACGTGAAATCAATCTTTTGATGAGCAGGGTAGCCAATAAAATACCCGCTATAAAAAGATAGCTGCGAATAGAATTGCTTAATATTTGTTGATCTAAATTCATCTTTTAACTATGCTCCTTCCCATGTTAATAATTGCATATTCTCCCCATCAAATACCGCATACGTATTTAATCGTATCCAATCTCCTAAATTAATATACCTACTTTTTTCATTGAGCTTAAAATCAATTGCAAAGTGGCGATGTCCAAATACAAAATAATCTAATGGCATCGTTTTTGCCTTCTCTTTGGTATATACAATCAGCCATTCTTTATCTTCTCCTAAAAATATTTCATCAGCATTGCCCGTTTTAGCACGACTCTTTTGGCTAAAATAATTGGCCAATTGTATGCCTGCATCTGGATGTAACCATCTGAACAACCATTGACAAATAGGATTCGTAAATATTTTCTTTAAACGCTTATACCCTGCATCACCAGGACCTAATCCGTCACCGTGTCCGATTAAAAACTGTTTATTTTGAATGGTAAACTGCTGTGGTTCAAAATATACTTTGGCATTTAATTCCTTTGCTAAATAGTCCTGCATCCACAAATCGTGGTTGCCTGTAAAAATATGCAGTTGAATGCCTTCGTCAGACATTTGAGCAAGCGTACCTAATAAACGAACAAACCCTTTCGGCACAACCGTTTTATACTCAAACCAAAAATCAAATATATCTCCCACTATAAAAATAGCACTTGCGTCTTTTCGGGCAGCTTGCAAAAAGCGAACCAAACGGTCTTCTCTTTTTCTACTTTCTACTTCGTTAGGCGCACCTAAATGAAAGTCGGAGAGAAAATATACTTTTTTACCTGTTGCCAATACCATGAAGAAAGATTGATTTGATTAAAGGTACTAATCCAATGTATTATCTATTAAAAAACAATAGACTTCTTTTGGACCATGTACTCCAACAACTAGTGTCTTTTCAATATCTGCTGTACGACTAGGTCCCGTAGCAAAACTAATCATGGAAGGCATGTTCTCTGGTTGATCCTTAAATTTAACTAAGCTATCCGATATATCATATACTAACTGGTCTGCATAGGCAATACAGATATGAATAGGTGCATAGACACTAGCTGTTCTACCGCTTAATTCCTTACTAGTTAATACGATCGTGCCAGTTCTGGCAACTAAATGCGTGCACAAAGTAATAGCAGCATCACAACTTGCTAAGTCGTCTGTAGTGACAGGATCAAATTTCAAAGTTAGCATCTTATCCAGCCAGTCTGCTTCTTTAGAATAGATCTTATTCCAACCTTTAGCTATAATCAATGCATTCAATTGATTAATTAGTTCTTGCTCGTCTGCACAATACACAAATTTGCCCAAGAGTTCAGTGAACTTTTGAGCAAACTCGATGGCCATCTCTTTTTCAGTTGGAATAAAAATAGGTGTATCAGCTACCTGATCAGGAAAAGGAACAGGCACTGGATCTTTCAATGCCTGTTTTATTTTTTGTAATATCTTTTGTCTAGCTCCTTGAGATTCCATTTACAACTTATTCATTATTATCAGTTGCATCTGCAGCTTGGATGGTTGCATTTGCATTTTCTATCACATCGTCAGAAGCACCTGAAGCATTTACCACTGTTGTCTCGCTTGGGGCAAACTGATCGTTTGCATCAGCAGCTACTGTAGTCTCTTCAAGAATCTTTTTTTCCTCAAATGGACGATTGCCTATCAATTCTTCCACATCAGACTTATGTAAAACCTCTCTAGTCAACAATGCTTGAGCTAACTTCTCTACTTCTTCTTTCTTAGACTGTAATAAATCTAAAGTTCTATGATAAGCTGCATCAATCATCTTACGCACTTCCTCGTCAATGATTTTTCCAGTCTCCTCACTAAAAGGTTTTTGGAAAGTATTTTCTTGAGAAGGATCGTAGAAACTCACATTACCAATCTTTTCATTCATACCATAAGTGGTTACCATTGAGTAAGCCATCTTCGTAATTTGTTGTAAGTCATTAGACGCTCCAGTAGAAATCTTACCAAAGAAAATTTGCTCTGCTGCACGTCCACCTAAGGTCATGCACATTTGATCGGTCAATTGTTCAATAGTATATAGGTATTGTTCCTTAGGTGTGTACTGCGCATAACCCAATGCAGCTGTACCTCTTGGCACAATCGTTACTTTTAACAATGGATAAGCATGTTCTAAGAACCATCCACAAATCGCATGACCTGCTTCATGGTAGGCAATCACCTCTTTCTCTTCCTTAGAAATGATTTTATTCTTTTTCTCCAATCCGCCAATCACTCTGTCAATCGCATCTTGGAAATCCTTCATCTCTACGCCTGTCTTTCCTTTACGAGCAGCAATTAAAGCAGCTTCGTTACATACATTCGCAATATCTGCACCGGCAAATCCTGGTGTTTGTTCTGCTAATTTGTGTACGTCTAAACTTTCAGAAACTTTAATTGGGCCTAAATGCACTTTAAAAATTTCTTCACGACCTTTTACATCCGGACGATCAATAGAGATCTGACGATCAAAACGACCTGGTCTTAACAAGGCAGCATCCAATACATCAGGACGGTTAGTCGCAGCAAGGATGATGATACCAGTGTCTCCGCCGAATCCATCCATCTCCACTAATAATTGATTTAATGTGTTCTCGCGTTCGTCATTACTCATCATGGCATTCTTTCCGCGCGCACGACCAATTGCATCAATCTCATCAATGAAAATGATACATGGCGCCTTCTCTCTTGCTTGCTTGAACAAATCACGTACACGACTTGCACCCACCCCTACAAACATTTCCACAAAATCAGAACCACTTAAGCTAAAGAAAGGCACTTGTGCTTCTCCCGCCATCGCTTTTGCTAATAATGTTTTACCTGTTCCTGGAGGGCCTATCAACAATGCACCTTTTGGAATTTTACCTCCAAGGGCTGTATATTTTTTGGGTTGTTTTAAGAAGTCAACAATCTCCATCACTTCTTCTTTAGCCTCTTCTAATCCTGCTACGTCTGCGAAAGTAATATTGACTTTTGTACCTCCTTTTTCAAATAAAGTAGCTTTAGATTTACCTACGTTGAAGATGCCTCCTGGACCGCCGCCGCTTCCGCCAGCACCACCGCCCATTTTACGCATCATCAATACCCAAATCACCACTATAATCAGCATAGTAAAAATGGTATTCGCTATTGGACCAAACCACTCTCCTTCTTTAATTGTGTTTTGAGGGACTTCTTGAATGCCTTTTTGCTCATAAAACTTTTGCAAGCGCTCATTAAAACTATTCCAATCTGTCACACTAAACTCAAATAAAGGCACACCTTTAATTTTTGCTTTGTCTAACTTCTTTTTGAACTTTTGAACGTAATAATCTTTGTTAACGCTGTCTGGCTTAATATAGACACGAACAAGTTCTTTGTTTTGCACTAAATCAATACGCTCTACGTCACCATTCATTAACATTACTTGCTTGAACTCTTGCTCTGTAGTAGTTGTTAAATCAGGAGACATTTGAAAAAAGCGTGCCGAAAAGAGAGATAAGGCGATCAAGCCGTAGATCCAATAAATATTGAATTTGGGCATTTTAGGGCCATCTCCTAACGGAGAACTTTTCTTTTTATTATTTTTTAAATCTGACATAGTATAATTGCTTTACTGCTTTTAATATAAACAAGTAAAAATGAAATTAGTTTATTCTTTCTTTGTTAATCCTCATGCGTCTTCATATCTGCATCACTCCAAAGCTCTTCCAGTTTGTAAAAACCTCTAGCTTCTGGGTGCATAATATGAACTACTACATTGATATAATCAATAAGTAACCATTGTCCACCTTGCTTACCTTCTGTTTTATAAGGAAGATCCCCGCATTTGTTTTTCACTTCGTAGTCAATGAAGTCTGCTATGGCTTTTAATTGTGTGGTATTGTTTGCTTCACAAATAATGAAGAAATCTGAAGCTGCCTCATGTACTTTTTTGAGGTCAAGACTAATTACATTTTCTCCTTTTTTATCCAAGATTGCCTGAATAATAGTTTTGAAGATTTTAGAGCTACGAGTGAGCCTAGTAACCGTGCTTTTTTTACGGTCATTTAAAGAAGAAAGTTGTTCCAATGCGCTTATTTTTAATGTGTTAAATCCTGTTTCTAAAGTAACTTTACAAAAATAGCAATTCTTTGTCACCTGCCGCACCAAATGTCATATTAGGCGTACCGCTTATAGAACTGTCTACAATAGATAGTACCAATATCTATGCCATGGCCCAAATCAAACAAGGTTTGGCCAAGTCTGGCAGTTGTTATAGAGCAGACTTTCAGACCCATGGAAAAGGGCAACACGGAAGGAAATGGGAGAGCAGTGAAGCCAAAAACCTACTTTGTAGCTATATTTTAGAATTAAAAGAGGTAGATGCACAGAAAATCTGGGAACCTAAGGACCAAATAGGCTTCTCAGCGGCCATCGCATTAGGAATTAGGGCCTTTTTTGATGCTTACACCAATGGAGATACCAAGATTAAAAGACCAAATGATATTTACTGGCGTGACAGAAAGGCAGGGGGGATATTGATCGAAAACCTACTTAGGGGCACAGAATGGACTTGGTCGGTGATCGGAATTGGGATCAATATCAACCAAACGACATTTTCTCCCGAGGCCCCCAATCCAGTTTCTTTAAAACAAATTACCGGACGCGAATGGGAAATCCTTTCTTTGCAGGAAGCTTTGTCAAAAGCATTGTCCAAATCGGTTCAAGATTGGTTGACAAATGGAGAGGCCAAGACGCTTCAATATTTTGACCAACAAGTGATTGAACTAGATCATAAATAAATTCAACAATGAGCACAACAACAGAACAAAACAGTAAGATAGCATTAACGCAATATTCAAAAGGAGCAGGATGTGGCTGTAAGATAGCACCAGCAGTGCTTTCAGAAATACTAGCACAACACAGTGTGGGCATAAGTACACCAAAATTATTAGTAGGTAATGATACAAAAGATGACGCTGCAGTATACCAAATAGATGACACACATGCATTTATAAGTACCACCGATTTCTTTTTACCAATTGTGGATGATCCTTTTCAATTTGGACAAATCGCAGCAGCCAATGCAATTAGTGATGTATATGCGATGGGCGGAAACCCTTTGTTTGCTCTAGCTGTGTTGGGTTGGCCTATTGATACCATCCCAGTATCAGCAGCACAAGAAGTAATGGCCGGTGCAAGGGCAGTCTGTGCGGAAGCAGGCATCGTCATGGCGGGCGGTCACAGTATTGATAGTAAGGATCCCATTTTTGGATTGGTTGTAAATGGCATGGTGGCCATAGAAAATTTAAAAAGAAACAATAGTGCCGTTTCGGGAGATATTTTATTGCTTACAAAACCTTTGGGTGTGGGCATATTGGCGACAGCACAAAAAAAGGGATTGATAGAAGCTACAGACCTTGACTTATTGGTAAAGCAGTTGACTACTTTAAATAAAGTTGGAGCCGCTCTTGGTAAAGTAAAAGGAGTACACGCTATGACAGATGTGACTGGCTTTGGAATTTTAGGACATTTATTAGAAATGATGGAAGGCAGTGGATTAGGCGCAACAATCAACTACAATCAGTTGCCCATTTTAGATGCTGCTAGAAAATACATTGCACAAAAAGCAATACCAGATGCTACCTATAGAAACTGGAACGCCTACAACAAAGAAGTTGCTTTTGGAACGGGCGTGAATGTGATGGAAGCTTTTCAAATTTTACCTGACCCACAAACAAATGGAGGATTATTAATTGCTGTTGCACCAGACGCTTTGGAAACAGTACAAACTATTTTAAAAGAAGCAGGTATCTCAAACACAACATCAATAGGGGTTTGCACAGAAGC
>CAZAOF010000012.1:0-23768 GCA_964486665.1 uncultured Sediminibacterium sp.
TAGTCAATTGGAAATTTGTGGAAGAAAGATTCAACGCATTCAAGTTTTAATCCGTTTATAATTTACCACTTTGCAAGCAGCTAAACAGAATTTAAAAATACAGTTCTATGTCACTTCATTAAGTGTCATTTTGTTTGTGCTTAAATTCGTCGCTTACTTTATGACTCATTCGCTATCTGTGTTGTCAGATGCATTAGAGAGTATTGTAAATGTACTAGCGGGTGCTATAGGTCTTTATAGCTTATATGTGGCCTCTAAACCAAAAGACAAAGAACATCCCTATGGCCACGGTAAGGCAGAATTTATCTCAGCCGCTTTTGAAGGAAGTTTGATCATTACCGCTGGTTTGATTATTTTTTACGAAGCAATAAGTGCATTTTTCAAGCCGAGCGAATTGCATAGTTTGGATAATGGTATATGGATTTTACTTGCCACTGCTTTTCTAAATCTTTTTGCTGGTTTGATTGCCAAAAAAATGGGCAAGAAAAATAAATCACTTGCACTTGTTTCAAGTGGCCAACACTTGATTTTAGATAGCTTCACCACCTTCGCAGTAACCATTGGTATTGGCATTGTACTACTGACAAATATTACCGGAATAGACGCTCTATTAGCCATCTTAATGAGTTTTTGGATCATCTTCAATGGCTATAAAATTATTAGAGCTTCACTGGCTGGTATTATGGATGAAGCCGATATTGCTTTATTGGAGTCAGTCATTAGTGAGTTAAATAAAAGCAGGAACGCTAACTGGGTAGATTTACATAATTTAAGGGTTATCAAATATGGCAGCTTAATGCATATTGACTGTCACCTCACTGTGCCTTGGTATTTAAATGTAAACGAAGCCCACCAAGTGGTAGAGGATTTTACCAATTTAATAAAAGAGAAATTTGGTGCAAGTATAGAATTCTTTGTACACACGGACGGCTGCATGCCCTATAGCTGCCCTATCTGCACTGTAGCAAACTGTCAGCAAAGAAAGTCTCCCTTTGAACAACAATTAGATTGGAATATAGAAAACGTATTATCAGATTTAAAACATCAATTATAAAACAGTATCACATGAACGCATGGACAGCATTTCAAGAGGAAAATAAAGAACGTTTTTTAAAAGAACTTTTAGATTTACTACGCATACCAAGTGTAAGCGCTAAGTCAGAACATAATGGAGATATGCAAGCATGCGCTAAAGCAGTAGCCCATTCACTAACCGAAGCAGGTGCAAAAGTGGTCACGATATACGAAACAGAAGGACATCCAATTGTATATGGAGAAATCATTACAGACCCTAGTTTCCCAACCGTATTGGTTTACGGACATTATGATGTTCAACCTGCTGATCCTTTAGAATTATGGAATAGCGGCCCATTTGATCCAACCATTATAGATGGCAAAATTTTTGCAAGAGGTGCATGTGACGATAAAGGGCAATTCTATATGCATGTAAAAGCTTTGGAAATAATGACAAAGACGAATACCTTATGCACTAATATTAAATTTGTGATTGAAGGTGAAGAAGAAATCGGGAGTCCTAATTTAGCCAGCTTTGTTAAAGCAAATAAAGCATTACTTAAAGCAGATGTTATTTTAATTAGCGACACGGCAATGATTAGTATGGATACTCCCTCTATTGATATCGGTGTAAGAGGATTGAGTTATATAGAGATAGAAGTAACTGGACCAAACAGAGACTTACACAGTGGGGTGTATGGCGGTGCCGTAGCCAACCCTATTACTATTTTGTCAAAAATGATTGCCTCTTGCCACGATGAAAATAACCACATCACTATACCTGGATTTTATGATGATGTAATTGAATCAAGTGCTGCCGAGAGAGCTAAAATGGCAGAAGCTCCATTTGATGAAAAAGAGTTTATGCAAGATTTAGGTATTGCAAATGTTTGGGGAGAAAAAGGATATAGTACTAATGAAAGGACAGGTATCAGACCTACCTTAGAAGTGAATGGAATTTGGGGGGGATACACAGGAGAAGGTGCTAAAACAGTTCTACCTTCAAAAGCATTTGCTAAAATTTCTTGCAGATTGGTGCCTAATCAATCTTCAAAAGTGATCACTGAAAAAGTGCTAAGTTATTTTAAATCCATCGCGCCTGATAATGTGACTGTATCAGCATTTGAGCACCATGGAGGAGAACCTTATATCACACCAATTGATTCTCATGAATACCAAAGCGCTGCAAAAGCGATTGCTACTACATTTGGTAAAGAACCAATTCCAGTAAGAGGTGGTGGAAGTATCCCCATCTGTTCTTTGTTTGAACAAGAACTAGGATTGAAAATTGTATTCATGGGATTCGGATTGGACAGTGATAATTTACATAGCCCTAACGAAAAATATGACATTGTCAACTTCTATAAAGGAATCGAGACCATCCCTTATTTCCATCAATTTTTTGCAGAAAAAAAATAAGGAAGCATGGCTACAGAAGAAGTAAAAAAAGAAAAATTAAGACTCGACAAATATTTGTGGTCTATTCGTGTTTTTAAATCAAGAAGCTTAGCCACAGAAGCAATTGAAAAAGGTCGCGTCAAGCTAAAAGGAGAAAATGTAAAAGCTTCTAGAAATGTAGTGATTGGAGATATCTATGAAGCCAGGACAGAACATAAAAATTGGGTTTTAAAAGTTACCGCATTACTTGATGGCCGGGTTGCCTATGCAGAAGCCATCAAGTACTACGAGGACCTTACACCCGTAGAAGAACTAGAAAGAGTGAGACAAGTAGCGGCGACTTTCCAAACCGGAAAACGTTTGAGTAAGATTGGTCGTCCTACCAAAAAGAACCGCCGAGATTTAGGCGAATATTTGGACTAATCTCAATTATCTTTGCCCAATGACCATTGAAATCTTAACAGTACTACCAGAACTCTTAGAAAGTCCATTTGCACATAGTATTATGAAGCGCGCACAAGAGCGTGGACACTTGCAAGTTAAATTGCATCAATTAAGAAATTGGGCAATCAATAAACATGGACAGGTAGACGATTATCAATACGGAGGAGGTGCAGGCATGGTCATCATGTGTGAACCATTGGCAAATGCAATAGATGATTTGCAAAAAGAGGGTGGCAAATTTGACGAAATTATTTTTGTCACACCCGATGGTAAAAGATTTGAACAAAAAGACGCCAACACTTTATCCTTAACAAATAGAATCCTGATCATTTGTGGTCATTACAAAGGGATAGATCAAAGAATTAGAGATTTGTATGTCACAAAAGAAATCTCTATCGGTGATTATGTTTTAAGTGGAGGTGAATTAGCTGCTGCTGTCATCGTAGATGCTGTAGGAAGGCTGATACCAGGCGTTTTAAACGACGAGACCTCTGCATTGACCGATTCATTTCAGGATAACTTATTAGCGCCTCCAGTCTTTTCAAGACCAGCAGACTTTAGAGGATTGGAAGTGCCACCGGTATTACTTCAAGGTGATCCAAAGAAAGTAGACGCTTGGAGGTCGGAACAAGCCTTGATAAGAACAAAGCAAAGACGTCCAGACTTACTTGACAGAGAGTAATAATTCATTTCTTTAACATCCGAATACCTTTTAACCCTTTTATTTTCAGCTTGTAACAATCTTTATATTTATTACGTTTAATAGTAAGATATTCAACTTTCTAATATGACTTCATGCAATTATTGATCAAAACATTTACCTTTTTATTTATTGTTACCATTGCACAAATGGGGTATGCTCAAAATGTAGCTCCTAATCAAAGTAAGTTTCAGTTAAAAATCAAACCAACAAAAATTGCAATAAAATTAGACGGGATAATGGATGAGGCATCTTGGAATGACGTGGATGCAGTAAGTGATTTTAAAAAGAAGTTTCCAAATGATATTGGTGCTCCAAAAAAACAAACAGAAGTCAAGTATTTATTCGATGATAAATATATTTATTTTGGGTTCAAAGTGTATGACAGTGGCACAGCGATCATCAAAAGTTTAAAAAGAGATATTGGCCATGATGGCAATGATGGAATAGGTATAATTTTAGACCCCGCCAATAAACAAACAAACGGTTTTTATTTTGTACTAAGTGCACTAAATGTGCAATCAGAAGATCAGCTCTCTGGATCAAGTGGAGATGGCATTAATTACAGCTGGGATGGCAAATGGGCCTCTATGACAAAAGATTATGGATCCTATTGGATTGCAGAAATTGCCATTCCATTTAAGACTATACGTTACGACGCTGAAAATAAAAACTGGGGGGTAAATTTTGTTCGAATCGATGCCAAGAATTATGAATACAGCACCTGGACGCCCATATCGCCCAATTTTAAGTCTTATGACTTAGGCCTGACAGGCCTTATGCAGTGGGAGACGAATCCACCGGCAAGCAATAATAATATTATCTTCCTTCCATACTTAACTGGAAGTGCAGCCAGTGATCAAGAGCTTAATCAAACAAGTACTTCAGGAAATGCAGGCTTTGATGCAAAAATAGCACTCAACTCTTCTTTAAATTTAGACCTTACAGTGAACCCGGATTTTTCACAGGTGGAGGTAGACAATCAAGTAACTAACTTAACACGATACAGTATTTTTCTTCCAGAAAGAAGGAATTTTTTCTTAGAAAACGCAGATTTATTTGCAGGCTTTGGCATCCCCCCTATCCGACCTTTTTACTCGAGAACCATTGGCTTAGACAAAGAAGGCAATAAGATACCCATTTTATTTGGTGCAAGATTGTCGGGCAATCTAACGCCAGACACAAGAATCGGCGCCATGAATATGCAAACAGGTAGAAAAGACAATTATGCTCCTGAAAATTTTTCGGCCTTCACGCTACAAAAAAGAGTATTGAAAAGGTCTATGATCAAAGGTTATTTTTTAAACAGAGAAAATTTTATTTCTGTTGAAGAAGAAAAAAAGAATCCATTGGATAAATATGGACGTAATGCCGGACTGAGTTTTGATTATTCAAATTCAACAGGGACTTTTGGGTATTGGGCCAATTATAATTTATCTATCAAACCAACCATTAAGGATTTAAACAATTATATCGAAGCGGGTGTAAATTATAATTCAAGAAAATTTGGCTTTGTTTTGGATTTAGCCAATGTGGGGAAAAACTATTATACCGATATGGGATTTGTACAAAGAATCAGCAACTATGATGCAGCTAGAGATACAAGCATCAGAGTAGGATTCAAGCATTTATTTTCTGAAATTTCTTATAATCATATGCCAACAAAAGGCAAGATTGGCCGGATAGAAACTACAGTTCAGAACTATGTAGTATTTAATCCAGATAATAGTTTTAATGAGTGGGAGAGTACATTGCAGGTTCAGACCGATTTGAAAAACTCCTCTAATTTTAGAGTAAGGCTTAGTAATAATATTACAAATTTACTTTTTGCTACTAGTTTCACAGACGGCACGCCGCTTCCAGCACAACAATATCAGTATGGACAGTTTGGCTTTACTTACGCTTCAGATACGAGAAAACTTTTCGGCTGGTTTACGGAATTAACCTTAGGTCAATTTTATAATGGTCAGGTTCAGGGAGTAGGCGCTGGGGTAAATTGGAGAAGCCAGCCACATCTTAATGTAAGGCTTAATGCTCAACTGAATCAAATTCAATTACCTGGCAATTATGGTAGTACTAAACTCATTTTAATTGCTCCAAGAATTGAGTATAATTTTAGTACCCAACTTTTCTGGACTACCTTCGTACAATACAACACACAAAGTAATAATTTCAATATCAATAGCAGGTTACAATACCGTTACAAACCTATGAGCGATTTCTTTTTAGTATACACGGACAACTACTTTACAGATCCGTTATTTAAAAACAAGAATAGAGCGCTTATCTTTAAACTTAGTTACTGGTTATAAATTTCGATACAATGATTCCATCTATGCAAACAACTATAACCATCAAGGGGCAGTACGTTGATATACTTCAAAAACGAATCTACCCTGCATTAGTCAATATCGTAGATGGTGTAATCACTTCTATCAAAGAATGCGCAGAAGCACCTAGTCAATTTATCTTGCCTGGTTTTATTGACAGTCATGTACATATAGAAAGTAGTATGTTAGTACCTAGCTCCTTTGCAAGACTTGCAGTGGTACATGGAACAATAGGTACTATTAGCGACCCGCATGAAATAGCCAATGTCTGCGGATTAGAAGGTGTACAGTATATGATTGACAATGGAAAAAAAGTGCCATTTCATTTTTTCTTTGGCGCACCAAGTTGTGTGCCGGCTACACAATTTGAAACGGCAGGGGCTTCTATTGATAGTGCAGCTACCGCAACACTCTTAGCTTCTCCTGATATTTATTATTTAAGTGAGATGATGAATTTCCCTGGCGTACTCCATCAAGACGCCGAAGTAATGAAAAAAATAAAAGCTGCACATCAATTAGGGAAACCAGTAGACGGACATGCTCCTGGCTTAATGGGTGATCTTGCAAAAAAATATATAGAAGCAGGGATTAGTACCGACCACGAATGTTTTACCATTGAAGAGGCGGTAGATAAACTAAGCTTTGGCATGCATATTCTGATTCGAGAAGGTAGTGCAGCAAAAAATTTCGAAGCTTTGCACGAATTAATAGATGACCATCCGAAAAAAATAATGCTCTGCAGCGACGACAAACATCCCGATAGTTTATTAGATGGACATATCAATCAACTGTGCGCAAGAGCAGTTGCAAAAGGCTTAAATGTGTTCAATGTATTAAGAGCCGCTTGTGTGAATCCAGTTTTACATTATAAACTTCCTACCGGATTGGCTAGAGAAAATGATCCTGCCAATTTTATTATTGTCGAGGATCTGCAAAATTTTAAAGTACTTGAAACTTATATCAATGGCAAACTTGTTGCAAAAGAGGGTGTTTCATTTATACCACCTATACAAGCAACGACCATTAATCAATTTAATGCAAGTCCCCTCAAATTGGAGGACCTAATATTATCCGCAACTAGCTATCCTGCTAAAGATGATTTGGTGCCTGTGATTCATGCTATTGATGGACAGTTAATTACCAATTTAGTATGGGCAAAGCCTTGTATAGAAGAAGGCGCCATCAAGGCGGATATAACTAATGATCTATTAAAAGTTGTTGTGTATAATCGTTATCATGCAGCGAAGCCAAAGATTGGATTGATTCAGTCTTTTGGATTTAAAAGGGGTGCTATTGCGTCTACTGTTGCGCATGATAGTCATAATATCATTGCTGTGGGTGTTGACGATGAAAGCATTTTAGAAGCCATTAACTTGGTTATTCAAGAACAAGGCGGCATCAGTTGTGTAAGGGAAAAAGAAACAAAAGTGATAGGCCTCCCGGTAGCTGGATTAATGAGTACCGATGACCCTTATCAAGTAGCCAACGACTATATTGCCCTAGACAAAATGGCCAAAACATTAGGCACCCAGCTCGCCTCTCCTTTTATGACCTTAAGTTTTATGGCATTATTGGTGATACCAAACATAAAAATGAGTGATCTTGGACTTTTTGATGGAGCGCAGTTTAAATTATATTAATTTTGGCAAAACGCATCAAAAGCAATTAAAACAAGTATATGGTCATTGACTTAAGCAAGAATAATAGTTTATTAAATCATTGGGTGTCCGAGTTGAGAGATGTTAATGTGCAAAAGGACAGAATGCGTTTTAGAAGAAATATAGAACGCATTGGCGAAGTAGCTGCCTATGAATTAAGTAAGACGCTCCAGTTTTCAACCATTGACATACAAACCCCATTGGGCACTTCTGCTACGCCACTATTAGTAGAGCAACCTGTCTTAGCTACTATTCTTAGAGCAGGCCTTCCATTGCACCAGGGCATGTTAAATTACTTTGACAAAGCGGATAATGCATTTATTTCGGCTTACCGCAAACACCACCCAGATGGTAGTTTCGAAATTAGCCTTGAATATTTAAGTTGCCCAGATTTAAACAATCGAATCTTAATACTCTGCGACCCAATGTTAGCCACTGGCGCATCGCTAGTAGAAACAATTCAGGCCATTCAAAAAACCCAAACACCTGCTCAAATACACATAGTTGTAACGATAGCAAGTCAGAAGGGAATTGAGCATGTAGAAAAAGAGTTAGGAGCTGATATTCCAATTTGGTGTGCCGCTATTGACCCCATCTTAAATGACAAAAGCTATATTGTTCCAGGATTAGGCGATGCAGGTGATCTTGCATTTGGCACTAAAATGCAGTCATAGATAAGACTTCGTTCGTATCTTTATACCAAATACGATGCATTGTTAAAAGAACTCATTTTATCTATTAGGGCATATTTTCTTGCACATCAATTTATCTTAAATCATAAATTGTGGAAATGGATGGCTGTGCCAGGTATCATTTACACAAGCTTGTTTATTATCGGCATGAACTATTTTGCCCAAACTTCAAGTTTTGTTATTGAGGCAATCATTTTAAAAACAGGTTTGAAATCTTTTATAGACAGTTTAAATAGTAATTGGCTGGGGTTTTTTATTACAATGGGTAGTTTTTGGCTTTGGTTTACTTTATTACTTTTTTACTTTGCCCTGTTTAAATATTTATTTCTTGTTTTTTTTGCACCCCTATTTGCCTATTTACATTTGCGCATTGTGGCCATTCAACAAGGCACTCCTTTTATGTTTGACAGAACAACTTATTTGAAACTACTTTGGAGATCGGTAACAGTCAATGCAAATAATATGCTCTGGCAAACCGTTTATTTAATACCCATTGTATTAGTTTGCACGCTACCAGTAGTGGGTTGGTTCACTCCCTTATTTACTTTGCTAATGGAATGTTATTTCTTAGGATTTGCAATGATGGATTTTGGACTAGCGACAGAAAAACAAAATAGAAGCATTGCATCTGCTTATGTAAGCAAGCATAAAGGATTACCAATAGGCAATGGCATCGTTTTTTACTTATTACACTTATTACCTATTGTCGGATGGATCACCGCGCCATTTTATGCATTGGTAGCAGCGCATCTTAATACACAAGAAATCAAAGACACCGAATAAATTATGGAAGCATTAGGGAAGGTATTTTTATTACCAATGTTATTACATGAGGACGGATGGGAAGCCCTACCTAAAGATGTAGCCATTTGGATTAAACAATGTGATGGCTTTTTTGTAGAAAACGAGAAAACAACAAGAAGATATTTCAAAAAAATATGGAAAGAAATGGTCATTGACGACTATGTCTGGTTTCCCATACACCAAGTTGAAGACGCGCAAGTAAACAATTTTGTTCAGCTCTTAAAAGCAGGTAAAAATATTGGTATTGTGTCTGAAGCCGGATGTGCTGGCATCGCCGATCCTGGCCAACTACTGGTTGCAGCAGCCCAAAAAATTGGAGCTACAGTTAAACCATACATGGGACCCTCGTCTATTTTATTAGCCTTAATGGCTAGTGGATTTAATGGACAATCTTTTTCATTTAATGGTTATCTGCCAATAGATGCTGCAGATAGAAAAAAGAAAATTCAAGCCTTAGAACAAATTGTTTCCACTACAGGTGCTGCACAATTATTTATTGAAACACCCTATAGAAATAATCAGCTCTTCGAAGCCATCGTACAAACCTGTCATCCTACTACACAATTATGCATTGGCTTAGAGCTTACAGGGCCAGCAGAACATATTAAAACAGCCACTATTCAGTATTGGAAAAATAACAAACCAGAATTGCATAAGAAATTATGTATTTTCATTTTAGGGAAATAAGTATTTTCCGAACTTTACTCAGGCCTTTTTTTTAGTAGACTTGGGGATGCAAAATGAGTTAAAGATAAACAGGGCCGCTAATCCTGTTTTTTTTATTTTTAGCTATTTACTTATTGGTTACATATCTGTTAAGTTAGCAAATGCCTATTGGCCAATGTCAACTAGCTGCAATATTGTTTTTTATATTGCTGGGTCTACTGTCTTGTTGTTCTTTGTAAGTCTTCTGCAAAAACAAATACTACTTTTAAATATTACTACTACGCTGGTACTCTTATTTTGGGGCGCCTTATTAGCACAACAAGCAAATCCTATTGCCTATTTATCTAATTTACAAAATGAGGGCTGGGTAAGTCAGTGTAGGGAATATTTATTTAACAAGATCGATTTGTTTTTCCCTCTTCCCGCCTCTAATCAATTTTCTAAAACACTTCTGTTTGGGGTTAAAAGCGACATGCACCAAGCGCTAAAGACCGCCTACAAGCAATTGGGCATTTTGCATATTATAGCTATTAGCGGCATGCACTTAGATATTTTATTTAAACTATTAACCAAAGCAACTTATTGGATGCCTGATGCTAATTGGGCAAGATGGACAAAGCTATTCATTGTCTTACTAATTGTTTGGACCTATACTATGATAGCAAATGCTGGTCCATCTGTCGTTAGGGCTAGTTTATTTTTTAGCCTTATTTTGATTGGACGTTTTTTCAAAATGAATTTATTTTCGTTGAATACCATTACAACTGGCATCTTGATTGTGCTGTTTTACCATAGCCCTATTTTATCACAAATTGGTCTTCAATTGTCTTATGCAGCCGTCTTGGGTATTCATTTTTTTTACAAATACATCCGCTCACTCGTTCCCACTGACAATACCCTGCTTAAAATTATTTGGAACAACCTTGCCCTTTCCATAGCAGCTCAACTTACAACCCTGCCCATTTTACTATTCTATTTTCATGCTAGTTCAAGTTTGTCTATCATTGGCAATTTTTTATTTGTACCCATGAGCAGTTTACTTTTATATGGACTTCTACTATTTATATTAATGCCAAATTTCTTTGGCTTAAATCAATTCCTAGCCAATAGGATCAGCTCATATATACAGGCGATGAATCAAGGCATTGAGACTTTGTACCAATTTGTTGCGCTGGGTGAACGAAGTTATGAAATGCACTTAATGGGTCTTATTTATTACTATTACTGTCTTTTTTTGGTGTTTTATTGGCTCAAAAAAAAGACGCCTATCTACTTCATCATGTTACTGGCTGGCACTTGCGTATACAGCTCAATAAAGTTATTCAGCACTTAAGAGATTTTGTGGAAAATCTGAAGCGGTCAAAAAAGGAGAAGCTTGTAACTTTGCCTATGGAAAAGAAAATACAATCAGCCTTAATCTCCGTTTTTTACAAGGATGGGTTAGCACCACTAGCTAAAACCTTACACCAATTGCAAATCACTATCTATTCGACTGGTGGAACGCAAAAATTTTTAGAAGATTTAGGGATTCCTTGTATAGCGGTTGAGTCAGTGACAGGCTACCCTTCCATTTTAGGGGGACGTGTTAAAACATTACATCCTTCCGTATTTGGTGGCATTTTAGGCAGAAGGTATGAAGCGCAAGATCTAAAAGAAATGGAAGCGTTCAAGATACCTGCGATAGATCTTGTCATAGTGGACTTATATCCATTTGAAGAAACATTAAGAACAACAACAGAAGAAAAAGCAATCATAGAGAAAATTGATATTGGTGGACCATCTATGATCAGAGCTGCAGCTAAAAACTTTAGAGATTTAACCGTACTTGCTGCAAAAGATGATTATGCAGTATTAAATAAAATATTAATAGACCAGCAGGGGGAAACAAGCTTGGATCAAAGAAAAGCATTTGCTGCAAAAGCATTTGAAGTAGTGATGCATTATGATATAGCAATAAGCAACTATTTCAATCCTACTACTAGTAAGACATTACGTTATGGAGAAAATCCACATCAGGTAGCTACTTTCCACGGCAACCTTGATGCATGGTTTACACAATTAAACGGCAAAGAATTATCTTATAATAATTTAGTCGATGTAGATGCAGCCATCGCATTGATCCAAGATTTACCAGCAACTAGTTTTGCAATCATCAAGCATACGAATGTATGCGGTGTGGCGCAAAGAGAAACGGTGTTTGCAAGTTGGGAAGCAGCTTTGGCTGGCGATCCGGAAAGTGCATTTGGAGGTGTCTTGGTTACGAATGGTAAAATAGACAAGGCGACAGCAGAAGCAATACAGGAGATATTCTTTGAAGTATTGATTGCACCTTCATTCGATGAAGCAGCATTGACTATTTTGACTACAAAGAAGAATCGAATTTTGCTAGAAACTAAACCTGGCATGCATTTTCATCCAACTCAAAAAAAATCAATCCTTAATGGCAGCTTAGAACAAGGATTAGATACTGGAAATTACACGCAATGGGATGAAGTTGGTGCAAGGCATTGCAGTGAAACTGAAAAAGCTGATTTACTATTCGGCAATATCATTTGTAAACATTTAAAGAGCAACGCAATTGCCTTAATAAAAAACAAACAGCTTATTGGCAAAGGATGTGGTCAAACTTCTAGAATTGACGCCCTAAGACAAGCCATTGAAAAAGCCAAACAATTTAATTTTGATTTAAAAGGTGCAAGTTTAGCATCAGATGCTTTCTTCCCATTTGACGATTGTGTTCAGATTGCTCAAGAAGCAGGTATTGAAGCATTTATCCAGCCAGGTGGCTCTGTTAGAGATAAAGATAGTATTGCCTATTGCCAAGCAAATGGTTTAGCAATGGTGATGACAGGTTTAAGACATTTCAAACACTAATACTGCCTAATGGCCACTCAAAATAAAGCCTACTTCGCATTAGCCGTTACAAGTATTGTATGGGGTACTACATGGGTCGCAAGTAAAATGGGCATATCTCATATGCCTGCATTTGAACTGGCTAGCATTAGGCAATTCTTGGGAGGAACCTTATATGTTGGATTCTTTTTGATAAAAGGCGAGCGACTACCCACTAAAAAGCAATTTCTATGGTTACTGGGCATGTCCCTACTGATGTTCGTCTCTTCAAACGGTATTGCAACCTATGGATTGCAATTTATCACAAGCGGGCTAGCCGCTTTGATTGCTGCACTCTACCCATTATCTGTAGTTTTAATTGAAAGGTATTACTACAAAGCAATTATCATCACGCCCAAAACTTTAATTGGATTATGCTTAGGCTTACTCGGTATTGGATTTATCTTTTATAAAGACAGCCTTGCTGTACATGGGGCAAATTATATTTTAGGTGTGGGTCTTTCTTTGCTAGCGATGATCACCTGGAGTATTGGCTCTATTATCATTTCAAGAACCAAGGTTAAAATAAATGCCTATAATTCTATTGGCTGGCAGATGCTAATTAGCGCATTCATCATGGCCATGATAACAATAGTGAGTGGAGATTATGTACCCCTGAATCAGATACCTGCAATATCTTGGGGAGTTATTATTTACATGGTAATTGGTGGATCCGTATTTGCATTCATGTCCTTTATCTATAGCATGAAGCACTTAAAGTCATCCATCGCTTCTTTGTATGCTTATATTAATCCAATTGTCGCCATTTGGGTAGGATCACTTTTATTAAACGAGCAAATGACCTGGAACAATATTGTGGGCACCGTTTGCACGCTTGCAGGAGTTTACTTGGTTAACAAAAGTTTAAAAGACCAGAAAGATCCAGTAGCTGCTGTGTCTGACGCAGATGGGATGTAGATGGGGCTATTTTTATTTTTTGTGTTGCTCCTTCCAAAGTTGATTGAATGTTTTAGCTGAAAACTGTAATGCCGTTCTTTGCTTAGACCAACCTTTAAAGATTTTATTGACTACCCAATTTTTAATAGGCGCGTTGCCTTGATTCATTAGTGTTCTGTTCAAAGATGCTTGCTTCCATATTTTCCACGCAAACCCCTCCGAGAAATTACTTTCTCCCGCAACCACAGACGCTCTTCTGTTTTCTAGCAATAGTTCATGCAGATTTATTTTCACAGGGCATACTGCAGTACAATTGCCACATAAGCTAGATGCAAAACTTAAATGTTTATAGTCATGCATGCCTCTTAAATGTGGCGTAATGACACTTCCTATTGGACCACTATAAGTGGTTTCATAAGCATGGCCGCCAATATTTTTATAAATAGGACAAGCATTTAAACAAGCACCACAACGTATACAATACAAAGCTTCTCTGCTTTTTGCATTAGCTAATAAGTCCGTTCTTCCATTGTCTAATAAAATTACATACATATCCTCTGGACCATCCGTTTCATCTTTTTGTCTTGGGCCACTTATGATACTATTGTATACAGTCACTTGCTGACCGGTGCCATAAGTGGATAATAAAGGCCAAAATAATCCTAAATCTGTGACAGAAGGAATTACTTTTTCAATACCCACAATAACAATATGTGTTTTTGGAAAAGCTGCAGAAAGTCTTGCATTCCCTTCGTTTTCGGTTAATGCAATGCCACCAATATCTGATAAAATAAAATTAGCGCCTGTAACACCTATCTCTGCTTGAACATATTTTTCTCGTAAATTTTTTCTTGCCACCAATGTCATCTCTTCCGGAGTCAATGCAATATCCGTTCCAAGCTTTTCTGAAAATAATTTTGCTACATCTTCTTTGCTTTTATGCATTGCAGGCGTTACAATATGATAAGGCGCTTCCCCGTCAAGTTGTTGGATATATTCTCCTAAGTCTGTTTCTACAGAAGTCACCCCGATAGACTCTAAGTAATTGTTTAAATGAATCTCTTCTGTCACCATGCTCTTACTCTTTACTAAAGTCTTGCATTCTTTTTTCTTACAAATAGCACCAATGAAATTTAAAGCTTGCTCGCTATCCTCTGCCCAAAAAACCTTAGCGCCTCTTTTTGTGATTTGTTCCTCAAACTGTGTTAGATACAAATCCAAATGTTCTACCGCCTCCCATTTTCGATTTTTGGCGATTGATCTTACTTTTTCTAAATCACTAAACTGCATCTTACCCTTTGGTACAACAGCATTGTATTTGCCAATATTGAAATTTATTTTTTGTCTATGAGACTTGTCTAAGGCTTTCTCGCTACTTTTTAGATCAAATGAATCTGCGTAAATACTTTGCATAGCTGCTTATTTATTCTCTAAATGTTTTGCAGAAGCTTCTAGCGCTTCATAAAATTCAGTACCGTATTTTCTAATAATTGATTCTTTTAAAAAAACATAAGCTGGCACTTTAAGCTTAACGCCTAAGTTACAAGCAGCTTTACACAAATCCTCCCTAGGCTCGTAGTTCATATATTCAACCGCAGGGTCTGACTTGCTTTGTTGAATTTTTATTGGAAAAAGGTGACAGCTAATTGGTTTTTTCCAAGAAATTTTTCCGTCGTTATACGCCTGTTCAAAAGCGCACTTAATGATATTTTGATCATCCTTGTAACCATAGGCGCAAATGCCCCCATTGATTGTTGGCGTGACCCATCCAAATTCTCTGTCATATAAAAATTGTCCAACCGTTTCTATTTCTTTAATACCTTCCTTGGACATATATGGTTTAACAATCTCGTAGAATTCTTTTACATATTCCTTTTCTTGATTTTCCAAAGGCGCACCTGCATCCCCATCCTCACAACAGCTTCCTTTGCACTTATTCAAGTCACAAACAAATTGCTCCTCTACTACTTGGTCACTTACTAAAACATGGTCGATTATAATCATACTAAAAAGGTTAACACAAAGGTATTACTTATTGATTAAGATTTCCATTGAAAGGTATTAACAAGGTGTTTTAAGTCTTGAAATAAAAAATCAATAACAGGTGCCAAAGAATCTGCGTTGGGGGTAGTGTCAAAATAAAGTGCCCCCCTTAAAAAGTGCTTACTTGAATCTGTAATGAAAAACTGATAAGGACTAGCTACATCGCCTCCTAAATGAAAAAATACCCCTTTAAGTCCCTGAGGATTTACGAACGAAGAGTCTTCGATAAAACTTGCTTTGTTAGAATGGTTATTGGCAAAGTTATATGCATCACGAACCAATACCTCCAAATTATTTTGTTGAATCGTATTATAACTGATATAAACCGTTGCATTCATAGCAGGAAATTGCAAATTCATCCACCCTGCATTTTCCTTATCTACACCAAAATAAGTCACTTTTCTGTCGACTACTGCATAAGATGGCAGTTCAAAAGTATAAGGCACCCCATTTACTTTATTGGGTTCGTAGGTTTTTTGAGGCAATTGAATTGCTGGATAACCAGTAGCCTTAGGTGCGTATGGCGTGTTACAAGCCATAACAGCAATCAACCAAGAAGAAGCGCAAAATATAAGCAACTTATGCATGATCAGGATTGCTTGGATTAGCAGGTGTAATAATTGCTTGGACCTTATGAATTCTATTTTTTTGTATTGCTAACGCTGTAAAACTAAACTGCTTGAATTTAACCACTTGTTGCACCGCTGGAAACTCTCCGGCTAGCTCTAGCATAAGGCCTGCCACAGTATCGCTTTCCCCTTTTACTGCATCAAAGAAATTAGCAGGAAGGTCTATGAAATTACAAAAATCAATGATGGCAGTTTTTCCTTCGATGACATAATGAAAATCGTCAATTTTTTTAATCATTGATTCTTCTTCATCAAACTCATCTTTAATATCTCCAACAATTTCTTCTAAAATATCTTCTAAAGTGATGATACCGCTTGTTCCACCAAATTCATCTACTACAATAGCAAAGTGTATGCGCTTAGACTGAAATTCTTTTAACAAATCTTCAATCATTTTTTGTTCATGTACAAATAAAGCAGGGCGAACTAACTGCTGCCATTTGTACGCCGGATCTTCTAATAAATGGGGAATTAAATCTTTGGTGTGGATGATGCCCACAATAGTATCTAAGTCGTCCTTATAAACCGGGAAACGACTATAATTATGTTCTTTAACACTTTCTAGCAGCTCATTATAGGTAATCGTGTCTTCTACACCATAGACATCCAATCTGGTTTTCATGATTTGACGGACAGTGATATTCCCGAATTTTACAATACCCTTTAAGATTTTCTTTTCACTATCCTGCTGATTGGATGACGCAGTCAATTCTATAGCATGGTCTAATTCTTCCATGCTATATGTATTTCCGGTATTTTTTTGCGCAAGCTTTTGCTCAATGATATTGGTATATTTTACCATGAGCCCGCTCATTCTAGAAAACAAAAAATAAACCAACTGAATAATACCCCCAAAGTCTTGTGCAAAGCGAATATTATTTTGGGTTGCCATCACTTTTGGCATAATCTCTCCAAAAAATAAAAGCAGCAAAGTAACAGCGATCACTTTTACCAAAAACTCAATACCTGGCAAAGGAATTTGATCAAACATGAAAAGATGATCAATAAGAATATTAGATACTAAAATGATGCAAATATTGATAAAGCTATTTGCAATCAACATAGAAGTCAATAGCTTTTTTGGATCCTCTAATAAATCTACAATTCTTTTGAGGGGTCGATAATTTTTAGTTTTAAGCACTTGGATGTCTTTATAAGACAAAGAAAAAAAAGCTACTTCAGAACCCGCAATGGCAAAAGAGAGAAAAAGTAAAATAAATAATAAAAAAATTAAGCCTGCATCTTGTTGCATTTTTGCAATATCAAAATAGGTGGCGGCTAAAAAAAGTAACTTACTCGAGTGGGCTTCCATGGCGGAAAGTTACTAAAAAATCATTAATGATTTTAGGAAAGGCATATTTTGATAATTGCTTAGGCTTTACCCACAAAGCATTTTGGAGCATTTTTGGCATTTTATGTAATTGAATACAAATAAACCGAGCCTCTATTGTTTGGTGGGTTAAAAGTTGTTTGTATACTTTAGGCTTTGAAGTAGCAGCTAGTTCAGACCAATGTTTTTTGGTTAAAGCAAATTGATGCAATAAGATATCGGCTACGTAATTTTCTGAGTAGGCAGGTATACTGTCAAACTCGAATATATAAAACTGATATAGTCCATTCCAAACATCACCTTCACCTCTTTGCTGAATCATCCACTGACCATTATAATTAAAACAGAAAAAATCGAAATGCCTTTTCTTTTTCGTAATTCTTTTTAATTTAACAGGCAACTGATTCACTTTATTCACATTGAACGCAACGCATTTAGCCGATAAATTACATGTACTACAGTCTGGAGTGCTTGGCTTGCATACCGTTGCGCCAAAGTCCATAATCGCTTGATTGTAGGTTCCAGGCGTCTTTTCAGCTAAGTTTTTATCCGCCAACTCGTTAAAAATTTGAAGTCCTTCTTTTGTATCAATAGGCGTTGCTATGCCATAAAATCTAGACAAAACTCTAAATACATTGCCATCTACTACAGCATAGGGCAAGTTAAATGCAAAAGAGGCGATCGCTGCAGCAGTATAAGGGCCGACCCCTTTTAAGGACAACAAACTGTCATAGGTATTGGGAAAAACTCCTTTCTGGTCTTTTGCAATTTGTCTAGCCGTGTGCAAAAGGTTCCTACATCTATTATAATAGCCTAGTCCTTCCCATAACTTAAAAACTTTTTCGTCTTTGGCTTTTGCCAAATCCTGAATAGTCGGGAACTGATCAATGAACTTTTCATAATAAGCTCTGCCCTGTTCTACCCTTGTTTGTTGTAAAATAACCTCACTAAGCCAAATTTTATAGGGATCTTTCTCCCCTTTCCAAGGCATAGAGCGATGATTGGATGCTTGATGCCAAATGAGCAGCTGTTGAGTGAAATAGGTAGACATGAGTCGCAAAATTGCCAAAAAATGGGATAAGAACGGCGGTAAATGGATAAAATAATTAGAAACTCTAAGGAAATTAATTCATATATATTAATTATTAAATATATATGGCCCTTAAATTAAGTTTGAAAATGAATAAAAAAAACCATCATATAGTTGTAAAAAGTTAAAATTTCGTTTATTTTTAGTACCAAAACCCCAAAACCAAACTCCATGAGAAAATCTGATCTCATCAATCAAATCTCTGAGAAAACGGGAATACCTAAAGTGGACGTTTTAGTTACTTTAGAAACCATGTTCAAAGAAGTAAAAGAAAGCTTAGCAAATGGCCAGAATATCTATATTCGTGGCTTTGGTAGCTTTATTACTAAGAAAAGAGCTGCAAAAATTGGTAGAAATATCAAAAAGAATATTGCGGTAGAAATTCCTGAACATTTTATTCCTGCTTTCAAGCCAGCAAAAGAATTTGTAAACGAGGTGAAAAGCAAACGTAAGTAGTTAACTTTGCAAAAATCTTTTTGCATTGAAAACACCACAGCTAATCATCATTTTACTAGGGCTACTTCTATTTAGTGTGCTCTACTTTTTTACTCCTAGATTCCCCGCATCTATCGGGTCTAATACTACGCAATCAACTGAAAATGAGTCTGTTACTACAGAATCGATTTTAAATACGGCTAAATTAAGCCTAACAGAAAGTCAGAAAATAGCATTGATTTCAATTGAAAATCAATTAAAGAAAGCACCTAATGCTAAGGATAGTTTGAGATCTATAAACGCCTTATCCAAATTTTGGGCAGATTCGGCTCAAAAACTAGCTCCTTATTTATATTTCACTTACAGTGCCGCTTTGTTGGAAAATTCTGAAAAAAGCCTCACTTTTGCAGCCCAGCTGTTGGTAGATAATCTATTAACGCCGGATGCACCTCCAGCGCTTCAACCATGGATCGCAGGAAATGCAAAAGTTCTTTTAGAGAAAGCATTGGTAATCAATCCAAAAAATGACTCCGCTAAAATTAACCTTGGCGCTTGTTATTTGTTTGGTAACCTGTCAGACAATCCTATGCAAGGCATAAGCATGATCAAAGAAATAGTGGATAAAGATCCAAACAATACTTATGGTCAGATTATTCTTGCATTAGGCGGAAAAAAATCAGGACAATACGATAAAGCAATAGAACGCTTGTTGAATGTCTTGAAACTTAAGCCAGATCATATTGAAGCAATGCTTCATTTGGCAGAGTGTTACGAATTGACCGACCAAAAAAACTTAGCAATTGAATGGTATACTAAAGTTAGCAATAACGTTACTGTTCCAGAAGCTAAAGCAGCTATCTCCAAGAGAATACAAGAATTAAAGAAATAACATTTTATAACAGAAAAAGAATCGAACATGCCTTGTGGTAAAAAAAGAAAACGTCATAAAATTGCGACGCACAAAAGAAAAAAACGTTTAAGAAAAAACCGTCATAAGAAGAAGAACAAATAGTTCTCTCCTAATACAAGCATTTTTCTAATGAAAAATGCTTGTATTCTTTTCCATTGCACGCCACTATTCTACCAAGCAACTTTACTTTACCTTTTACCTTCCTTTGTAAAGTGGTCGTGTATTCAAAAAACATAAAGCATTCTCACGCTATTAGGCGAGTTATATGTTGTATTAAAAGTTGCTATTCGTGAACAAAGATTTAATTATTAATAGTTCTCCTGATGGGGTTGAAATTGCCCTGTTAGAAGATAAGAAATTAGTAGAAATTCACAACGAAAAGATAGACGCCCGCTTCGCAGTAGGTGATTTATACCTCGGTAAAGTGAAAAAGATTATCCCAGGTCTTAATGCTGCTTTTGTGGACGTAGGTTTCGAAAAAGATGCCTTCCTTCACTACACAGACTTAAGCCCTTATGTGAAATCAATTATTAAGTTCACGCACGATGCGATGAACGACCAAAACAATCAATTTGATTTTTCAAAATTCGAGTCTGCTCCAGAAATTGTAAAAACTGGTAAAATAAGCGAAGTCTTACATGGCAAGCCGAATATTTTAGTTCAAATTCTAAAAGAACCTATTGCAGCTAAAGGACCAAGATTGACTTGTGAAATTTCACTAGCTGGAAGGTTTGTGGTACTTACTCCTTTCAATGAGATAGTGGCAGTATCCAAGAAGATTCATTCTTCCGAAGAACGCAAACGTCTTCAAAAAATGATGGAGTCTATTCGTCCTAAAAACTTTGGTGTGATTGTAAGAACAGCTGCAGAAGGAAAGACAACAGCAGAGCTACATGAAGACTTACTTACTTTAGAAGCGAATTGGAAGAGTATTCAGTCCAATTTAAAAGGTGCAGTTCCTCCAACACGTATCATGAATGAGGAAAGCAAAACTACCAGTATTCTAAGAGATCTTTTAAATGAGGATTTTAATAAGATTGTGGTGAATGATAAAAAGGTATTTGATATCACTCTCAGCTATCTTCAAAGAATTGCACCGCATAAAGCAAACATTATTAGTTTACATAATGGAGACATTGGCATTTTTGATCAATACGGCATCACGAAGCAAGTGAAGTCCTCATTTGGCAAAACTATCAACTTAAATAGTGGCGCATACTTAATCATTGAGCACACAGAAGCACTCCATGTAGTGGACGTTAATAGCGGTTTTAAGAGCGTTGGGAACAATCAAGAGGAAAATGCCTTACAGACTAATTTGGAAGCCGCAGAGGAGATCGCAAGGCAATTAAGACTAAGAGATATTGGCGGGATTATTGTCATTGATTTCATTGACATGAAACTGCCTGAACATAAGAAAAAAGTGCAGGAAGCTTTAGAAGGTTTTATGAAAACCGATAGGGCAAGACATTCCATCTTGCCTATTTCAAAATTTGGACTTTTACAAGCTACCAGACAAAGAATACGACCAGAGGTGAATATCAATACCTCTGAAGATTGTCCAGCTTGTTCAGGCACAGGTAAAATCACAGCCACTTTGTTACTAGAAGACGAAATGGAGAAAAAACTAGCCTACTTGGCCACACATGGTCATAAAAAATTGACCTTACTAGTGCACCCTATCATCCACTCACATTTAACCAAGGGTATCTTTACTAGTATCATTAAACGTTGGAGAAAGAAGTACAAATTAAAATTACAATCTCAAGCATCTAATACAAGTCATCTTGTAGAATATAGATTTTTAGACGAGCAAATGGAAGAGATTAAATTATAAGCTAGTTAAAGTTTATGATGGTTTTAAATAGACCTTTACAATTGAAAATGTTTTAAGCATAAAAAAAGACCCCGAAAATTCGGGGTCTTTTTTTATGTCATCCTTTTTGGATTAATATCCTTCGTTTTGAACCAATTGCTTGTTCACATCGATCTCTCTTTGTGGAATAGGTAGGATTAACTTTGGAGAATTCCAAGCCAATGTGCCTACAGCAGTTTGTGTTCTCTTAGCATCAGGTAAGAATTGTCCTTCGAATGCTAATTCTAATCTTCTTTCTTTAAGAATGTCAGCTAAAGTTACTGCAGATAAAGCAGGTAATCCAGCTCTAGTGCGAATAGCATTCACGTCACTCAATGGGCTTGCACCAACAGATGTATTGTTTCTTTGATTTGCCTCTGCTCGAGTTAAATACAATTCAGACAAACGAATAACAGGTACATCTCCAAAACGATCTAAATGCTTCTTAGTATAATAGTTACCTCCAGATAATTCGAAATAGGTTTTTCTAACATCGCCATCTTCGTATTGAGCAATATGCGCTGGTCTGATTTTACAATCACTTCTTCCTGCAGTTCCTGCAATCGTACTAATGGTTCTTCCGAAATAAGTATTCAAAGCATTCACACCATCTTGTGCAGTTACTTTCATTGAAAATAAATATTCACCTGGAGTTGTTCCACCGTTATTGATGAATGTAAACCAGTTTTTACCCACTTCTGTAGCTAAAGTTTTACCGCTACCTGTAATCACACGGTTAGCAGCAGCACCCGCTTCTGTATAGTTTTTCAAAGCTAGATATACTCTTGACAACTGAGCTGCAGCAGACCATTTAGTTGCATAAACCCCATTTGAAGAAGGCAATAAAGATTCAGCTTTTACTAAATCAGCAATCACTTGATCATATACGGCTTTCACTGTTGCTCTAGCTTTATAGTCAGCATCAGTTACATTACCCGTTGGTGTCAATACCAATGGCACACCAGGGTTTGTAGCGTAATCGCCATCACCAACAGCCTTTGCATATAATCTAACTAATTCAAAATAGATAGACCCTCTTAAAAATAAAGCCTGCCCTTCTATTGAATTTTTATTTGCTGTAGAAGAGGTTACTTTATCAACAGCAGACAGTACATTGTTTACACGATTAATCGCGCTATAAGAAGCAGACCAAGTACCCAATGCATTGGAATTATTCGCATTCATCTGTGCTTTATAGGCATCAGATAAGCCCGCGAAAGTTCCAGTGAAATTGATATTCTCGCCATTACCAATTAATTCATTCATCACCATGATGTCTCCACCATACACAGTAACCGCTTGTGCTCCATCGTATGCGCCAACTAGTGTTACTTTAACATCGCCTTCAGATAACAAAGCTTTGTCATCTGAGATACTTTGGTACGGGAATACATCCAATCGCTTTTCGCAAGCCGTAGCAAGTACGCTCGTAAACAAAATAGCAGCTAAGTATTTGTTTATTGTTTTATTATATATTTTCATAAAATTCATGATTAACTAATTAGAAATTAATGTTTACGCCAAACAAGATTGTTCTTGGTTGTGGCGACGTGTAGAAGTCATTACCTTTTGCAATATTAGAATCAAAATCATCAGCATTAACTTCTGGATCCCAATAAGGATATTTTGTAAAGGTTAATAAATTCTGTCCTGATACGTACACTCTTAATTTTTCAAGTTTGAACTTGTTTAATTTCTTCGAATCAAAAGTATATCCAATTGATGCTGTTCTTAAACGGATATAAGAACCATCAACGATGTAACGGCTACTAATTTGTGCACCATTGTTGTAAAACAATCTTGCTTGTGGAACATTGGTGATATCGCCAGGCTTCTGCCAACGAGCCATTTGATCGTAAGTCTGATTATCTTCATAACGCATACTTGCAGAAGAGTAACGACCCATACCATAAATGTTATTCTCATTACCTAACACGCCATTAAAGAACACAGACATGTCAAATCCTTTATAAGAGAATGT
>CAZAOF010000013.1:0-23286 GCA_964486665.1 uncultured Sediminibacterium sp.
AGATTTCAAGACATCGTAAAACATTGGTAAGCACTGGAGATAGAAGTGCGAAGATTAGAACCTATAACTGGCCACAGGGAAGGGTTACAGACCACCGTGTGAATGTAACTTCTTATAATTTGGATGCAGTAATCAATGGTGAGATTGACGAATTCATTGAAGCATTACAAATGGCAGAAAACGCAGAAAAAATGTTAGTGCAAAACTAAGCTTTGCTCCCATTCCCAAGCGGTACGCATCATATCTTCCAAACCATATTTGCAGTTCCAACCTAGTTGTTTAACTGCATGGTCATTGTTGGCATAAATTGAAACGATGTCTCCTGCTCTACGTGGGCCAATTTCATAATTTAATTTTACACCACTCACTTTTTCAAAAGCATGTATGGCTTCCAATACGGTGATGCCGTTTCCTGTTCCAAGATTAAATATTTCGCAACTGTTAGGTTGGTTGTTTTTTATTGAATATTGAATCGCTAATGTATGCGCATGTGCAATATCGCAAACATGAATATAATCTCTGATACAACTTCCGTCACGCGTATCGTAATCGGCACCATGTACTTGCATCTTTGGTAATTTACCAATGGCAGTCTGCGTAATCGCTGGCACTAAATTTTGAGGACGACCAATTGGTAATTCTCCAATAGCGGTAGAAGGATGTGCGCCTACTGGATTAAAGTACCTAAGCAAAATAGTAGATAGAGGATGTGCAAATGCAGCGTCCTTCACAATGATTTCTCCCATTTGCTTAGTTGCGCCATAGGGAGATGCAGCAGTTTGCAAAGGAGTTGATTCTGTTACAGGAATGGTTTCGGGATTCCCATATACTGTGCAAGAAGAAGAAAAGATAAAATGAGGCGCATTATATTTAACAGCCATTTGTAGTAAATGCACCAAGGAACTGATATTATTCTCGTAGTAATCTAAAGGCTTTTCAACCGATTCGCCCACTGCCTTGTAAGCCGCAAAATGAATGATACCTACGATGCTAGGGTTCGCAACAAATACGGCTTCTGTGGCTGCCTTATCTGTTAAGTCTACTTTGTAGTTGGTTATTTTTTTTCCTGTTATTTTTTCAATACCTAGTAAGGATTGGTCGGATGCCCTTGATAAATTATCAACAGAAATAACATCGAATCCATTTTCAATTAAATCCACAATAGTGTGCGCGCCAATAAAACCACAACCTCCAGTAACTAAAATAGTTTGCATTAAAAAAATTTAGAATACAAAGAAACGAAATTATTGTCTAAAATATAGAGGAATCTATTGTGGCAATGTAAAGCCAACAGTTGTGCCTACATTTAACTGGCTTCTTAAGTGAATGGTTTCTCCATGTGCCTCAATAATATGTTTGCAGATGGCTAAGCCAAGTCCCGTTCCGCCAACTTCTCTGCTTCTTGCATCATCTGTTCTGTAAAAACGTTCAAAAATTCTAGGGATATGCGCTTCGTCAATACCTATGCCGTTGTCGCTAATCTCAATCAATATTTTTTTATCTTCAAGATGGTAGACACTTGCTGTAATTTGTCCGTCTATTTTACCATACTTTACTGCGTTCGAAAAGATATTGACCAAGACCTGATAAATTTTATTTTTATCTGCAAAAACCTCAATAGGCAATTCGCTTCCTTTTTTAAATTGAAATTGGATATTTTTTTTCAGCCACTTAACACTCAAATTTTGAACCACTTCTGTGATAATATCTTGAATCACAAAATGTTGTTTAATGATTGGCTCCTTGTTAATCTCTAAATTAGTAATCACATCAACGTCATTCAATAAGCCAACTAAGCGTTGCACATTCGCCTCTGCTTGAGTAATAAATTTCTTACTTAATATAGGGTCATCTTGTACGCCGTCAGCTAATAATTCTAAATAACCTTGAATAGCAAAAATCGGGGTCTTTATTTCATGTGATAAGTTCTGAAGAAATTCTTTTCTAAACTGCTCATTCGATTGTAGTTTTTGTATCTCGTCAACTTTTTGAGCAGCCCAATTTTCTACATCAACACGAACGTCATCGATACCTTTTTTAGGTAAAATATATTTTTGATAAGCCTCTTCTCTTTTACTCGCCTTGGTGTAAGAAATGAGTTTATAGATTAGCTTAATTTTTCGATAAATAAAAAATTCTAGTATTTGGTAGACTAATAAGTAGATGATGATAAAACAAGCGATAAAATAAGCAGAAAGTAGCTTCCAATCAGGTATTAAGACAAATACACTCAATGCAATTAAGCCAGAAAGCAGCAATGCGGTTAAAAGTGCTAATTGTTTAGGGGAGAGATTTTTTTCTTTAAACATAGTGAGTCCAGTGCTGTTAAACGTATATAAAGGTATCTAATTCTCTTTATATACATACTATGTTTTGATTCATAGCGCCCAGCTGCGAAATTAGTAGTCAAATTTATAACCAACGCCCTTTACTGTCGTAATGCAGTCAATGCCTAGCTTCACACGAATTTTTCGGATATGTACATCAATAGTTCTATCACCTACTATCACATCATTACCCCAAACTTGCGAAAGAATCTCGTTCCTTAAAAATACACGACCAGGTTGAGCAGCTAATAAGTAGAGTAGTTCAAATTCTTTTTTAGCCAATACGTGCACTACTCCATTTAAAATAGTCTTGTATTGCTCTGCATCAATGACTAGGTCTTTAATTTGTAAAGTTTTAGATTCAGTAGTTGCAGGCTGTATTCTTCTGAACAATGCACTTATTCTACTTATTAAAACTTTAGGGCTAATAGGCTTATTGATAAAATCATCACCTCCTAATTCTAATCCTTTGATATGAGAGGCCTCATCATTAAGAGCGGTCAGTAGTACGATTAAAGTTTTGTCGAATTGTCTATTGCTTCTTAAATATTCACATACTTCAAATCCATTTCGCTTTGGCATCATTACGTCTAAAACAATACAGTCAGGATTAAAAACTTTAGCTTTTTCAATAGCTTCACTTCCATCTCTAGCTGTGGCTACTTCGTATCCAGCTTTATTTAAATGAAAGCTAATAATTTCTACGATGTCTGGCTCGTCGTCGGCAATTAATATTTTGATCGGATTTGTTTCCATTGTTTTCACTTTCAAAAATACCGCTTAAATACCATAACATAGGAATAGGCTTGTATTATCAAATTGTTAACTAAAATACTAAGCTAATCCTTTAAGCAAGTGTAAAATGTACGGGTTTGCTTTTTTCTCTCTGCCCCATGTAGTTGCTGGCCCATGACCCGAGTAGATGGTTATATTATCTGGTAATGGTAGGATTTGTTTTTGTATACTTTTGATTAAATCCAAAGGATTGCTCCCCGGCAAGTCGGTCCTGCCTACACCATCTTTAAAAATCAAGTCGCCACCAAGTAATATTCCCTGTGCTTCATGATAGAAACAAACACTTCCCGGAGAGTGGCCTGGTGTTTCTAATACTTTAAAAGTATCGTTCCCAAAATGGATTAGTTCATCTTGCTGGATGTATTGAACTTTACCTTTATAAGCTTCTGTAGGGACGCCCCATCTTGCGCCACCCTCTGGCAATCGATCTATCACTGCCTGTTCTTTTTGGTGGAATAATGCAGTTAATCCGTATAGCTCACTTATAAAATTGTTGCCAAATACATGGTCTAAATGACAATGTGTATTCAGCAGCAATTTGGGTGTCAAATTGTTTTCCGTAATAAAGTTGGCTAATTGGGCTTCCTCGTGTTTTAAATAACAACCCGGGTCAACGATAATTGCCTCTTTTTGCTCGTTGTATAGGATATAGGTATTCTCTTGAAAAGCATTAAAGCAAAAAGAATGAATCTGCAACATGGGATCTATTTTACACAAAGGTAAAGTCAATTTGTATCCTAGGTGACTTTTAATACATTAAAAAAATAAATAGGTGTTATCTTTGCGGAATGAATAAGTTAGGTTGGGTTTCTTCATTTTATAGTGGATTGGTTTTGGTTATATTTTTTCTAGGGTTGGGTTTCGATTTGCAGGCCCAGAATACAGTGTTAACTGTCCTGAAAGGCAAATTGGCCGATCACCAAAGCGAAGAACCAATTCCTTTTGCTGGCGTTTCCTATGCTTTAGCAAAAAGAGGTGTATTGACAGATTCTGCAGGAAATTTCTCCATTCCTTATTCTCCATTTGGCCAAAAAGACACGTTGATTTTGCAAAGTGTTGGGTATCTGAGTTTGCAAATCCCTTTATCAAAATTGATTCAGGAAGAGCTAGGTATTATTCACTTATTTGTACAAGCTGCAAAACAAGAAGCAGTGGTGAAATCAAAATACAATCGTTCTTTATGGTTTTGGAAAAAAATCATGTCTAAAAAGGAATTCAACAATGCCGCTTTTAAACATAATTACAGTTATGAATTATATAATAAGTTAGAAGTAGATTTGATTAATGTTCGAAAAGACAAATTAGCTAAGAATAGTTTAGTTAAGCCGCTTGACTTTGTTTTCGATTACATAGATACGACAGAAACCCATCAGTCTTTTTTGCCTATTTACATTACTGAAACCATTTCTGATTATTACTATCAATCCTCGCCAAATAAAATATTAGAGGAAATTAAATATACCAGAACGAATGGAATTGAAAACGAAACCTTAATCAAAGAATTAGGGGGTACTTACCAGAATATCAATGTATATAAGAATGTCATTCCTGTATTTAATAGAGAATTTATTAGTCCATTCAATACGAACGCTGACAACTATTATAAATTCAAGTTAGCTGATACTGCTTATTTAAATGGCAAAAGATTGGTGCATTTATTATTTCAACCTAAAAGAGCGAATGAGTTAACTTTTGAAGGGGATTGTTGGGTGCATGATACTAGTTTTGCCATCCAAAAAATCACCTTAAGGCCATCCACTTTTGCAGATATTAATTTCTTGGAGTCGCTCTCGTTGATCCAGGAATTTAAATTAGTCAATGATTCTGTTTGGTTCTTGGCTAAAGACCGTTTTGTAGCAGATTTTACACCGGGGGGGAAGGATAAACTTGGTATTAAGGGACGTAAGACAACCACGTACAAGTCGGTTAAAATAAATGACTATTCAGTTGATTCAATTTTAAATAGCACTGTAAAAAATCCAGAAATACGTCTTTTGCCAAATAGCAATAACAATAATGAAGCCGACTGGCAAGCACTTCGTCATGAGCCTCTCGCTAAAACAGAGCAAGCTGTTTATACCTTACTTGATACTTTGAATAAAAACAAAACATTTTTATTCTATAAGCAATCAGCAGAATTTTTAGTGAAGGGCATTAAAGAAGTAGGGAATTTTACACTAGGGCCATGGTTCAATGTGATTAGTTCAGACAGATGGGAGGGCTTAAGATTAAGAGCAGATATTGCTACTAATAAAGGCTTTAGTAAACATTGGAATTTTTATGGATACGGGGCATATGGATTTAGAGATCAGAAAGCAAAAGGGGAGTTGGGGGCAATGTATCAGTTCAAACAAAGCCCTTTAAGTTATATTAAGGCGGAGTATCATTCTGACTTGGAATTTGGTCAAGAATATTTTGATCAAATTAATAATGATAATTTGTTTGGAACTATTTTAAGAAGACCCAATATCCCTTTTAAGTTTTTACAATTCACACAAAAGAAAGTTGAATTCTTTCATGAAAATAATAAAGGGTTCCAATTGACATGGGGTTTAGCGGAGAAACAATATGATCCACTATTGAATTTACCTAGGATCTACAATACCAATATTGGAGGTGGCAATTGGATGCATGCGGTGGAAGCAAGTGTGGGATTAAGATTTGCGTATCAAGAGCGTTATTTAGAAAGTAATTTCACACGCTTTGGTTTTGGTAGTTTATATCCAGTGGTGGACATGAAGTATACAAAAGCTATTGAAGGAGCACTCGGTACTCCAAATAGCTTTCAAAAACTTAATTTTAGTATGAATGATTATTTACCCATCACTCCATTTGGGAATATTTACTATAGTGTATTCGCTGGCAAAACATGGGGCAAAACAAGTTATCCATTTTTAGATATTATGCCAGGTAATGAGATGAGTTATTATAACAAGTATGCATTTAATTTGATGCAGCGGTATGAATTTATAAGTGATGAGTTTATTGGCATTAATATTGAACATAAGATTGGGAAAGGCATGCTTAAATTTTTACCCTTACTTAAGAAAACAAAGTGGAGACAGTTTTGGAGTGCCAAGGCGGTTGTTGGAGGATTGTCTGAAGCAAATCAAAAAATGAATTTTATTGGGTCAAATCCTTTTAATACTTTAAAGTCTAAGCCTTATGCCGAGGTAGGAACGGGCATTGAGAATATAGCTAAGTTTTTTAGAATCGATTTTGTGTGGCGTTTAACAGACACGCAATTGCAGACTGCCACTCCTTCTTCCTTTGGGATTTTTGGCAGCTTCAGAGTAAGCTTATAATTGCTAAGTAGTTATTTTGGAGCATTGGGATAAATAATAAACTAAATTTTATTTGCTTAGTCCCTGTAAAATATTTTTTACAATGGCAGGGCCTTCATAAATAAAACCAGTCCAAACTTGCACCAAACTCGCACCTGCATCCATTTTTGCTTTAGCATCTTCTGGTTTGAATATACCACCACTAGCAATAATTGGAAGTTTATCTCCAATGCCTTTGTGTAGGTAAGTTAATACTTCATTTGATTTAGCTAACAAAGGTTGACCGCTCAATCCACCTGGTCCAATGATTTTAGCGCGTTCTGTATTCATTGGATTCAAAAGGCTACGATCTAATGTGGTATTGCTTGAAACCAATCCATCTATTCTTACTTCTGATGTTAAAGCAATGATATCGTCTAAAGCACTTGTTTCTAAATCAGGTGCAATTTTTAATAAGATGGGCTTATTGTTTTTATTACTATTTTGTAATTCAGAAAATATTTTTCTTAACGCTTCTTTTTCTTGTAACTCACGCAAGCCCGGTGTGTTAGGTGAACTTACATTCACCACAAAGTAATCTACTACTTCTTCTAACCCAGTAAAATTGGTGCAATAATCTCTCCATGCATCTTGATTTTCGGTCACTTTATTTTTTCCAATATTACCTCCGATAATTAATTTGGATTTAGTGCTCGCTTTTCTTTCTTTTAATCTTTTTGCAATCGCCTCAAGGCCTTCATTGTTAAATCCCATTCGATTAATTAAAGCTTTCTGATCAGGAATTCTAAAAAGTCTAGGTGCTACATTGCCTGCTTGTGGTTTGGGAGTCACTGTGCCAATTTCGACAAAGCCAAATCCTAGCATTTCTAAGGCATCTAAATGTGCTGCGTTTTTATCAAAACCTGCTCCTAATCCCACTGGATTGGGAAAGTGCAAACCAAAAACAGTTTTAGCTAAGCTTGGATCCTGCACTTTGAACTGGTTACTCACCCAGTGATTTAAAAATGGAACAGCTGCAAGCATGTCTAGTCCTCGCATAGATACAGCATGTGCAGTTTCGGGAGGTAGTAAAAACAAGGAATTTCTGATAAATGGGTAGATCATAGATCAAATTTACAATGAAATATTTAGTTGCATAAACAACTGTTTATAAAATTGACTACATTTATGGGGTCAATTAAAGATTATTTTATGCAAGAAGCGTATATCGTAGCGGGTTATAGAACTGCAGTGACTAAAAGTAAAAAAGGAGGCTTTCGTTTTATGCGCTCCGATGAATTAGCCATTGAGTTAATTCAGGGCTTAATGAAATCCTTGCCAGCTTTGGAATACAAATTAATCGATGATGTAATTGTGGGTAATGCAGTTCCTGAAGCAGAGCAGGGTTTGCAATTTGGAAGAATCATTGCTGCAAAAGCTTTGGGAATAGAAGTGCCAGGAATCACGATCAATCGATATTGCGCAAGTGGATTAGAGAGCATCGCTATGGCAACTGCTAAAATTAGAACAGGTATGGCGGATTGTATCATAGCTGGTGGAACTGAATCCATGTCAATGGTACCCACAGCAGGATGGAAAACTGTCCCAGCTTATTCCATCGCAAAAGACGAACCAGATTATTATTTATCGATGGGGTTAACTGCGGAAGCGGTAGCCAATGAATACAATGTTAGCCGAGAAGACCAAGATGCATTTGCATTGGCTTCACATCAAAAAGCAAAAAATGCCATTGACAATGGCTATTTCAAGAAAGGGATTTTACCAATCGAGATCACTGAGACCTATATCAACGAAAACAACAAGAAAGCAACTAGAAATTACACAGTTGATACGGACGAAGGGGTACGTGCAGATACCACTATAGAGGCATTGGCTAAATTAAAGCCAGCTTTTGCTTTAAAAGGATCAGTCACAGCTGGTAACTCCTCTCAAACAAGTGATGGTGCAAGTTTTGTGGTAGTCATGAGTGAGCGTTTGATGCAATCTTTAGGACTTAAGCCAATTGGAAGATTGGTGAATTGCGCAGTGGCAGGCGTACACCCAAGAATTATGGGGATAGGGCCCATTGAAGCGGTGCCAAAAGTATTAAAACAAGCAGGGATGAGCTTAGATCAAATTGATTTATTTGAATTAAATGAAGCTTTCGCTTCCCAGTCTTTAGCAGTTATCCGCAGTTTAGGTTTAGCACAAGATAAAGTGAATATCAATGGAGGTGCGATTGCGCTAGGGCATCCCCTTGGCTGTACTGGTTCAAAGTTAACGGTACAGATAATCAACGACTTAGAGCGTTTAAATAAGCGCTATGGGATTGTTACAGCTTGTGTTGGGGGTGGTCAGGGCGTTGCGGGAATCATTGAAAAACTATAGATTGCGCCCATCCCTTTTTTGTTGATTTTTTGGGCAAAATGCAATAGCTTAGAACTTCATTAATGCTAAAATTAATAAGTAAATAAGCTCATATGCGTGTACAAATTCTAGGTGCTATGATACTGGCTTCTGTTTTGACAATAAGCCAAGCGAACGCCCAAAAATCAAAAAAAGCTGCTACTGCTCCAGTAGCCACTACTGAAAAAGTAGACATCAATAAAGTATTTAAAAACTGGAAGCCAAGGAATATTGGACCAGCAAGCATGAGTGGTCGTATTACTACTATTGATGCAGAAGTAGCTAACCCAAATAATATTTGGATTGGTGCGGCATCAGGTGGTGTATGGAAAACAAATAATAGTGGTGTAAGTTGGACACCCGTTTTTGACGAGCAACCTATTTTAAATATAGGCGCTTTAGCTATTCAACAATCTAATCCAAGTATAGTGTGGGTTGGTACAGGAGAAGGTAATCCAAGAAACTCTATCAGCATCGGTGAAGGCATCTATAAAACTATGGATGCGGGAAGAACATGGAAACGAATGGGTTTAGAACAAACTAGAAATATTCATAGAGTTATTATTGATCCTGCTAATCCAAATACCGTGTATGCGGGTGCTATTGGAAATCCTTATGGACAAAGCAAACACAGGGGTGTCTATAAAACAACAGATGGCGGAGACACTTGGAATCAAATCTTATTTACCAATGACACTTCAGGTCCTGGTGATATGATTATGGACCCATCTAATCCAAATAAATTATTTGTTGCCATGTGGCATCATTACCGTAATCCATATCATTTAGAAAGTGGTGGTAAAGGAAGTGGTTTATACATGACCATTGATGGTGGTAAAAATTTCATCAAATTAGGAAAAGAAAATGGGTTGCCTGATGGTGATCTTGGTCGCGTAGGAATTACGATTAGTAAGTCAAATCCAAATGTAGTGTACGCATTGGTAGAATCTAAGAAAAGTGGTTTATATAAGAGTGATGACGGTGGTTATTCTTGGAAACTAGTGAATGGTCAAAAATCTATTGTAGACAATCGCCCTTTCTATTTTCAAGATATCATTAGCGATCCTTTGAATGAAAATACTTTATGGTATATCAGCCAAACTGTGCAGAAAAGTATTGATGGAGGTAAGAATTTTGAAACCATTATTCCTTACAGCGGTATTCATCCAGATCACCATGCATTCTGGATTCATCCTACCGATAATAAATTAATTATTGATGGTAATGATGGAGGTATTGGTATCACTAGAGATGGTGGAAAAACATGGATGTTTGACGAAAAAATCCCAGTAGGGCAGTTTTATCATATTAATGTAGACAACGAAATTCCATACCATGTAATGGGTGGCATGCAGGATAATGGTTCTTGGAGAGGTCCAGCTTACACAACTGTTCAAGGCGGTATCCGAAATTTTGATTGGGATAATTTATGGGGTGGAGATGGATTCGATGTGATGCCAGATCCAGAAGACGCAACTTGGGTGTATGCAATGAGTCAAGGTGGTAATGTGGGAAGATACAATACTGTAACAGGTCAGTCTTCTTATATTAAGCCGCCAGCTCCTGATGCAAAAACTTTATTACGTTTTAACTGGAATGCGGCTATTGCGCAAGATCCATTTGATAAAAAAACAATTTATTTTGGTTCTCAATTTTTACATAAGAGTACAAATAAAGGAGCTGCTTGGGAAATTATTTCTCAAGACTTAACGACTAATGATAGTGCAAAAATTGACCAAAGAGATAATGGTGGTTTAAGTATTGACATTACTGGGGCCGAAAATCATTGTACGATTATTTGTATTGCACCAAGTTCGGTTCAAAAAGGATTAATCTATATTGGTACGGATGATGGTAAAGTACAAATGACTTCAAATGGTGGAGCTAGCTGGACAGATTTAACAGCAAATATTACAGGTTTGCCTAAAGGGGCTTGGATCCCTCAAATCAGAACTTCTGCATTCAATGCTAATGAAGTTTTTGTTGTAGTGAACAATTATAGAAATGGTGATTTTGCGCCTTATATTTTTAGATCTTCTGATGCAGGCAAGACTTGGTCAAGAATGGTCGATGAAAAAAAGGTAACCGGATATGCACTGACAGTATTGCAAGATCCTGCTGAACCTAATTTAATTTTTGTTGGAACAGAACAAGGCATGTATGTAAGTATTGACAATGGAGCAAATTTCCAACAATGGAAAAATGGTTATCCTGCTGTATCAACTTATGACTTTGCTATTCAGGAAAGAGAAGCAGATTTAGCTATAGCTACATTTGGTAGAAGCTTATGGGTTTTAGATGATATCAGACCTTTAAGAAAATTAGCAAAAGAACAATCTGCTAAATTCTTTATGAGTGTTCCTCCTGCAGCTATTAATTTGTCTATTAAAAACTCTCCTTATGAGTGGAGTACTTGGGGTATGTGGGATGCGCCGAATAAACCAACAGGTATGCCGATTACTATTTACTCAACGGATACTGTGAAAAAGGCAAAAGTACAAATTAAAGATGCAGAAGATAATGTCATCAGAAATTTAAGTTTCAATATTGAGACAGGATTTAATAGAAACTATTGGGGTTTTGAACAAAAAGGCAAGAGAGGCGCAGGTGCACCAAAAACCGGCGGTGGCGGCGGTGGAAGAAGAATGGCTGAGGCTACTGCGGAGAGCGCTGTTCCAGAAGAAAGAGAATTCACGGGAAGAGATGTTTTGCCAGGCAAATATAAGGTAGTGGTTACTGCAGGGAACTGGAAGGACTCTGCTATGGTTGAAGTATCAGATGATGCTAGACTGCCTAGTAAGAAAGAAGTTGTTTTGGCTCAAGATAAATTGATGGATCAATTACAAAAAACAGCAGATAAATATAATGCTGCAATGGATCAATTAGATGAGGCAGATCAAATCTTAGTTCAATTAAAAGCAGAATGGAAGGACAAGAAAGACAAAGGGGTAGATAGCTTGAACAAAGTACACAAAGTCATTACTGAAAAAATAAAAAGTTTAAAAGAAATGATGGTAGGTAAGCGTCAAGAAAAACAAGGATATGGCACAGTACCAACTATCACACCTATCTCTATTATCCGCTCAGCTTCAATGTTGATTATGGGTAAAAACACATTGCCAGGTGAACAAGAGCAACGTGTGTTGGATGCTGCAGCTAAATCTGCTGATGATGTAGCCACTCAGGTGAATGCATTTTTTGCAAAAGATTGGGCAGATTTTAGAAAATTAGTTGAAGCAACACCAATTAAGAAGTTTAAAGAAGTAGAAACGATTAAATAATTACGCAGCCCTCCTTTTGGAGGGCTCGTTTATTTAAAGATGTATAATAAAAAAAGCGTTAAAAAGAATTAATCATTACAAAAGTCAATTATGAAAAAACTATTTTTTGTATTTGCTGCATTTATTGGACTTGTTACATTAAGTCCAGCACAAGCGCAAAAGAAAAAATCAACTGAACCTTCAAAAGCAGTTGAATTGAGTCAAGACCCTTTAATCAAAGCACAGAGCTTTAGATTGGTTGGTCCATTTAGAGGAGGCCGTGCAGCTGCAGCGGTAGGTTCATTTACCGATATCAATACCTTTTATATGGGTGCCACTGGTGGTGGTGTTTGGAAAACAACAGATGCAGGTAGCAATTGGAAGAATATTTCTGATGGTTATTTTGGAGGTTCAATTGGCGCCATTGCCATTGCGCCATCAAATGAATCTATAGTATATGTAGGAGAAGGGGAGAACACGATGCGTGGTAATGTGAGTGAAGGATTGGATGGTATGTGGAAGTCTACTGACGACGGTAAGACTTGGAAAAATATTGGGTTAAAAGAAGGTCGTCATATTGTTAGAGTTATTGTGCATCCAAAAAATCCAGATATTGTATGGGCTGCTGTGATGGGCCATTTATTTGGACCTAACGAAAACAGAGGTGTATATAAGAGTGTGGATGGTGGTGCTAATTGGAAAAAAGTCTTGTATGTGAATCCGCAAACTGGTGCGAGCGACTTGATCATAGATCCAAGTAATCCAGACATTATGTATGCAGGAACCTGGGAATTGATTCGTACACCTTATAGCTTAGAAAGTGGTGGTGCTGGCTCAGGCATGTATAAGAGCACTGATGGTGGTAATACTTGGGTGTCTATCAAAAACAACAAAGGTTTGCCTAAAGGTGTTTGGGGTATTGTTGGTGTTGCAGTCGCAAAATCCAATACAGATAAATTATATGCACTGATTGAAAATGCAAAAGGTGGATTGTATGTTTCTAATGATGCTGGTGCTACTTGGGAATTAGCAAGTAGTGATAATAATATTCGTCAACGTGCTTGGTATTACACAAAAGTATTTGTTGATCCAGCTGATGAAAATAAAGTGTACTGTCCTAATGTGAACTTTATGGTGTCTTCAGATGGCGGCAAAAGTTTTACCTCTTTAAGAACACCACATGGTGACCACCATGACTTATGGATTGATCCAAAGAATGGCAAAAGAATGATTGTAGCTGACGACGGTGGTGCGCAAGTAAGTATGGATGCTGGAAGAAACTGGAGCACGATGATGAATCAACCGACGGTGCAAGTGTATCGTTTGAGTACAGACAATAGTTTTCCTTATCGCATATTAGCGGCACAACAAGACAATTCTGCATTCAGAATTAAGTCAAGTACCTATGGTGCGTTTATTGGCGAAAGTGATTTTGATGTAACTGCAGGTGGTGAGAGTGGTTATATCGTTGCAGATCCTTTAAACAGTGATATCGTTTACGGTGGATCTTATGGTGGTTTAATTACTAGATATGATCATAAGACTGGTGAAAATAGAGTTATCAATGTTTGGCCTGATAATCCAATGGGTGCAGGCGCAGAGGTGATGAAATACCGTTTCCAATGGAATCATCCAATCTTCTTCTCTCCGCATAATCCTAAAAAATTATACACCGCGGGCAATCATTTATTTGCCACCGAAAACGAAGGAGCAAGTTGGGAAATGTTATCACCAGATTTAACTACAGACGACAAAACAAAACAAAAAAGTTCTGGAGGTCCAATCACACAGGATAATACAAGTGTAGAATATTACTGTACTATTTTTACTGCTGCGGAGTCACCAGTTGAAAAAGATTTATTGTGGACTGGAAGTGATGATGGTATTATTAGCGTTAGCAAGGATGGAGGAAAAACATGGGCGAATGTAACGCCTAAAGACGCGCCTAAATGGATCATGTGGAATAGAGTAGAAGTAGATCCAACAAGAAAAGGGACTGCTTATTTTGCTGGAACAAGGTATAAGTTAGATGACTTTGCGCCTTATATCTACAAGACAACTGATTATGGAGCAACATGGACTAAAATAACGAATGGAATTGACCCTTTGCACTTTACAAGAGCGATTGTGGCAAGTCCTAGAAAAGCGGGTGTATTATTTGCAGGTACAGAATATGGCTTATATGTTTCAATTAATGATGGTGCTTCTTGGGAGCGCTTTCAATTAAATTTACCTGTAACACCTATCACCGATTTATTGATCAAAGATCAAAATTTGATTGTAGCAACACAGGGCAGAAGTATTTACATTTTAGATGACTTATCTTTTGTAGAGAACTTCAAGTCTGCTCCTGCTGCAAGTCAAGTATTTCCTATTGCAAATACATATCGTGTGCCACCGCAAATGGGTGGAAGAAGAGGACGTGGAGCGAGTGTAAGTATGCCTGCAAACGTGGGAATGAATCCTGCTAAAGGTGTGGTGATTAAATATTGGAAGGTGAGCGGAAGTAATGATTCTACTAGAGTCATGATTAGTATTTTGGACGATCAAAAGAAAGTAATCAAAACCATTAATCATTCAGAACCAGGTGGTCCAAGCACAGAAGCTGGATTCCAAACCTACGTTTGGAATATGTACCACAAAGAAGCAGAAAAGCCAGAGCCTGGCTTGATCTTATGGAATGGTTCAACAAGCCCAGTATTGGCAGCTCCAGGTAAATACACAGCAAAAGTAACCATCGACAATACGGTTACAGAGCAGCCGTTTACAATTGTGGCTGATCCAAATTATAAAGTTTCTGATGCTGATTTAAAAGCACAAGAACAGTTTTTATTAAAAGTGGCGGGTACTTTTAGTGATATCATGAAAAACTTAAAGTCAATTAAAGAACTTCGTGCACAGATCAATGTGTTGCAGAAAAAAACAAAAGATTCTGCTTTCCAACAGCAAGCTAAAACTGTCTTGTCTAGCTTGACAACAATTGAGGAAGCTTTACATCAGACTAAAGCAAAGAGCGGACAAGACGTATTAAACTTTCCTATTCGTTTAGACGACAAGATTGCTGGCGTATTTGAATCTGCTGCCTCTGGATATACTGCTCCAACCAAGCAAGTACAAGGTGTTTACGAATTATTGAAAGCACAAGTAGATGCAGAGTTCAATAAATTAGATACCCTAAAGAAAACAGGCATCAAACAATTGAATGATGCAGTACATCAGTTGGCAATTCCGGTAATAGGCGGATAATCATTGATTAAGTTTTTGAGTTTTTCATAGCTAAATGAATAAAAAAGGTCCCGATGATTCGGGACCTTTTTTTATAGGTAGTAAAACCTAAATGAATTTCAAATAGTTGGATCTTATTTTATTTGGTTAGGTCTGATTTACTATTATTCTATCTTTCCTATTCAAAATCCTTATACAATAAATATTTTTTACGCATGGTTTTAAATGCAATCAAGCCTGGTTGCCAGCTAGCTCTGATAGCAGCTGCAGACTGGCCAGATTTTAATTGCGCCATTAAATTTGCATTACCTGCTAATTTATTAAAAAAGTAGTCTGTCTGTAATTTTGATTTTGGCTCAATAAAAAAACTATCTTTTTCTGGGAAAGCTTGGTACATCTCAATAATCAAGTCCAAGTCAATTTTATTTTTTGGTGCTTGTTGATTGCTCAAATCCCATCCATAACATTTTTGTCCGTATAACTTAGAACTCATCGCTCCTGTTCTCGGTCCAGGTGTAAAACTGAAGGATTTTCCTTTGATGCTTGGGTGTCCTATATAAGCGAATGCATGCGCTGTGCCACGACCTTCACTCATTACTGACCCTTCAATCAAACAAGTTGTTGGATACCAATAAATAGCATTCATGTCTGGTAAATTTGGAGAAGGTGCTATCGTAAATGTGTACATAGAATTATGGTCGTAATTTTTACATGCAATCACTGTTAATTGAAGTGGGTTTGCTGTTTTATTGATATTGCTATCTGCAGGTGCAGTCAACCATTTTTCTCCCACTAACATTTTCGCGTATTCGCCCATTGTTAAGCCATATACAATCGGAACCGCTTTCTTGCCAATAAAACTACTATATGGCATTTCTAATACTGGACCATCTACATAGTGTCCGTTTGGATTAGGTCGATCTAAAATAATTAAAGGTTTATTATTGGCCCACGCAGCTTCCATATAGTATTGCAGTGAGGAGATATAAGTATAAAAACGAGTACCTACATCTTGTATGTCAAAAACCAACACATCTACATCTTTAAGATCTGCTTCGCTTGGGCCATATTTTTTACCATAAAGCGAAACGATTTGTACACCAGTTGCTTCGTCAATTCCATCTTTAGTTTTTTCTCCTGCATCCGCTGTGCCTCTAAGGCCATGTTCAGGTGTAAACACTTTTTGTAAACGAATACCGCTTGCCAATAATGTGTCTATCAAATGTTTTTCTCCTACTGTTGCAGTGTGGTTGGTGAATAAACCCACTCTTTTATTTTTTAAAAGTGGCAGGTATTGCGCAGTTTGATATGCGCCAGGTAGGATGGGTGCTTTTTTTTGTGCTGTAGCATCAAAACTTAAAAAAAGTAACACTGCAGCTAAGCAAGCAATTGTTTTGTTTTTCATAATTTAATTTAAATATTTTCCAACAATAGGCATTCTTCTTCCTACGCCGAATGCTTTTGGCGATATGCGAATAATGGGACAAAATTGATTGCGCTTGTATTCATTGGAATTGACCATTTTCAAAGTACGGTCTACTAGGGCTTCGTCATACCCCAAAGCTTTAATGACTGCTGGGTCTGCGCGTTTCTCGATATATTGATAAAGTACCTGGTCTAAAATAGCATAATCAGGTAAGCTATCACTATCTTTTTGATCGGGTCTTAACTCGGCACTTGGCGCTTTTGTAATAATGTTTGAAGGTATGATTTCTTTATTTCGATTGATATATTTAGCGAGCTCATATACTTGTAATTTGTAACAATCACCAAGTACCCCCAATCCACCTGCCATATCTCCATATAGCGTGCCATAGCCAGTAGCTAGTTCGCTTTTATTAGACGTATTTAGTAAAACATATCCTAATTTATTTGCGATAGCCATCAAGATATTTCCTCTGGACCTGCTTTGAATATTTTCCTCTGCTAAAGAGAATGGTAAGTCTTTAAAAACAGGTTTTAATGTTTGTAAAAAGCTTTCATACACTTGCTCAATTGGAATGATATCATAGGGATTATCCAAATTTTTACTTAATTGTACAGCATCGTCTACAGAGTGTGGTGTAGAGTAGGGAGATGGCATTAAAATTGCATACACATTTTCTTTTCCTAAAGCTTCACAAGCAATGGCTAATGTAACAGCAGAATCAATACCCCCAGACGACCCAAGTATCGCTTTTTTGAAACCCATTTTATTAAAGTAATCTCTGATACCTAAAACCAATGCTTGGTATACTTGGTCTATATTTAATTCAGCAATAAGTGTAGCCGGATTAAGCTCCTTACTAGGAACTGATGCTGCAGGTTCGAGTATAGGTGCGTTGATGCTGCCATCTTCGTTACATTCAAAAAGCTGCATGGCAGATTCAAACATAGGCAAAGCTCCACAAAGGTTAGCATCCTTATCAAAGACCAAAGAGGCGCCGTCAAATACGATCTCTGTTTGGCTTCCAACTGCATTACAATAAAATAGTGGCTTCTTATATTTTAATACATTTGATTTAATGGTTGCTTTCCTATCCTCGTCATGTGTATAATCAAATGGAGAGGCACTTAAGTTTAATAAAATGTCTGGTTCTTGTTGCATCATTTGATCCATTGGACAAATGGTATATAAAGGATTGTCGCCAAGGTTCCAGATATCTTCACAAATAGTAATCGCTAATTTTTTTCCTTTAAAGGAAACTACTTTCCAGTCATTAGCTGGCTCAAAATACCTATTCTCGTCAAAAACATCATAGGTTGGAAGCAAAGTTTTATGCACTTCTGCTTGTATCTTTTGATCGTACAAGAAAAAAGCTGCATTGTATAATGGCTTACCTTTTTCATTGGTATTGTGTGCAGGTGCACCAATCAACACGCCAATGGTATCTGCTACTTTTCTGATCGCATCTACACTTGCGTAACATTGATTGATAAACTCATTAAATTCAACGAAGTCTCTTGCAGGGTAACCACAGACGCTCATTTCGCTAAATAAAATCAAGTCTGCACCTTCTTGTTTAGCTGTCTCAATAGCATCAATAATCTGCTTCGTGTTAGCTTCGAAATTGCCGATATGATAATTCTGTTGGGCGATACAAATTTTCATGTGCCAAAGGTCGGTTTTTAAAAGAAATAACCTCTCTTTTTTTGTACTTTCGGGTATGCGCAAGACTGTTTTATTTTACTACTTTATCATGACTGCCTTTTTGGCCTGCAAAGCCCCTGTACAAGATCCTGCAGCGAAGGCCCCGCAACCAACTATTGCTGTAGTGCACTTTGAAGAGGCATTCTTTGCGATGGACACGCTACATTTTGAGACAAGCTTAGCCAATTTAGTCAAAAAATACCCGCAATTTTCTGCAGATTATTTTGATCGAATATTAATGATGTCGCCAGAAAAAGAAGCTAAAAGTATATTGTCATTTTATAAAGCCTATTTGCCTATTTACAAGGAAGTAAAAAGGGTGCAAGCTTCAAAGATGGCAACTCCAGCATTAGAAGCAGCTTTAAAAAGGCTTCACTATTACTTTCCAAATTATCAATTGCCTAAGCAACTGATTTATTTTATTGGCCCACTGGAAACCTATGGGAATGTGGTGACTAAAGATGGTTTGGCTATCGGGCTTCAATTGTATATGGGTGCTAAGTCTAGCTGGTATTATTCCGAACAAATCAATACCATCTACCCAACCTATATTAGCCGTCAATTTTCTCCAGAGTATATTCCTGTTAACTCGATCCAGAACTTATTGAATGATTATGAACCTATTATGCTAAATGGTAAAAATGTATTGACACAGCTTATTGAAATTGGGAAGAGGCAATACCTACTGAAGCAATGCATGCCCGCCACAGCGGATACTATTTTATTTGGTTATACAGCGAATCAGTTAAATGCAATTCAAGACAATGCATCAGCAATTTGGACATTCATAGCCAGTCAAAATAGACTCTACTCGGTTGATCCCAATGACACTAGACCTTTATTAACTGAAGCGCCTTATAATGATTATTTTGGCGAAGACATTCCTGGTAATGTTGGAAAATATATTGGCTACAGGATAGTAAATGCATGGATGGATCAGCAAAAAGGGAAGGCTAAAGAGGACTTAAATCAATTATTAAAGACGCCTGCGTTGACTATTTTTAATCAAACTGAAATTGATTTCTAATAAGGTAAAAGTTATTTTACACGAAAGCAACTAGTTGCAATTTGTAGGACTAAATTAATTTAGGACTAATTTAATTTAATTGGAGCAGTCATTTTGAAAGCGGGGATTTTTACCTGGATTGCTTCTCTATTTGAAACGTTCTCCATGCTATAGTACCCCTGCATTTTACCCAATTCGGATTTTAAGTTGCAGCCACTTACATATTGATATTGTTTGCCTGGCATAATGAGCGGCTGAACACCAACTACACCTTCTCCCTCTACAACTCTATGTTCTCCATTGCTGTCAAATATCTCCCAAAAACGTCGAAGTAGTTTTACAGGGAAAGCATTATGGTTTTCAATCGTAATCCGATATGCGAACATAAAATCTTGCTGTAGTGGATTGCTGTAATCTTTTTGATAAAAAGTTTCAACGCTCACTTCTACACCTTCAGAAATAGTTGAAATCATGACCAAGGGGATCAAAAGTATCTTGCAGAGTATACTGCATTGTGAAATTAGGAAAAATTTCACTGTACCTGCCCAAAAAATGGGTGTATTTTTTTTAAAGAACCTATAACTCACCTAACTTCGCGGCATCGTTTGCAAGACCGATAAAAATCTACTTTTCACATTAAAAACTGATAACATGAAGATAGCTGTAGCTAAAGGTGACGGAATTGGTCCAGAAATTATGGAAGCAGTAATTGGCATATTTAATGCGGCTAAACTGCCTCTTGAGTATCAGTATGTTGATATGGGAAAATGGGTTTTTGATAAAGGCTTCAGTATTGGTATGACGCCCGAAGCTAAAGATGCGATCGAAAATTTAGGCATCCTTTTTAAAGGTCCTATGGAAACACCAAAAGGGAAAGGGGTAAAAAGCGTGAATGTAACAGCGAGGAAAACTTGGAATACCTACGCAAACGACAGAAAATTTCAAACATTAAGTGGTGTTGATACCGTGTTTAGTAAAGCTGGTGTAAACATTGATTTGACGATTGTTCGTGAAAATATTGAAGATACTTACGGAGGTATTGAGCATATGTTAACTCAGGATGTGGCAATCGCAAGAAGATTCATAACAAGAGGCGGAAGTGAACAAGTTATTCGATATGCATTTGAAATGGCACAAAAAAAAGGAGCTAGAAGAATTACTTGTGGGCACAAGGCCAACATCATGAAATTAACAGATGGCTTATTTTTAGAAGTGTTCAATGAAGTTGCAAAAGAATATCCAAATCTAAAATCTGATGATGTGATTGTGGATGACTTATGTATGAAATTAGTGAGCCGTCCGGATTTATTTGATGTCATTGTGTTGACTAATTTACAAGGAGACATCGTAAGTGATTTATGTGCTGGATTAGTTGGTGGGCTTGGATTTGCCCCATCTTCAAACATTGGAGACCATATCTCAATTTTTGAAGCCGTACACGGTACTGCGCCAGATATTGCAGGAAAAAATATTGCCAATCCAACTTCTTTATTATTAAGTGGTTTGAACATGTTGCGCCATCTTGGTTTGATGGAAAAAGCAGTGATGATAGAAAATGCATTATTGTATACTTTGGAGTCCGGCATACATACGGGGGATTTTGGTGACAAATCAATTCCATCTGTTAACACTACACAATTTGCTGAAGCGATTATTAGCAACTTTGGAAAGCAACCTAAACACAATCCAAAACCATCATTGAATGATTTTGAATTTGTGCCAACGAACAGTAATATTTCCAAAAATCCTATGTTATTGAGTTCGCAGAATCAGCCACATAAAATTGTTGGGGCTGACTTTTTTGTAGAAAGTATTTTACAACCTACTGAATTAGCTGCAATCGCAAAGCAACAAGAAAAGGGTATATTGAAATTGGTGACTATTTCAAATAGGGGTACACAAGTTTGGCCTACTGGGTCGGTTTATACGAATTTGGTGAATCAGTATCGAATTCGTTTTGAGGTAGAGGAGGGTGCGTCATTATCTCAAGCCCAAGTAATTGAACTTTACACAGCTTTATCCCATGATTTCAAAATCAGCTCCCTTGAAATATTGAACATGTGGGGGGATAAAAAAGGGTACAGTTTAGCCCAAGGCCAGTAGAAAAACAGATTTCAGTTTTATCTGCCTCTATTTGCCCTTATTTGCCATAAAATTGCCTTTTTCGGTGGGAAAAAATACATTTTTAGTGTAATTTCACGACTCAATTACAAATTAGCTTTTTACCTATGGCAGAAGTAATATTAATGCCCCGTTTAAGTGACACCATGACTGAAGGTGTGATTGCGGCTTGGCACAAGAATGTGGGGGATACCGTTAAAAAAGGTGATTTATTAGCCGAAATTGAAACGGATAAAGCAACCATGGAATTGGAGAGTTATCAAGATGGAGTGCTATTGCACATTGGTACGCCTCGTGGTGGCAAATTACAAGTAAACGACTTATTAGCCATATTTGGAAAGGCAGGAGAAGATATATCTGCCTTGATTGCTCAAAATACAGGTGCTGCAAATGTTCCTGCGCCAGTTGAAGCTGCAACATCAGCTTCAACCACTCTAACTACTCCAACTACTCCAACTACTCCAACTGCTTCAGCTGTGGATGTTTCCGCAATGGAGGAGGTTGTATTGATGCCTCGTTTGAGTGATACAATGACAGAAGGTGTGATCGCTGGATGGCAGAAGAAAGTTGGAGACACTGTTAAAAAAGGAGAAGTATTAGCAGATATCGAAACCGATAAGGCGACGATGGAATTAGAATCTTATAAAGACGGTATTTTATTATACCAAGGTGCACAAGCAGGTGAGAAGATTTTGGTGAACGATTTGCTTTGTATCATAGGACAACAAGGTTTAGACATTGCACCAATAGTTGCTGCACTTAAAGGTGGAGCTACTCAAGCACCTGCTGCTCCAACTCCAGCTGCATCATCAGCGCCAGTTGCAACCGCTGCCCCTGTTACTGCTTCGAATACAAATACTGCATCACAACAGGTAGTGAATGAAGGAAGAATTTTTGCTTCTCCTTTGGCAAAGAAAATTGCAAAAGAAAAAGGCATTGATTTAAAATTTGTTAAAGGAACAGGAGAACACGGAAGAATTACAAGAACAGATTTAGAAAATTATACACCAGGAGCTGCTGCTCCAACTGCACAAGCTGCAGCACCTTCAATGGTTGCATCTATACCAGCTGGAACTGTAAGCTTTGTTGATACGCCAGTATCTCAAATGCGTAAAGTGATAGCGAAGCGTTTAAGCGAAAGTTTATTTACTGCGCCGCATTTTTACTTAACGATGAAAATCAATATGGACGCTGCAATTAAAGCGCGTACTTTATTGAATGAAACTGCAACAGCTAAGATTAGTTTCAATGATATGATTGTAAAAGCAACTGCATTGTCATTGAAGCAACATCCAAAAGTGAATAGCAGTTGGATGGGCGATTTTATCAGAGAAAATCATCATGTTAATATAGGTATTGCAGTAGCAGTAGACGAAGGTTTATTGGTACCAGTTTTGCGTTTCGCTGATGGACTTTCATTAACTCAGATTAGCGGTTCAGTAAAAGAATTCGCTAAGAAAGCAAAAGATAAAAAATTACAACCAGCCGATTGGGAAGGAAGCACATTTACGATTTCTAACTTAGGTATGTTTGGCATTGATTCATTCACGGCGATTATCAATCCTCCTGATGCTTGTATTCTTGCTGTAGGTGGTATTGCGCAAGAGCCAGTTGTAAAGAATGGCCAAATTGTTCCTGGTAATGTCATGAATGTAACTTTAAGTTGTGACCACCGTGTAGTAGATGGAGCAACTGGAGCTGCTTTCTTACAAACCCTTAAGAGTTTATTAGAAGAACCATTACGTATGTTGGC
>CAZAOF010000014.1:0-21790 GCA_964486665.1 uncultured Sediminibacterium sp.
AACACTTTTTTCAATTCATTGACCAGAAATTGAGTCAAAGATTGGATTTATAAAATTGGTAAATTTAAATTTGGATTTATTGCGTTAAATAAAACACAACTAATTTAATAGAATTAATAAACAAGATCTTCGTAGGCTGCTAATAATTCTCTGTAAGCATGGTCATCCTTGGCCAACTTAGTGGCTGCAAGCCCTTTTTCATACCATTCAATAGCAGCATCTCTTTCCGATAAAGCTTCCAGGCATTTTGCTAAATGATAATAAGAACCCACATAGTCAGGTGACTCAGTGAGGATATCAGTGAATAAAGATCTAGCCTTTTGAAGGTCCCCTACTTTGATATATTCCAAGGCCAATGCGTGCCTTAAAAAGTTATCCTTAGGTTGTTGATTTAAAAATTCAATAATTCTTTCAATTCGTTGCATCTTGTCTTATATTTGCATTAGTTGCATAAACAACCAAAAAGAATTAGACTATGAAGCTATTAGTTTGCATCAGCAAAACACCAGACACCACATCTAAAATTGCGTTCACCGAAGGTAATACAAAGTTCGATGAAAACGGTGTGCAGTGGATCATCAATCCTTACGATGAGTGGTACGCTCTAGTGAGAGCGATTGAAATAAAAGAGCAAGACCCTTCTACAACCATTCATTTGGTTACTGTTGGCGAGGCAGATGCTGAACCAATCATCAGAAAAGCTTTAGCACTAGGGGGTGATGAAGCCATCCGTATTAATATACAAAGCAACGATTCATTTGTTATTGCAAGTCAAATAGCTGCCATTGCTAAGGAAGGTGCTTATGATTTAATTTTGACCGGCAAGGAAACCATTGATTATAACAGCGCCTGCATTGGATCTATGTTATCAGGATTATTAGATTTTCCATTTGTATCACTTGCCAATCATATGCAATTAAATGGCAACATAGCAAACATCAAAAGAGAAATAGAAGGTGGCGAAGAAACCTGCGAAGTTGCTCTTCCTGCGATTGTTAGTTGTCAAAAAGGAATGGCAGAACAAAGAATACCAAATATGCGAGGTATCATGGCTGCCAGAACAAAACCTTTGAAAGTGGTTGAGCCAATTGCTGTTCAAGCAACTACTTCTATTCAAGCATTCGATTTGCCTCCAGCTAAATCTGGTGTTAAATTAGTTGCAGCAGATAATGTAGAAGAACTTGTAAGATTATTAAAAGAAGAAGCAAAAGCATTCTAAACAATTCAAATCAAATAAAATGGTACTTATATATATTGATCAAGCAGACCAACAAATTAAAAAATCTTCCTTAGAAGCTATTTCTTATGGTGCAGCGCTAGCAAAACAATTAGGCGTTTCTGCAGAAGGAATTTTGCTTGGAACCGTTACAGATGATTTAGCTGGATTAGGAAAATATGGTTTACAAAAAGTACACCAGGTTGCCGATGCTAGTTTAAATAATTTTGACGCCAAAGTTTTTACACAAGTAGTTACAGAAGCAGCTAAGGCAGCTGGCGCAACAGTTTTAGTTTTTGCACACAATTTAAATGGTAAAGCAATCGCTCCAGCCGTGGCAGTAAAATTACAAGCAGGCATTGTTACTGGTGCCAATAGCCTTCCAAATACAAGCAATGGCTTTACTGTAACTAAAACTGTTTTCTCAGGCAAAGCCTTTGCACAAATTAATATCGACACCGCTATTAAAGTGATTTCGATCAACCAAAATTGCTTTGGAGTTCATACACAAGAAGGCACTGCATCTGTTGAAGCATTGACTGTTAACATTCCTGCAGCGTCAATTAAAGTTACTGCTACGCATAAAATTGAAGGAGAAATCCCATTAACAGAAGCAAATTTAGTGGTGAGTGGAGGACGTGGCCTAAAAGGTCCTGAAAACTGGGGTATCATCGAAGATCTTGCAAAAGTTTTAGGGGCTGCTACAGCTTGTAGTCGTCCTGTATCCGATTCCGATTGGAGACCGCACCACGAACATGTTGGACAAACTGGCGTACAAGTGGCACCTAATTTATATATCGCAGTAGGTATTTCTGGCGCTATTCAGCATTTAGCTGGTGTGAATAGAAGTAAAACAATTGTGGTGATTAATAAAGACCCCGAAGCACCATTTTTTAAAGCAGCCGACTACGGTATTGTTGGAGATGCCTTTGAAGTACTCCCTGCTTTAACAGCTGCCATACAAAAAAGTAAAGCCTAATTAAATCAAAGCTTTTTTGCTTTAACTTTGTATCGCAAATCATCTTATGCAGAAAATTGAACTTGAAATTGTTGCGCTATCACATAGCATCACTCAATCTAACTCCTATGCAGTTATTTTAGGAGAAATTAATGGATTGAGACGTTTACCTATTGTGATTGGTGGCTTTGAGGCCCAAGCAATTGCTGTTGCATTAGAGAACATGCATCCATCTAGGCCTTTAACACATGACTTGATGAAAAACCTGATGACTGCATTTGAATTGCAGTTGCAAGAAGTCTATATCTGCGATTTACAAGAAGGTATTTTTTATTCTAAATTAGTCTGTCACAATAATAACGACACTTTAGAAATAGATAGTAGAACGAGTGATGCTTTGGCACTAGCTGTTCGATTTGGTTGTCCGATTTATGTATACGAAAATATTTTAGACCAAGCAGGTTTAGCAAACGAAAAAACAGAGAAGGCTACTACTCCAGCAGCCATTACAAAAACATCTGAAAGAAGCGACTTAGCAAAACTTTCTTTAGCCGAGTTGAATGAATTATTGAATGAAGTATTAGAGCAAGAAGATTATATACGTGCTATTGATATCAGAGATGAAATCAATAAACGAACAGAACCAAAGCAGCCATAGGATGATTCAATTCCCAAACTGCAAAATTAATCTAGGCTTATCTATCCTTGCAAAAAGAGCAGACGGATACCATGAACTTGAAACCGTTTTTTATCCAATTGCCTTAAATGATGCATTAGAAATTTTACCAGCTGACAGTTTAACTTTAACTCAATCAGGCATTACTGTTCCTGGCGATCCCGCTAAAAATCTTTGCTTACAGGCATACCATTTACTCAAAAAGGATTTTCCACAAATCTCACCAGTGAAAATGCACTTGCATAAAAACATTCCAATGGGTGCAGGACTGGGTGGAGGTTCAAGCGATGGCACCACTGCATTAATGCTTATCAACAAACAGTTCTCACTTGGATTAAATGACCAACAACTGATAGACTACGCAAGTCAACTAGGAAGTGACTGTCCGTTTTTTGTTTACAATAAAGCATGTCATGCAACAGGCAGAGGTGAAATTCTAACACCTATCAACTTGGATTTATCTACCTATCAATTTGTGTTAGTGCATCCTGGCAAACATATATCTACTGCGTGGGCATTTCAACAATTAACACCACATACAAAATCAAAAAGCATACAATCCATCATCGAAAAGCCTATTGGCGAATGGAAAAATAATTTGGTGAATGATTTTGAGGAACCTGTATTTAAAGCAGAACCAACGCTCTTACATATCAAAGAACAACTCTATGATTTAGGTGCTATCTACGCAAGCATGAGTGGGTCTGGAAGTTCCTTATTTGGCATATTCCCTAAAAATCATTTTGAGCATGCCCCTATTTTAGAGCATGCTACTCGAAGTGACTTAGTATAGATTTTCAAATCAAAGTCCTATTGCGAACGTTCGTTATTAGAAATAATTTAACGCATGCGTTTAAATTTTACGATTCTTCAAATCTTTTGTATTTATATTGAATATCCTCTCGTAAAAACTGCATTTTTTTGTAATTTTCAAAAGATCGCTGCTTAAGTTTCTACCTATAAATACATAGTGCATGACACAGAACCAACCCTTTGGATTATACCATCCCGATTTTGAACACGATGCCTGCGGGATAGGATTTGTCGCTCACATTAAAGGCATAAAGTCACACCAAAATATTGGTGACGCTTTAACCATACTAGAAAACATGGAACATCGTGGCGCTAGTGGGAGCGAAGCGAATTCTGGCGACGGTGCTGGCATCATGATTCAGATTCCACATGAATTCTTTTTTATTGAACTATTAAAGCAAGGAATACACTTACCCAACTCAAAAGAATATGGTGTTGGATTTATGTTTCTTCCCACAGAAAAAGAAATAGCCAATGAATGCAAAAATATCTTTGCACGTGCTGCTGAAAAATTAGGTCTTGAAATAATTGGCTACCGAAATGTGCCGGTGAATAAACAAAATATTGGAAAAACAGCTTTGTCTGTAGAACCCATAATGGAACAAGTTTTTATTAAGCGGCCTGATACTATTACAGATGCATTAGCATTTGAACGAAAACTATTTATTTTAAAAAATTACGCAACACATACAATTAATAATACCGTTAAAAAAGATGCCATTGGTTTTTATATTGCTTCATTATCTCAAAATATAATCGTTTATAAAGGACAACTAACTAGCCATCAGGTAAGAGAATACTTCACAGACCTAAGTCAAAAAACAGTAGTATCTGCTTTTGGACTAGTCCACTCAAGGTTTGCAACCAATACTTTCCCTTCTTGGAAATTAGCTCAACCTTTTAGATACATTGCACACAATGGAGAAATAAATACCTTACAAGGAAATTTAAATTGGCTAAGATCAGGCGAGTCAAGTTTTTTATCTCCCTATTTTAGCAAAGAAGAACTAGAAATGGTTTTACCAATCGTCAGCGATGGACAATCTGACTCTGCTTGTTTAGACAATGTGATAGAACTATTGACTTTATCTGGTAGATCTTTGCCACATGTAATGATGATGTTGATACCTGAAGCATGGGATGGGAATGAGCTGATGGATCCAGTTAAAAAAGCATTCTACGAATTTCACGCTGCCATCATGGAACCATGGGACGGACCAGCTTCTATCTCTTTTACCAATGGACAAATCATTGGTGCTACATTAGACCGAAACGGATTGAGGCCGTCCAGATATTGCATTACCAATGACGAGCGAGTAATTATGGCATCTGAAACAGGCGCATTACCAATTGACCCATCCACCATTATTGAAAAAGGAAGATTGCAGCCAGGTAAAATGTTTGTAGTAGATATGGAAGCAGGGCGCATCATCAGTGATACTGAATTAAAAAATAGTATCTGTAGTGCACAACCCTATTCAGATTGGCTGAATCAATATAAGATTCGATTGGAAGAATTACCAGAACCAAGAATTCAATTTACGCATCTTCAGCAGGATCAAATATTTAAATACCAAAAGGCTTTTGGATACAGCAAAGAAGATTTAGATTGGATCATTACACCAATGGCATTAGAAGGCAAAGAACCCATTGGCTCCATGGGAACGGATACCCCACTTGCTATATTAAGTGATCAGGCTCAGCATTTAACCAGCTATTTTAAGCAATTGTTTGCGCAAGTAACCAATCCTCCTATTGACCCAATTAGAGAACGCTTAGTCATGTCCCTAGCCACATTTGTGGGTAGCTTAGGAAATTTATTGGTAGAAGATGCAAAAGATAGCCACTGTGTGGCATTGAAACATCCAATCTTGAATAACCATGAGTTGGAAAAAATTAGAAGTATAGATACAGGAATTTTTCAAGCAAAAACATTGCAATGTTATTTTAGAGCAGACCGAAAAGAGGGTGCTTTGCAAAGAGGTTTAGATCGTTTATGCCGCTATGCAGTTGACGCTGTAGAAGACGGATTTGAAGTGATTATTCTAACGGATCGATCTATCGATTCAGAACATGCCGCTATCCCTAGTTTATTGGCTTGTGCTGCAGTGCATCATCATTTAATACGCAAAGGCTTGAGAGGAAAAGTGGGCATCATTGTAGAAGCAGGTGACGTTTGGGAAGTGCATCATTATGCATGTCTAATTGGATTTGGCGCTACAGCAATCAATCCATACTTAGCACTCTCCTCTATCCGTGCTATGAAATTAGCAGGTACCTTAAAAACAGATTACGATACCGATAAATTAAAGAAGAACTATATTAAAGCAGTGAATGAAGGTTTGTATAAAGTGTTCTCTAAAATGGGTATCTCTACTTTACAATCCTATCAAGGTGCACAAATTTTTGAAATTATTGGTATCAATAAAGAAGTGGTTGATCGATATTTCACCGGTGCCACTTCTAGAATCCAAGGAATGGGGCTGGATGAAATTGCAAAAGAGATATTAGTAAAACATGAATTGGCCTTTGCTAAAAAATCATCTCCAATTGATCGCTTACCAGTGGGCGGCATCTATCAATGGAAACGCAGAGGCGAAGCGCATTTATTTAATCCACAAACGATTCATGCATTACAGCACGCAACAAGTACAGGAGATTATGCAGGATTTAAAAAATATTCCAAATTAGTTAACGACCAAACAGAGAAAGCCTATACCCTTAGAAGCTTATTTGATTTTAAACCCAATAGACCTAGTATTTCTATCGACGAAGTAGAACCAGCAACAGCTATCTACAAACGTTTTGCAACAGGTGCTATGTCATTTGGTTCTATCTCATGGGAAGCACATACTACGTTAGCTATTGCGATGAATCGATTGGGCGGAAAAAGCAATACAGGTGAAGGTGGTGAAGACCCTATCCGTTACAAAAAAATGGGAAATGGAGATTCCATGCGTAGCGCAATCAAACAAGTAGCTAGTGCAAGATTTGGTGTAACAAGTCAATACTTAACCGAAGCAGACGAGATACAAATTAAAATGGCACAGGGCGCAAAACCAGGAGAAGGTGGACAGTTACCTGGAGATAAAGTAGATGAATGGATTGGCAAAACAAGATATGCTACGCCTGGCGTTGGATTAATATCCCCTCCACCACATCATGATATTTATTCAATAGAAGATTTATCTCAATTAATTTTTGATTTAAAAAATGCAAATAGAGCAGCAAGAATCAATGTAAAATTAGTGTCTAAAGCTGGTGTTGGAACCATTGCAGCGGGTGTAACCAAAGCAAAAGCAGACGTAGTGTTGATTGCTGGATACGATGGTGGTACTGGCGCTTCTCCATTAAGCTCTATTAAACATACAGGTTTACCGTGGGAATTAGGTTTAGCAGAAACACACCAAACATTGGTTAAAAATAATTTGAGGTCACGCGTTGTGGTGCAAGCAGATGGCCAAATGAAAACAGGAAGAGATATTGCTATAGCCACTTTACTAGGTGCCGAAGAATGGGGCGTAGCTACTGCAGCCTTAGTAGTTGAGGGTTGTATCATGATGCGTAAATGCCATATGAACACCTGTCCTGTAGGTGTGGCAACGCAAGATCCAGAATTACGCAAACGATTCAAAGGCGACCCAGACCATGTGGTTAAGTTCTTTGAATTTATTACAGAAGAACTTCGCGAAATCATGGCGGAATTAGGCTACCGCTCGGTCAATGAAATGGTAGGTCAAGCTGATGTGTTGACGATGCGCAAAAACATACAACATTGGAAACACAAGCAAGTTGATCTGAGTGGCGTATTATACAAAGCTCCAGCAGATGATCACATTGGCTTATTCCAAACAGAAATTCAAGATCATGGATTAACAAATGTACTTGATTGGCAATTACTAGAGACTGCTAAACCTGCACTTGAAAGTTTAATAAAAGTTAGCGCTTCGTTCCCAATTAAAAATACAGATAGAACAGTGGGCACTATTTTATCGAATGAGATTTCAAAAAAATACCACGAAGCGGGATTACCAGAAAATACCATTCATTTTAAATTCATAGGAACTGCTGGTCAAAGTTTTGGCGCTTTCAATACAAAAGGGGTCACATTAGAATTAGAAGGGGATGCGAATGATTATTTTGGAAAAGGATTAAGTGGTGCAGAATTGATTGTGTACCCAGATAAAAAAGCACCTTTTGTAGCTGAGCAAAATAGTATCATTGGCAATGTTGCTTTATATGGCGCAACAAGTGGCCATGCCTATATCAGAGGTAAAGCAGGAGAAAGATTTGCTGTCAGAAATTCAGGCGCATCCGTTGTAGTAGAAGGTGTTGGTGATCATGGTTGCGAATATATGACCGGAGGTGTTGCAGTAATATTAGGCGCAACTGGCCGAAATTTTGCCGCTGGCATGAGTGGTGGCTTAGCTTATGTATATAATATAGCCAATGATTTTGCTAGTCTTTGTAATGTAGAAATGGTTGACATAGATCCAGTAGATGCATCCGACATAACCTTATTACAAAATATGTTGACTGCACATTTTGAAAAAACAGGTAGCGCTGTGGCAAAATTTGTATTATCAGATCTAGACAATCAATTGAAACATTTTGTCAAAGTATTTCCACGTGATTATAAAAAAGTGTTGGCTACAAAAAAAGCAGCAGCACTAAATAAATAAATGAAATCAAACTATGGGAAAGCCAACAGGATTTAAAGAATATACTAGAGCACTACCCAATAAATTACCGGTAGCAGAAAGGGTTCAGAACTTCCAAGAATTTGTAGAACGCATGCCCGAACAACAATTGAATGAACAGTCTGCACGTTGCATGAACTGCGGCGTACCCTTTTGTCACAATGGATGTCCCTTAGGAAATATCATTCCAGAATTTAATGATGCAGTCTATAATAAAGAATGGAAGGAAGCTTACGATATTTTAATATCCACTAATAATTTTCCGGAATTTACTGGACGTATCTGCCCTGCTCCATGCGAAAGCGCTTGTGTATTAGGCATCAATCAACCAGCTGTCACCATAGAAGAAATTGAAAAACATATTATTGAAATCGCTTTTGAAAAAGGTTTTGTTCAACCGCGTAAACCAATCAGTAGGACAGGAAAAAAAGTAGCTGTTATTGGTTCTGGACCAGCAGGGCTAGCTACTGCAGCACAACTCAATTATGCAGGACACCAAGTAACTGTTTTTGAACGTGATCCAAAACCAGGTGGACTTTTACGATTTGGCATTCCCGATTTTAAATTAGAGAAATCAATTGTAGAAAGAAGAATTCAACTGTTAGAACAAGAAGGCGTTGTCTTTAAATGCAATACCAATGTAGGTATTACTATGAGCGTGAATGATTTGAATCGTAACTATGATGCCATTGTATTAGCAGGTGGTTCGACTATTCCAAGGGACTTGCCTGTTCCTGGAAGAGACTTAAAAGGCGTCCACTATGCGATGGATTTTCTGAAGCAACAGAACAAGCGTGTCAGTAATTTACCAATAGACGAGGAACAAGTAACGGCAACTAATAAAAACATTGTGGTCATTGGCGGAGGCGATACAGGAAGCGATTGCGTGGGTACATCCAACAGACAAGGAGCAAAAAGCATTACCCAATTTGAATTGTTACCCAAGCCACCTGATACTAGAGCAGCTTATATGCCTTGGCCTACTTACCCAATGCTCTTAAAAACAACCACCTCCCATGAAGAAGGTGTCGATAGATTATGGAATGTGGCTACGAAAGCTTTTATTGGTGATAAGGATGGAAAGCTTAAAGGTATTCAAATTGTAGATGTAGCGTGGACTGCCTCTGCAGATGGTCGTCCTGCACATTTTAAAGAATTAGAAGGCAGCTTAAGAGAAATCCCATGTGAATTGGTGTTGTTAGCCATGGGCTTTTTACAACCTCAAGCAGCAGGCTTACTTGAACAATTAGGTGTTGCGCTAGATGAAAGAGGCAATGTAAAAGCAAATGAACAACAGTATAAGACCAACCAAGACAAAATATTCACAGCAGGAGATATGCGAAGAGGCCAATCTTTGGTAGTTTGGGCCATTAGTGAAGGAAGAGAATGCGCTAGGCAGGTAGATCTATTTTTAATGGGCAGCTCATTATTAGAATCAAAAGATAGTAGTCTATTGCAGCAAGAAGCAAATCTCTTCTAATTCAATTAAGCACATTTTTTAGTTAAAAATTTATGTAATTCAATACAGCATTGTATTACAAGAAATAAATTTATTGATTCATTTTATATTATATTTAATTATATGTATATTATTATTGAAGTTTTAATCAAAAATTCGTAGTTTTATTCCATTATTATAAATATATAAATTTAATTAAATACTTAAGCAAAATGATGAAAAACGAACTGGTACAAAAATGGGCACCCTTTATGTTGTTATTTGCCGTCGCAATTGCAGCTTTGTTTGTGCCTCAGTTACCAAGTTACAGTGCAGAAGCAGCATTATACAATCCAGCTGATATTGCCTGGATTTTAATTGCAACCGCTCTAGTTTTCATTATGACCCCAGGACTAGCTTTTTTTTATGGAGGGATGGTCCATCGCAAAAATATTCTCTCGACAATGATTAAGAGTATTGTCTCAGCTGGTCTTGTAACCATTATATGGATTTTCGTTGGTTATAGTTTAAGCTTTGGCGAGTCTGTATACGGCATCATTGGCAATCCAATGACGCATATGTTTTTTAAAGGAGTTGTCGATGGCGCCCCTATTCTTGAGGGAGGAACACCGTTGAGTATCCCTCTATTATTGTTTGCTTTATTCCAATTGATGTTTGCTATCATCACACCAGGGCTTGTAGTAGGTGCGGTTGCAGAAAGAATTAAATTCACTTCCTATATTTTGTTCATTGTTTTATTCATGCTATTTATCTACGCACCACTAGCCCATTGGTCATGGCATCCAAATGGTTTACTTTTAAAGATGGGGGTTTTGGATTTTGCTGGAGGTACAGTAGTGCATATAAGCGCAGGTTGTGCAGCTCTTGCAGGTGCTATCGTTTTGAAATCTAGACGTGCTAAACTAGAACACCAAGAAATTCCACCCGCTAATATTCCTTATGTATTAATTGGGACAGGTCTATTGTGGTTTGGCTGGTTTGGTTTTAATGCAGGTTCTGCACTTGGTGCAAATTCACTTGCAGTCAATGCATTTGCAACAACCAATACATCAGCTGCAGCAGCTGGTTTAGCCTGGATGTTTTTTGATGTGATGAAAGGCAAAAAACCTTCTGTACTAGGATTTTGTATTGGTGCGGTTGTAGGCCTGGTTTCTATAACGCCCGCTGCAGGATTTGTGGGCATACCACAAAGTATATTTATTGGCGCAATAAGCGCAGTGATCTCTAACGTATTAAGTCATGCGTTTAAACTATCAAGAGTAGACGATACATTAGACGTGTTCCCATGTCACGGAATTGGAGGAATGGTTGGCATGCTTCTAACTGGTGTTTTTGCTTCTAAAGCAGTTAACCCAGCTGGTAATGATGGTTTGTTTTATGGCAACCCAAGTTTCTTTTTAATTCAATTAAAAGCGATGGTCATTGTCGTTACCTACAGCTTCGTTGTTTCCTATGCCATCTTTAAATTAATTGCTTATGTTTTGCCCTTACGTGTGTCGGAAGAAGAGGAAGAACTTGGACTAGACGCTACGCAACATGATGAGAAATACGGAAGAAATCCGTTGAAAACTTAAAATAGATCTACATGACGCTAGACCCTAAATCGATTCATTTATTATTATAATAAGCACCTCACCTATTTAATGGTTTTATTGGTTTTTAAGCAAGCAATCTACGGCCTGAATTTCTATTCGGGCCTTTTTTATTATATTAGCAGCCAACATGAAAATAATTGTACGTCCCCTTCAACTGCTATATTGCTTTTATGCATTAACCATATTCGCATGTTTAACTATTTTGTCCCTATTTGCAATGATTTTAATACTGCCATTCGGTAAGCAGCATTTAACAAATCGTATCTATAAAATTGCCCGCTATTTTTCAAAATTTTTGTACTTGTTTTTGGGCATTCAACACAAAGAAATTTATGAAGGAATACACCATTTTAATAAACCCCATATTTTTGTAGGCAACCATAATTCTTATATGGACATTCCTCCTATTGTCCAACTTAAACATCAGCCGATTCGACCATTGGGAAAATTCGAGTCGTCAAAAATTCCGCTTTTTGGCCTATTTTATAGATATGCAGTGATTATGGTGGATAGAAGTGACCCTGAGAAAAGGGCTCAAAGTCTAAGAAATCTGAAAGATGCATTGAAACAGCAAACTTCAATTTTTATCTTCCCCGAAGGCACATTTAGCATGACTGAAACCCAACCTTTAAAATCATTTTACAATGGCGCATTCAAATTAGCCATAGAGATGCAAGTGCCCATCCAACCTGTGTTGATGATTGACGCAGTGGACAGAATGCATTTTGATAGTATTTATAAATTAAGTCCAGGAAAAAACAGAGTGGTCTACTTGCCTACTGTCTACGTTGACAATTATACTATTGACGACCTTGAGTTACTCAAAAACCAGGTGCATAAAATGATGGAGGATGGTTTAAGAAGATATCGAAACTATCCATCATCTTAGCGTATTTTTGTAGCCGATTATGTACGCAGAAATCATTATACCATTAGCTTTACCCAAAAACTATACCTGGGCTATCCCCAGTGAAATGGAAGAGGCTGTCATGATTGGCATGCGTGTGGAAGTTATGTTAGGGTCCAATAAACGATATGCAGGTATTATTAAATCTTTACATACCGAAAAACCTGCAGGATTTAATCCAAAGCCAATTATTGGCGTGTTAGATGACGAACCTATCGTTTTCCCTGCTCAAATAAAACTTTGGGAATGGATAGCCAATTACTATATGTGTACCGAGGGCGAAGTAATGCAGGCAGCAGTTCCCAGTCACTTAAAAATTTCTAGCGAAAGCATATTTTTACTTAATGAGGAAGCAGATATTGATGGACAACAATTGAGTGACACGGAATACCTTATTTCCGAAGCATTACAAATAAAAAAACAACTAAGTTTAATCGAAGTACAAAGACTCCTAGATAAAAAATCGGTCTACCCTATTCTTAATAAATTGATACAAAAAGGTATTTGCAATGTACAGGAAACCATGCATGACAAATACACAATTAAAGTAGAAAATGTATTGCACTTACATCCAACTTATCAAACTGAAAATGCATTAGAACAATTAATGAATGATTGGAGTAGAGCACCTAAACAGCTGGCACTATTACTTGCATTCTTACATCTACAAAAAACAGAAGGACAGGTACAGCAAAAAGCCTTACTCGAAAAATCGGGCGCAGCGCATGCTCAGTTAAAAGCATTAATAGATAAGGGTATACTGACTGTAGAAAAAAGAAAAATAGACCGACTTGCCGTTGATCTTAGTAAAGGCAATGCCAACTTACACCAATTGTCTCCTCAGCAACAAATTGCTTATGAGTCAATATTGGAACAAATGAAAACCCATTCCGTTAATTTACTACATGGTATAACAGGAAGTGGCAAAACACAGATTTATGCAGCTTTAATAGAACAAGCAATACAGTCGAATCAGCAAGCATTATACATGTTACCCGAGATTGCATTGACTGCACAAATGATTCGTCGTTTAAAACTCTATTTTGGTGGAAAAATCGCTATTTACCATTCTAAATTCAATCCCAATGAAAGAGTTGAGATTTGGAATAAAGTGAAATCTGGAGAAGTGAAAATTGTCTTGGGGGCTAGGTCTGCCTTATTCCTTCCCTACAAAAATCTTTCTTTAATCATTATTGACGAAGAACATGATGCTTCCTATAAACAACAGGACCCAGCACCAAGGTATCAAGCAAGAGATACAGCTATTTATTATGCCAATCAAATAGGCGCTAAAGTGGTTTTGGGCTCCGCCACTCCTTCTGTTGAAACTTATTACAATGCAATGCAACATAAGTTTGGTTATTACCACCTAACGGAAAGATTTAGCGAAGGTGCATTACCTAAAATGCTCATTGTTGATACAAAAAAACAGAGCGATCAGGCAGCTATACTTACTCCTTTTTTATTGGAAGCAATAAAGTCAACTGTTGCAAATCAAAAACAAGTGATTTTGTTTCAAAATAAAAGAGGCTATGCTCCCTACATTCTTTGCGAAACCTGTGGATGGATTCCTCATTGCAAACAGTGTGATGTTAGTTTGACATTACATAAAGCTAAAAATTTGCTCTCTTGCCATTATTGCGGGACAGCATATCCTGTTGTACATACCTGCGAGGCTTGCGGAAAACAACAATTTAAACAAAAGAGTTTTGGTACAGAACAAATAGAAGAGAAATTAAGCAAGGCACTTCCTCATTTAAGGATTGCCCGAATGGACCTTGATAATGTAAAAGGTAAAAACGAACATGATAACTTGATTCAACAATTCGAGAAAAGAGAAATCGATGTATTAGTAGGAACTCAAATGGTAGTCAAAGGACTAGACTTTGAAAATGTAGACCTAGTGGGTATTGTAGATGCCGATAGTTTACTCAACTTTAACCAGTATAGGGTTAACGAACGTGCTTTTCAAATGATGGAACAAGTAAGCGGAAGAGCGGGACGAAAGAACGACCAAGGAAAAGTAATTGTTCAATTAAGCCAAACCAACCACCCAGTTGTTGAATTTGTAAAAGAACATAACTATACTGCATTCTACGAATTTGAAATCAATAACCGTAAACACTTTGCATATCCTCCTTTCAGCAGATTGATGAGTATACTTTTTAAGCATAAAGAAAACCATATCGCAGAAGAAGCAGCAAATCATTTCCTTCAATCACTTGACCCAATGATCCAAAAAACTGTGATGGGACCTGCGCAGCCAATCATTAATAGAATTAGAAATAAATACATTTGGGAACTTTGCGTAAAAATAAGCAAGCAGCCTCAGCAATTGCAGATAGCAAAAAAACAACTATTGCATTTTATTCATTTGATCTCTGTACATCCAAGGTATAAATCGGTTCAGATCATTATAGATATCGACCCTAACTAGTTTTATGCCTATTCAAGAAAATATCTCATTACAGCCTTATCATAGTTTTGCTTGCGAAGAATTTACTAATTTTTTTACAGTCATTCAAAACGAAGCATCATTGACTCAAGCGATTCAATGGGCAAAAACAAATAAACAACCTTTCTTAGCGGTTGGAGCGGGTACTCATTTATTATTTACAAAGACATTCAAAGGGCTTGTATTAAAGATAGCACTAACGGGTATACAGAAATTAAAAGAATCGTCCTCTGAAATAATATTATCTGTCGGTGCAGGGGAAAATTGGTCCCACTTTGTCAGCTATTGCGTTCAAAAATCCTGGGGCGGTTTAGAAAACCTGAGTTTCATTCCTGGCTCAGTAGGAGCTGCGCCTATACTAAATATTAGCGCATATGGAGTGACAGTAAGTGACCACATCATAAGTGTTACTGCATATGATACGGCAGCTCAAAAGTTGATTGACATCCAAAATCACGATTGTGCTTTTGGTTATAAGGAGAGTCTATTTTTACAAGAAGCAGGCAGGTATATAGTTTGTTCAGTGAAGTTTAAATTATCCAAACAGCCTTTACTAAGAACAGATTACGGTGCTATAAAAGCTGTATTACACGATAGAGGTATTAAAAACCCGAGCGTAGAATCTATCTCAAGCGCCATCCTGTATTTAAGATCAATTAAATTTCCAGACTCAAAGAAAATTAACAATGCTGGATTTTTCTTTAAAAAACCAATGATTACGAAGGCAGTGTTTCATCAACTTATTCATCTGTTCCCCAATATGATGGCCTACCCCATTCATGACGAAACCTATAAAATTGATGTAGATTGGCTAATCACTGCTTGTGGATGGAATGACATGCAAAAAAATGGTGTAGGTTGTTACAAAGACTGCCCACAAATACTTGTAAACCATCATGCTACAAAAGGTAAAACCATATATGATTTCTCTGAAGAGATAATCATATCAGTTAAAGAGAAATTCGGCATAGTACTAGAGCGAGCAGTTAATATTTTATAACCAAGTCCACTCGTCTATTTTGCGCCCTTCCTTTTTTAGTTGTATTATCGGCAATAGGAGCTGTATCTGCCATACCCAATAAGGTAGTCCTATTGATAGGCAATCCTTTTTTTACTAAATAAGCTTGTACTTTTTTAGCTCTTGATATTGACAGTCGATCATTGATTTTTCTGCTTCCAGTATTGTCAGTGTGACCAGTGATCAATAAAGTTGTATTTGTATATTGCAACATTAACTTAACCACAGTATCTAATCCTTGTAATGATTTTGCTGCAATGGTAGCTTGTCCAATTTCGAATTTTAATGCAGCTGCAATCGTATTGATAATAGGCTGCAAGTCTTCGCATCCATTATTACCAGCAATGCCAGGAATGGATGGACATTGGTCCTCTTCATCATTAATGCCATCCTTATCTGAATCTGGAATTGCGCAACCATTGTACCTAGCTAAACCAGCTAAAGTTGGGCATTTATCTTGATCGTCAGGGATACCATCCTTGTCTGTATCAGGTACAGGGCATCCTTTATATTTGATACTACCCTCTATTGTAGGGCAAAGATCGTTTTCGTCATTGATTCCATCTCCATCTTCGTCAGGCACAGGGCATCCCTTATATTTTAGTAAGCCTGATTTTTCTGGACACTCGTCTAATTCATTAGCTACACCATCATCGTCCTGGTCAGCTTGGATAGGAGCAACAGGTAAAGCAATTGCTTTCTTCTCTTTTAATTTTAATGGGAAAGAGTAGCTTATGCCATAATTCATATGCATTTTAGTCAACTTAGAAGCTTCCGCATTGTAAGTACTAAAGACATGTAAAAAAGAACCTTGCTTCGCCTTAAACTGTAAGCCAAGTCCCATTGGAGCATATGCTGTAAAATTAGCAGCGTCTTTGGCAAGACCGATACCCAATATTCCGTAAGGAACTAAAGACTTATCATCGCTAGCTAATTTAAGATGAACACGTGTATCTAAAGCAGCATAGACGCCATTTGAAGTAGCTTTTGGCTGTCCGTAAGACACATAATAAGGATACTTTAATGAAGCTAGGTCAACATTAACCACTCCGTCTATTCTTGGCGATAAGCCTTTAAATAATTGAACACCAACGGAAGGGGTAGAAACAGTTAACCCCTCTGTGAGAGGGGTTTTCTTAAAATTCAGTATAGATGCTTTTAAAGCAATCGAAGCTGGTTTATTTTTATTTACTTTTTGTTCCTGTGCGTTGCTTACTAAAGAAGCAAATAAAATAAAAGTTAAGCCGATTACTTTTTTAGACATGATATTTTTTTTATTTCAAAGGGAAGCTATAGCTAATTCCGTAATTGTAAGAAGGCGTATGCGACTTTGACATTTTAGTAGTGTAATTAAACAATACATTTAAATTAGAACCCTTAAAAGATTTAATCTGAAGACCTAATCCAACTGGTGCATAAGCGCTATAATTTCTTAAAGCATAGCTTCTGATACCTAAACCTGCAGAAACGAATGGATTAACTGGATAATCACCCTTAAACATCTTAACGTTTACGCCTGTCTCAACAGAAGCATAGAAATATTCAGTTGAATTTGTAAAAGCACTTGGTGCATAGTCAGGTTTTCTTGTGATAGAGATATCTAAGTTAGTATACAAATCAACTTGATTGTCATATTGGCTAGTGTAGTTAATACCAAACGTATTTGTTGCATCACCTAATTGACCCCATTTTTTGTCATTTAATACAGATCCTATTGAACCTTCTTGCACTTTTTTAGCAGTACCAAAATCTAAAGCATTGAATCTGATTGCAATTGATGATTTTTTCTTGCCACTATTGCCCTCTTGAGCTTGAGCAGAAATAATTAAACCCAAAGCGATGATAGAAAATAATAATTTCTTCATATAAATTGTTTGTTAAATGTCTCACAAAATTAGGCCTAAATGACGAATAATTGAAATTTTTTATAGGCCAATTTGGTCGTCTTTTTTAGGATTAGTTTTAGCATAACCTATGGCTTCAACCATTACTTGAACCAACCCATTGGACCTGAAAACCAACTGTTTAGCAGCAGATTGACTTAAATCTATTACCCTGCTCTTTTTAAGCATATTAGGGTGCATTCTGTCATTAATCCTTACAAGTACCGAATGCCCATTTTGAAGGTTGGTTACCCTAACGATGGTATTTAACTTGAATAAATTACTGGCAGCCGTATACTTATTATTATAAAAACGTTCCCCAGTGGCCGTTAATGTGCCATTTAAATGTTTACTGTAAAAACTTGCAACCCCTTTAATACGATTAACTTCTATCTTAATCTTATTGGTGTCAATACGAGCAGCATAGCGTTTGATATTATTACTATCCAAATAGTTCTCACTCGTTAAGGTATTAGGATAGATATTTTGAGCAGTAATTGATTGGGCGCATAACAACATGAAAGCCAGGCAAGCGAAACCCTGTCTTAGCTTTTTAAAAAACCCAAGCTGTAACAGCTTTTTACCTTTTTTACTATCGTGTATAATTTGAGTCATTCGCTTAAATAACACTAACGTCTACCACACTATCCAAATTTAATGGCCCATAAATATGTGGGAACATTTCATTTAAGTCTTGTGCTAATTCAAAAAGTACAGGTCTTTGCACTTTTGCTTTTTCGATTTTTAATTTAACTAAGTCAGTTTGACCTTGGTAGAATCTTTCTAAAACCCCTTCGACTTGCTTGTCTATCGAACAATGTATGAAGCCATCTTTTTCAAAATCAGCTGGCACATAGCTTTGTTTTGCTTGTGCATCTTCCCATGCTTTCTTTGTCGTCACATGATATATAAATTCACTTTCCATTTTTTTTATAATTTTTAATTATTTAATAATTCTTGGTAAGCGTTGGTCAATTAACATTAAATCTGCCAGGACCATCGCAGTTACCGCTTCGAGTACTACGGGTACTCTTAAGGCAATACATAAATCATGTCTGCCTTTTACCGAAAAATCTTCCTGTGTATTGGTTTCCCAATTCCAAGTATGTTGAGGTTTAGGAGTAGATGAAGTTGGCTTAACCGCAATCCTAAACACTAAATCATTCCCATTTGTATAACCTCCTACCACGCCGCCAGCGTGATTGGTTTTTGTTTTACCAGAAGCATCAACAATAGCGTCATTGTGCTCCACACCATACATTTTTGCTGCTGCAAATCCTGTACCAAATTCAATCCCTCTTATTGCTGGAATAGAAAATACAGCATGGCTAATTAAAGACTCTACTGAATCAAAGAAATGTTCTCCTAAACCAATTGGCAATCCTTTGACTACACATTCAACAATACCACCTACGCTGTCTTTTTGATCGATGGCATTTTGCAATCCTTTTTCCAAATCAGTTTCGCCTCCAATACTTAATATTGTTGCTTTAATGTCAATTCCTTTTAATAATTTTTTTGCAATCACACCTGCACCTACTAAACCCGCAGTCAATCTTCCACTAAAATGGCCCCCACCTCTATAATCTTCAAATCCACCAAATTTTTGATGTGCAGTGAAATCGGCATGTCCAGGTCTTGGAACAGCTCGTTGTTTTTCATAATCACCACTTCTGGTATTGTTGTTTTCAAATAATAGCATCAATGGCGCACCGGTAGTTAGATCATTGAAAACACCTGTTTTAAAAAAAGGAATATCATCTTCTTGTCTTGGCGTTGTCCCTTTTTGCTTGCCTCCTTTTCTGCGTTCCATGTCTTCGACAAAATCGGCTTGTTGTAAAGGCATTCCAGCCGGACATCCGTCTACTAAAACGCCAACGCATTCGCCATGCGACTCGCCAAAAATTTGAACTTTAAATAAGGTACCAAAACTATTCATGAATGTACTTTTATAATATATACAAGTTAAGCAATTTAAGACAAATCGACTTTTGCCCCTAATTGATGTAGATCTGTGTAAAAATCGGTGTAAGACTTATTCACTGCTTCTGCATCGGAAATAGTGATTGGGCCATCTGCACATAAAGCAGCAACGGCGCAAGCCATCGCAATACGATGGTCATGTTGAGAGAACACTTCTGCTCCATGAATTCCTGTACCACCATACACTAACATAGTATCCCCGTTTAGGTCAATACGAATGCCTAGTTTTTTAAATTCTGTTTGTAAGGTAAGCCCTCTGTCACTTTCTTTATGCGCTAATCTGCTCACCCCTTTAATTGAAGTAACACCATTACAAACTGCTGCCAATGCAACTAAAGGAGGAAATAAATCTGGACAATCTGTTGCATCAAATTCAAAAGCTTTTAACACCTTTGCTCCGCCCTCATTAGGTCCAATCAAAATAGCATCCGCTTGAACTTCAATTGAAGCACCAGTCGCTTTCAAAGCCGACATCACCGCCTTATCTGCTTGTGTAGAATCTAGTTGTAATCCTTTTACAGTGATCGGTCCTGCAATGGCTCCTGCAACTAATAAAAATGCTGCGCCACTCCAATCTCCTTCTACTGTATAATCTATATGTGCTGGCAAAGTTGGGTGAGGCAGAAATTCAAAACGCTCATATTGATCGTGTTGTACTTTCCATCCAAATGCATTTAATACCGATAAAGTAAGATCTATATATGGTTTGCTTTTTAAGTCTTTTACATGAATCACGGCATCAGTTACATCTTTAGCAGCATAGGCCATTAACAAACCAGTTAAAAACTGAGAACTCAATGAGCCATCTACTGTAATGGTTGCAGGTTGTAAAGGCCCTTTAATTTGAATGGGTAAATAACCCGCCTGTGATTGTATGTCAATACCTAAACTTGGAAAAATTTCATCAAAAAAATGCATCGGTCGTTTTACTAAACTACCACTGCCTTGAATCGTAATCCTGTGATCACTTAAAGCAGCAATGGGTGTAAACATCCTGATACCTAAGCCACTTTCTCCACAATTCATTGCTGGACCAATAGGTTGAACACCATTCGAACTTACATTCATCTCTGCAGGTTCTAACTTGACAGTAGCACCCAATTTTTGGATCACGTCAATCGCTGCAAGGTCATCATTAGAATGCCCTGGGTTCAAAATTCGTGTTGTACCTTGATGCAACAATGCTGCCGCACATGCTCTTTGCATACTGCTCTTACTTGCAGGTGCAACCTGTACCCCAGATAATTTATTTGGATGAACTGTAGCAATCATTTTAAGAATACAGTTTAATCAGTTTTTGTAAAGTTTTCATTGGAATGGTTTCATAGACCGCCTTCCCGATTTTATTTAAAAGCACATATTGCATTCCTGCATTGGCTTTCTTTTTATCTTTTTGCATGACTTCCATGGCTGCATCCACATCAAAATGCATTGCAGTAGGCAAGCCATACTTTTTAAGGGTCTCTACTAAAAGTCCAGTGCCAGTGAAACCTTGTAATACTTGTGAAATTTTTGCAGCATACACCATGCCTACACTTATGGCATGCCCATGCAATAATGCATGTTCATTTTCAATTGCGTGTCCTAGTGTATGTCCAAAATTCAACAGTTTACGATCTCCTTTTTCAAACTCATCTTTTTGAACCACTTTCACTTTAATTTCCACGTTTTTTTGAATCAATGCAGCCAAAGCTTTTGAATTTTTTTGATAAAAGGCTAAGTTATTTTCATTTAATTCCTTCATCATTTTTGCATCTTTGATCGCTGCATGTTTAATGATTTCTGCAAAACCATTCTCCCATTGGTAGCTTGGCAAAGTAGTCAAGAAACTATGGTCATATACAATAAAAGCAGGCTGACGAATCAATCCCACCATGTTTTTATAGACACCTACATCTATCCCATTTTTACCACCAATTGCAGCATCAACCATCGCTAATAGTGTAGTTGGTACAAAGCCAAATTGGACACCACGCATAAATACACCTGCCACATAGCCCACCATGTCCGTTACAACTCCGCCACCTACACCAATCAAAAAAGATTGTCTGTTGGCGCCGAAATTTAATAAAGCTTCAATGATAAAATCTACTGTAGCTTGTTGCTTATGTGCTTCTCCTGCAGGAA
>CAZAOF010000015.1:0-19940 GCA_964486665.1 uncultured Sediminibacterium sp.
GAAGTTAAACGTACTTTATAAAAATATTAAGATTTGATAGTTGGGGCATTGCCCCGGCTATCGGAACTTAGCCCCTTAATTTACACTTGATGAAAATAGTTCGTTTTGTATTTATTCTAGGATTAGTTGCTTTTGCTACTTGTGCGAATGCGCAAATCAAAAAAGTATTAGCAGACAAAATAATTGCGACGGTTGGAGACAAATATATTTTGCGTTCAGATGTTGACAACGCTATCGCGGATTATAGAAGACAAGCGCAAGGTCAAGAAGATGTAAGATTGCCATCGGCCTGTGAGGTAATCGAAGGACAGTTGATCCGAAAAGCCCTTGTTTTACAAGCCGAAAAAGATTCCATTTTAATTACAGAGGAAGAAGTAGAGAACGCAATTGATGGCCGTATCCGAAATTTTATCCAACAGTTCGGATCAAAAGAGGTCCTTGAAGAGGTAGCTGGACGCTCCGTGTTTCAATTAAAAGATGATTTTAGGACTTTAATTAGAGAGCAGCGACTGGCCGAGGAAATGCAAAATAAAATTATTGATAAAGTTAAGATTACGCCTAACGAGGTAAAAGCATTTTATGCTAAAATACCTGTTGATAGCTTGCCTTTATATGAGAGTGAGGTACAAATTTCAGAAATTATCATGCATCCAAAGGCGAATCGTGACATCGAAGAATATGTGATTCAGCAAATGTTGGAATACCGAAAGCAAGTAGAGGCAGGTATTAATAAATTTGACCAATTAGTAAAATTATATTCAGAAGATCCAAGTTCAAAAGAGAATCTTGGACAATTTAGTTTGAATAGAAATGTAAGAGAATTTGACCCAGCTTTTATGGCAGCTTCATTTAGACTTAAAGATGGTCAAATTTCCGCACCCGTTAAATCTAAATTTGGTTACCATATTATTCAGTTGATTTCTAGATCTGGTGATGAAGCTGTGGTAAAACATATCTTAAGAATACCTCCTATCACTAACGATGAAATCAATGAGACTAAAAAGATATTAGATAGTGTAAGAAAAGAAATTTTAGCAGGCAAAATAAGTTTTGGCGAGGCAGTGAATAAATTCAGTGATGACGAATCGAGTAAATTTAGCGGCGGCGCAATAACTGGTCGTGATGGTTCAACTTATATCAATTTCGATCAATTGGACAAAGAAATGGTTGTGTTGGTTAAAAATATGAAGCCAGGTGATATATCTAGCCCGCAAGTATACGTTGATGATAGGGGTAGAAAAACAGTTAGGATTGTTTACTTCAAAGAACAAACAGCACCCCATAAAGAAAATTTAAGAGAAGACTATAATCGTGTTGCAGTCAGGGCATTGGAAGAGAAGAAAGAGAAGGTGTTGGCTTCTTGGTTTAAAGATAAAGTACCTAACTACTATGTATTTATAGACGAGGCTTTCCAAGGCTGCAAAGAATTGACAGACTGGACTAAAGTTGCCAATGCATTAGTGAAGGAAAAAATATACTAGAAAATTCATCATGAGTGACGAGATTAAACACGAGTGCGGCTTAGCATTCATAAGGTTAAGAAAACCGTTATCCTACTATTTACAAAACAGAGGATCGGTTACCTACGGATTAAATAAGCTATATCTTCTGATGGAGAAGCAACATAATCGTGGACAAGATGGCGCAGGGATTGCAACTGTAAAACTAGACATAGAAGCAGGCAATCCCTTTTTATATAGATTAAGGAGCAGTGCACAACAGCCTATTGCTGATTTGTTTTACAAAGTGGGTCAAGAAATTCAAGAATTAGAAAAGTTCCAACCAGATATTACAAAGCATCCTGGTTTAATGAAAGGTCATCTGCCTTTTATGGGTGAATTATTGTTAGGGCATTTAAGATATGGCACTCAAGGAAAAAACAATGTCGAATTTTGTCATCCATTTATTAAGAAGAATTTGGTGCCAGGTAAAAACCTTGCATTAGCGGGTAATTTCAATTTAGTCAATACGGATGAGTTATTTAAACACATAAAGCATGTGCCAGGTCCTTTTGAAAAACAAAGCGATTTGGCAGCTATGATGGAAGTAATACATCATTTTTTAGTGCTAGAAGAATCAAAAAATCCCAATAGCCCCAATGTGACAGAAGTATTGAAACAATCCGCCCCCTTATTTGATGGCGGTTTTACCATTGGCGGCTTAATTGGCAATGGCTATAGTTTTATCATGCGTGACGCGCACGGTATTCGCCCGGCTTATTATTATATAGATGGAGAGGTAATAGTTGCTGCAAGCGAAAGAGCTGCGATAAGGACTACATTTAATGTAGGGGAAAACGAAGTTCATGAGTTAATGCCAGGAACAGCATTGGTGGTAGATGATAAAGGCAATTATGTGATAGAACAAATTATTGCTCCAAAGGAAAGAAGAGCTTGTTCTTTTGAGCGTATTTATTTTTCTAGAGGTAGTGATGAAAAAATTTACAGAGAAAGAATTGCTTTAGGGCATTATTTAAGTAGAGTTGTTTTAGATAGAATTGAAAAAGATTTAAAGAACACTATTTTCTCTTATATCCCGAACACAGCAGAAGTTGCTTTTTATGGTTTAGTAAAAGGCATGGAAGAATATTTGAATGCCATAAAAGTGGAGCGCATATTAAGTTGGGGGAAAGAGGTTGATCCAGTGAAACTGGAAGAGATGGTCAATAGAAAAATTCGTCAGGAAAAAATAGCCATTAAGGATGTTAAATTAAGAACATTCATTACGGAAGATGCGAATAGAAATGAGATGGTACAGCATGTGTACGATATCACTTACGGCACGGTGCGCCACAACGAAGATAGTTTGGTGGTTATTGACGATAGTATTGTAAGAGGTACAACTTTAAGAGAGAGTATTATTAGGATGTTGTCTAGGCTATCACCTAAAAAAATAATTGTAGTCTCTTCTGCGCCACAAATTAGATATCCTGATTGCTATGGTATTGACATGAGCAAGATGGGAGATTTTATTGCTTTTAAAGCAGCAATTGCCTTATTGAAGGAAAGAGGTATGGAGCAGGTCATGGATGAGGTGTATCAAAAAATCAAAGCACTTGAATTAAGGCACGAATTACATACAGAAAATATAGTAAGAGAATTATACAAGCCTTTTACAACAGAAGAGATTTCAGATAAAATTGCGCAACTCATCACACCGGACAATAGTCAAATTCCTGTGGAAGTGATTTATCAAACTATCGAAGGGTTACATGAATGTTGTCCAACCAATACGGGTGACTGGTATTTCACAGGCAACTATCCAACACCGGGTGGGAATAAGGTATGTAACAAAGCGTATTTAAATTATATTGAAGGAAATGACCAAAGGGGATATTAAATAATTTACAATCGATAACAAATGGCATTGATATTCATGCCAGCACCCACAGAGGCAAAGACAACTACATCACCTTTTTCTAATTGATGTTCTGCATATTTTCCTTTATGCACTAGGTCGTATAGTGTTGGGATGGTGGCAACTGAACTGTTGCCTAATTCATGAATACTCATTGGCATGATATCGGCTGGAATATCTTTGATATCGTATAGTTTATACAACGCTTTAATAAATCCTTCGTCCATTTTTTCATTCGCTTGATGTAGGAAGAATTTTTTCACATCATGAATGTTTACACCTGCCTTTTCTATACATTCCTTCATGGCGATAGGTACATTTTTCATGGCATATTCATACACTTTACGCCCCTTCATTTTGATGTACCTAGTTGTTTCAGAAGCTTCAGGATGGTAAGACTTTCCTAAATATAAAAAGTAGGCTTCGTCGTTACAATGACTTTGCACACTAAAGGATAAAATGCCTTGTTGTTCGTCTGCTGAGTGTTCTAAAATACAAGCTCCAGCTCCATCACTAAAAATCATACTATCTCTATCGTGCGGGTCGATTACCCTACTTAAAGTTTCTGCACCAATGACCAAACATTTTTTTGCCATACCTGATTTAATAAAAGAATCGGCTTGAATCACCCCTTGAATCCATCCAGGACAGCCAAATAAAATATCGTATGCTACACAGGCTGGATTAATAATACCTAAATTATGTTTGACTCTAGAAGCAATAGCTGGGATAGCATCTGATTGAATGGTGCCAGTGACTACGTCTCCAAAGTTATGTGCAACAATGATTTGATCAATTGCTTCAGGATCAATACCAGCGTCTTCAATAGCCAATTTGGCTGCGGCTGTAGCTAGGTCAGAAGTGTTTACATTTATATCTGCATACCTTCTTTCCATGATACCAGTAATCCCTTTAAATTTTTCAACAATTTCTTCATTGGGCGTTTTGATACGCTCGTTTTGTTCGTCGTAAAACGTATTGTCTCCAAAATCTTTATTGGATTTAATAATATGCGGTATGATACTACCAGTGCCACTTATAATTGTTGCCATAATGGGGGTCCGTTTTATTGTAAAGCAATAGCTCGATTACCTAAGATAAGAAATTTAGATATATTTATCGCCTTTGTTTCGTTTTACTTCTGCAACATATTCTTTAATTGACTGTTCTTTATCCTTGCTGCAAATTAATAAAACGTCCTTAGTGTCTACTACAATAAAATCGTCTAATCCTTGCACTACTACTAATTTATTCTTTGGAGAATTGATCATGCATTTTGTAGCATCTATTACAATGACATTGTCAGATGCAACTGCATTGCCTAAATAGTCCTTTTCCATGTTATCGTAAGCGCTGTTCCATGTACCTAGGTCACTCCATCCAAAAGAGGAGGGCATTACAAATACATTGTTAGCCTTTTCCATAATGGCTATGTCAATGGATATATTAGTGCACAAAGGGTAAATCCTTTGTATAGCATGGGCTTCCTCAATCGTGTTGAAATTTTCTTTTTCTTGATCAAACAACTCATACATTTCTGGTTGGTACTTCTCGAAGGCAGCTAAAATAGAACTTGCCTTCCAAGCGAAGATGCCGGCATTCCATAAGAAGTCACCACTTTCTATAAATGATTTTGCAATTTCTAAGTCTGGCTTTTCTGTAAACGTCTTTACTTTATAAACTCCTTTTGCTACTTCCATGCCCTCGTATTGAATATAGCCGTATCCTGTATTTGGATGTGTCGGCTGTATACCTAAAGTAACTAGTGCTTTGATGTGTTCAACAAAATCTAATGCATGTAATGCTGTTTCTCTAAAGCGATCTTCCTCAAGAATCAAATGATCGCTTGGTGCAACTATAAATCGAGCATCTGGATTCTTTTGCGCTAATTTAAAGGAGACATAAGCAATACAAGGAGCTGTATTTTTTTTACTTGGCTCTGCTAATATATTCTCCACTGGGAGCTGAGGTAATTGTTCTTTTACAATCTCAACATATTCTTCTGAAGTAACAATATAGATATTTTCAGCTGGTATAAATTTAACATATCTATCATAGGTCCATTGCACCAAAGTTTTGCCTGTATTTAGCACATCTAGAAATTGTTTTGGATAGCTTGATCTACTCATTGGCCAAAAACGACTCCCAATACCCCCAGCCATAATGGCTACATAGTGATTCTTGTTTTGCATAAAAATAATTTATAAAATCCCTTCTTTCATCAAGTCGTGCACGTGAATCATGCCGACATATTGCTCATTTTCTGTTACGATCAATTGGCTGATATCATTTGCTTTCATTAAATCAAATGCTTCAATTGCTAATGTATTGGGGGAAATCGTAATAGGCTTTTTATGAAAGACGTCTGCCGCTTTAAGATCTTGTATACTATTGTGCTGTTCTAGCATTCGACGAATATCTCCGTCAGTAATCATACCAATAACACCACCTGCATCATCTATTACTACTGTTGCGCCCATTCTGCTTTTAGAAATAACGAGTATCACTTCTTTAATACTAGTAGTAGATTGTACACTTGGTTTTGCGTTGTGTTTTGCAACGGCACCCGTGGTTAAGGTCAATCTTTTGCCTAGATTACCTCCTGGATGAAATTTGGCAAAATCATTGGATTTAAAACCTCTTAATTCCATGAATGCAATTGCCATTAAATCACCCATCACCATTTGTGCAGTGGTGGACGATGTTGGCGCCAAATTATTAATACATGCTTCTTGTTCAACTGTTGTGTTAATCACCAATGGGGTCGCTTTCCCCAAGTAACTATCTAGATTGCCCACCATAGCGATTAGTGGATTGCCAAAATGCATAATTAAGTCTACCAATTGTTTAATCTCTGGACTTTCGCCGCTTTTACTTATGATCATGACCACATCTTCTGGTCCAATCATACCAGAATCACCATGAATGGCATCTGCTGCGTGTAAATAAATAGCCGGGGTACCTGTTGAATTACAAGTAGCAACCATTTTTTGCGCTATAATGGCACTTTTGCCAATGCCACTTACAATAAATCTACCTTTGGATTGTATAACAGCTTCAACTGCTGCCACAAATTGGTCGTCAATATATTGCTCCAACCCTGCTACCGCATTTGCTTCAATGAGTAGTGCGTTTTTAGCAATGGATTTGATCTTGGATGACATAGGCATAATATAGGTGTTGCAAAGGTAATACTTCGTTAACTTTGTACTCCATTTTTCATTCATCCATTTGATAAATGGTTTATTTAAAAATTTATCTATTTGAATGAACTTTAGTTAAACAAAATGCGTTAACTTAAATGTCCAAATAGAAAATAAACGGTTGATTTTAAGCATATTATAATGTCCACGACTAAAAAAACGATCAAAAAGGCAGCTACTCCTCAAAACAAGGAATTAGTGGCCGCTTTAACGCAATATTTCGGGTTCTCTGAATTCAAGGGTACGCAAGAGCAAGCTATTGTATCGCTGTTAAGTGGGAGGGATACTTTTGTCATTATGCCAACTGGCGGGGGCAAGAGTTTATGTTACCAATTACCAGCAATGATGCTAAGTGGGTGCGCAATTGTGGTATCTCCTTTGATTGCTTTGATGAAAAACCAGGTAGACTTAGTTAGAGGATACAGTGAAAAGGACGAAGTAGCCCATTTTCTGAACTCCTCTTTGAACAAGGGGCAGGTCAAATTGGTCAAAGAAGATTTATTGAGTGGTAAAACTAAGTTATTGTATGTGGCGCCAGAGACCTTGACAAAACAAGAAAATCTAGATTTCTTTAGTGACTTAGAGGTATCATTTTTTGCCGTAGACGAAGCGCATTGCATTTCTGAGTGGGGACATGATTTTAGACCGGAATACCGTCGATTAAAAGAAATGATGGAGGAGATTAATCCGAAAGCACCCATTATTGCATTAACGGCTACAGCTACACCCAAAGTACAAAGTGATATTGTAAAAAATCTTGCATTAAATAATCCTGAAATTTTAATCTCTTCTTTTAATAGGGCCAACTTGTATTATGAAGTGCAGCCTAAAACAAAAAAAGAGCAGACCGTAAAAAGTATTGTCAAATACATTACAAAACACAAAAAGAAAAGTGGCATTATCTATACCTTAAATAGAAAAACAACGGAGGAATTAGCCGATCTTTTAAAGGCAAATAATATTAAAGCGGTTGCCTATCACGCTGGGTTAGATCAAAAATTGAGAGCAGAAAGACAGGATCAATTTTTAAATGAGGATGTACAAGTTATAGTTGCTACCATTGCGTTTGGAATGGGTATCGACAAGCCAGATATTCGCTTTGTGATTCATTATAATATTCCAAAATCTATTGAAAATTATTATCAAGAAACTGGAAGGGCAGGCAGAGATGGATTAGAAGGAAATTGTATTTTGTATTATTCTCAGAATGATGTGTCTAAATTGGAACATTTTTTAAGAGATAAACCGCTAAGTGAAAGAGAAGTAGGCGCACAGCTGATAGATGAGACCGTAGCATTCGCCGAAAGTGGCGTTTGTAGAAGAAGAAGTTTATTGCATTATTTTGGTGAATCTTGGCCAGACGAAAACTGTGGCAAATGCGACAACTGTTTACATCCAAAAGAAAAATTCGAAGCCAAGAAAGAGGTCGTAAAGTTACTACAAACAATTCAGGCTTTGGATGAACGATTTGTAGCCGCTTATGTAGTGCAAATTATTACCGGCCATTTTACACCACAAATTGGTTTATACCGTCACGAAAAGTTGGCTGTTTTTGGAATTGGTAAAGAACATGACGATTTATTTTGGAATAGTTTGATTAGACAAGCTATGCTTGAGGAATTAATAGAAAAAGATATCGAAGAATATGGACTTTTAAAATTAACAACTAAGGGTCAGAAGTTTCTAAAAAAACCAACTGCTTTCTCGGTTGTTTTACAACATGTCTTTGCTCCTGAATTAGGTGATGATGAGGAAAGCGAGGTGGCCGAAGATACACCTACCACTGACGATCGCTTGTTTGAGATGCTTAAGGACTTGCGACAAGTGGAAGCAAAAAAAATTGGACTACCTCCTTTTGTGATATTTCTTGAAACCTCACTTATGGACATGGCTACCTTGTATCCAACTTCCTTGACGGAGTTAGAGCGTTGCCAAGGCGTGAGTAAAGGAAAAGCAATTAAATATGGCAAGCCATTCATAGACCTAGTCGAGAAGTATGTCGAAGAAAATAACATAGAAAAACCCGATGACTTTGTGATGAAGTCTGTGGCCAATAAATCAAATAATAAGATCTATATCATTCAAAATGTAGATAAAAAAATTCCACTCGAAACAATTGCAAAAAACAAAGACCTTAAACTAGAGAGTTTGTTAGAAGAGATGGAGACCATTGCTGCTAGTGGCACTAAATTGAACTTAGACTACGCTATTGACGAGTGGCTTGACGAATATGATCAAGAAGAGATTTTGGAATACTTTAAGAGTTGTGAAACCTCCTCATTACAAATTGCACAACAGGAGTTAAGCGAGAATGATTATACTTGGGAGCAATTAAAAATTATGCGTATTAAATTTTTAAGTGTTGTAGGCAACTAGTAAATACAAGCACTGATTTAATAACTCATGTTAGTTGAGCCTTGCAGGAATTTTAAAGTTCTATCTGAAGCATTTTTACGAACACTCATATAGTAGAAATTATAGTCTGCAATATGGTAATTACTTGTTTTAAATAATATACTACCAAAAAATTTCGGCTTAGGGGTCCATAGCACCCCATTGTGATTAATAGCTCCTGCTACTTTAGGAGTAATTTTTTTAAAATTATATAATACTGCGCCAGGATTTGCCTCTCTTCCCATCTCTGTCTTATTATTATCCCAACTAAGCGGATTGGTGACAATGGATGTGAATTTTTCTTTTTGAATAAAAGGCGGAATGAAGCCCTCTTTATAAGTTCTCCATGAACAAATACAACCAGTTTCAGTAGGCGTTGTACAAGATTTTAGAAAACTGAATTCTGCAGGATCAACTGCCATACCTACGATATAAGCGGTTACTAATTTTTTTGATAAATCTTTTCCATCAAAGTATTCTTTCAGTAACCTTTTTGCATGCGTGCTACCTTGACTATGCGCAGCGATAATAATTGGGTTGTCCTGATTATTATTTTCCATGAAAAAGTCAAAAGATTTCTTAACATCCTGATAAGCTAATTCAAATGCGGCTAATGCCTGCAAGGTATCCAGCTTATTAGTTGGGTAATAGCTTTGTATATGCGCTTGCCTATATCTTGGCGCATACACATTACCTACTTCGTTAAAAATACTAGCTTGACTTAAAATAGTACTATAATCTGTTTTGATGTTTAATGCAATATCTTTTAGTGAGGCAGACCATCCGTTCGGTTTTGTGGGGTCTACGTAGGTAGTTGGATGTATAAAAAACACATCTACTAGTTTTTTAGTATTGCTGTTCTTAGCAAGCTTAGTAGGCAAACTATCAGAGGGGTCAATTTTTTGCGGGTGGGCTGCCCAGTTTTTCAATTGACTATAATCAGGTTGTTCCTCCCAGTCGGTTTTTGAATAGGTGGGGCCATAAGTTTTGTAGTTATTGTTGGCACAACCACCTAAAAGTACCATGATGCAAAAAAGTCCTATCGATTTCATGGTACAAAGATATTGATTATTAAAACTCCTGTTTATATAGCAAGTTTATATTTTAAATAAGGATGCAAATAAATTATTTTATTTTTACATAAATCCACGTATTGTACTTAATAAGACATATACCTTTTTTAAAAGCTGTTTTTCAGCATAGTTTGACTGCTTTTGGTGGCCCACAAGTGCATCTTGGCTTATTGCAGCACCGATTTGTAGAGCAAAGAAGGGACCTTACGGCGGAAGAATTAATGGAATTCAATGCTTTTTGTCAATTACTACCCGGGGCTTCTTCGACACAAACGGTTGTTTTGATTGCCTTTAAAAGAGGTGGGTTCTCTTTAGCCGCGCTTACTTTATTGATTTGGATTTTTCCTGCAACCGCATTCATGGGTAGCCTTGCCATAGCGTATACGCACTTTAATTTACAGCCTCTTTTAAAATCACTCTATCTTTTGCAGCCAATGGTCATTGGCTTTATCGCCAGTGCGACCTACCTCTTGTACAAAAAGGCAGTCCGAAACACGATTACGCACTTTGTTTTTTTAGCAGCAGCTGTCTTAACTATTGTCGGATTTAAAACTCCTTGGACTATTCCCGTTGTGATTGTCCTCGCAGGAATCGTTACCAACTTTAGTAATAAACGTATTCCAGATCAAGGTGCAGCTCCAAAAAAAATAAAATGGGTCCAATTGCATCTTTTTATACTATTTTTTTTAGCAGCTGGATTTGTTTCAGAGCAGGCTACCCGTCAAAATTGGGAGCATCGAAAGGTGTTTAACTTATTTGAAAATAATTATCGTTTTGGTAGTTTTGTTTTTGGTGGCGGAGATGTATTAATCCCTATGATGTATGAGCAGTATGTAACTAGACCCAATTCGGATCGGGTGAAGGAGAACAAAAGAGATGTACTTAAAATAAATAGTGCTGCTTTTTTAACAGGTTCTGGTATTGTTAGGGCTATTCCGGGGCCCATCTTTTCGATTGCTAGTTTTACAGGTGCACTCGCACTTGAGGAAGAAGGCGTTGGAGGACAAGTGATAGGTGCAATTGTGGCCAGTATTGGCGTTTTTCTCCCTAGTTTTCTGATCGTCTTATTCTTTTTTCCAATCTGGCAAAAGTTAAAAAAATTCGCCCTGTTTTACCGGTCCTTAGAAGGTATTTATGCTTCTGTCGTGGGCATCATGTTAGGCGCCACTTTATATTTATTAAAAGATATTTTATTTGATCTTGGAAGCCTAACTCCATTGAATATGGGTCTTTATTTATTGGTCTTTTTTGCCACGGCAGTTTTATTGGCACGTTACAAAATAGCACCTCAGTGGATTGTAGTAAGCACAATATTTTTAGGAGCTGTTTTATCCCAATGGGCAGCGATATTTTAACATAAATAAAAGCCTGAATTGACTATTTTTACAGCCATTCATGAAGCAATCCGTTTTATTTTTTGTCTTTTTATTTTGTGTTGGCTTGTCGGCGACTTATGCTCAAGTGCGCACGATTAGTGGGATAGTGTATGATATATCGGGGAGAAGACCTATTGAAGCAGTGATGGTGTATAGTAAAAACGGCAGTACGCAAACCGATTCTTTAGGTAGGTACCTCATCACCTTACAGCCTAAAGACTCCATCACATTTTCCTTGTTTGGGAAAAATACCCAAAAATTCAGCGTAGACGATATAGAAGATCCAACGAATTTTAACATCATGATTCATGTGACGGGCATTGATTTGCCAGAAGTGACCGTAAGGAACAGTTATTATAGGTACGACTCTATTGTCAACAGAATGGAATACGCAAAGTATTTTAATTATGAAAAGCCAGGTTTGAAGTTAAGTGGCCAGCCAGGTTCTTATGGTGGCGGAGGGGTATCTATTGGATTTGATGTGAATGAAATTATTAATATGTTTAGGTTTAAAAGAAACCGAAACCTGCAATTTTTACAAAACAGGCTAATAAGTCAAGAACAAGAAAAATATATCAATTACAGATTTACGAAGCGTTATGTCCAAAAACTGACCAAATTAGACGGTATTAGGTTGGAGCTCTTTATGGAATATTGTAAGCCTTCTTATCCAACCCTGGCTTTACTCAATGATTTGGAATTGGGGTATTATATTCAACAGAAATTGATTCAATTTAATCGGGGGCTTTAAATCGAACCATTCATCTATTTTCTTGGGTAAAACTTGGCATTTTGGCTATCTTTATTCACTAAAATAGATCATCTTGAGAAAGCCAATTCATTTTGCTTTAATCCTTTCTGTAGGGTTATTCGCATGTAAAGACAAAACAAAGCCAACAGACAAATTCAATGCCAGTGCGCCAGTTTCCGTAGACATAGCAATAGCATCTTCACAAATGGTAGATAAAGTGATTGAAGTAAATGGTTCAGTGATGGCAAGTGAATTTGTAGATATCCGCCCAGAAACAAATGGAAGGATCGTTTTCTTGCAAATTCCAGAAGGTAAAATGGTTGCAGCTGGAACAGTTTTAGCGAAATTGAATGATGCTGATTTGCAAGCTCAATTACAAAAAATTAAAGTTCAATTAGAGTTAGCTAATATCAATGAGCAAAGAAATAAAAAATTAATTCAAGCTAAGGGAATCAATCAAAGTGATTATGATATTAGTTTACAACAAGTCAATAGCTTAAAAGCTGACATGGATTATACGCAATCATTGATTGACAAAACGGTTATCAAAGCACCTTTTGCTGGTCAGATTGGTTTAAAACAAGTAAGTTTAGGTGCTTTTGCCACTACGGCAACCACTTTGGTAACTTTGCAAAAAGTAGATCAGTTAAAAGTGGACTTTACGCTACCTGAAGTATATCAGAACTACATCAAGATTGGGAAAAAAGTAGTGATCGAAAGTATAGCCAACCCAGGTGTTAAAATGTCTGCAACCATCGCGGCTATTGAGCCTCAGATTATTGCAACAACAAGGAATATCAGAGTACGTGCTAATTTACAAGGCAAATTATTACCTGGCGCTTACACAAAAGTCTTCTTAGATGAGAATCAACAAAAGCCAAGTATTATGGTGCCTTCTAATGTCATCATCCCAGATTCTAAAGCAAAGCAATTGGTGATTGTGAAAGATGGCAAAGCAAAATTCATTCCTGTTGAAACAGGCTATCGTACTGCTAGTGCAGTTGAAATTACATCAGGCCTCCAAATTGGCGACAGTGTTATTGTTGCTGGAATGCTTTTTGTTAGAGACGGAAGCGATTTAAAAATCGGCAAGACCTTACCACTTGATAATATCATCAAGTAGGTTCACTATTAATAACTTATTTCGATGAATATATCTGAACTCTCCTTAAAACGTCCAGTGCTTGCAACTGTGATGAATATAGCTATCATTATTTTTGGATTGGTAGGCTATTCTTTTCTTGCGTTAAGAGAATACCCAGCAATTGATCCACCCATTATTTCTGTACAAACATCTTATACCGGCGCCAATTCCGAGGTAATTCAAAGTCAAATTACTGAGCCATTAGAGAAGGCGATTAATGGTATACCAGGTATTAGAACAATCAACTCGTCTAGTTCTGTTGGCAATTCTAATATTACTGTTGAGTTTAACTTAGGTGTGAATTTAGAAACAGCAGCAAATGATGTAAGGGACAAAGTGGGGCAGGCAGTAAGAAGCTTACCAGAGGATATCAATAATCCACCCGTTGTATCCAAGGCCGATGCGAATGCAGACTTTATCATCATGCTTACTTTAAGAAGTAAGACAAAAGGCTTATTAGAATTAACGGAGTATGCCGAAAACGTATTGCAACAAAGATTTCAAACAATTGATGAAGTAAGTAGTGTGAATGTGCGTGGAAAACGTATTTCGATGCGTATTTTCCCTAATACAGATTTGTTAAATGCTTACAGTATTGCATTTAATGATATACAAACTGCCTTGAATAAGGAAAATGTGGAATTACCTGCCGGGCGTATTTACGGTAATAAATCAGAGTTTATCATTAGAACTTTAGGAAGGCTTAGTACTGAAGCCGACTTCAGAAATATCATCATTAAACAAGACGCTGCTGGCATCATTCGATTGGGTGATGTTGCGAAAGTAGAACTTGGACCAGAACAAGAAGACCAAGGGACTTATTTTAATGGTGTTCCTGTTGTGATGTTATCTATCTCACCTCAGCCAGGTGCGAATCAAATAAAAATTGCTGATGAGTTTTATAAAAGATTGGAAGAAGTTAAAGCACAAAACAAATCAGATATCGAATTTTTTATTCCTATTGATAATACCATTAATGTTCGTCGTGCATTGTTTGAAGTAAAGGAGACGATTGTTATATCTTTTGTATTGGTGGTATTAGTTATCTTTTTCTTCTTTAGAAATTGGTTAATTGCGATTAGACCTTTGATTGATATTCCTATCTCATTGATTGCGACTTTCTTTATCATGTATTTAGCAGGCTTCTCTATCAATGTATTAACCTTATTAGCAATCGTCTTGGCTACGGGTCTTGTAGTGGACGATGGAATTGTTGTTACAGAAAATATTTTTAGAAAATTAGAAGAAGGCTTACCTATTAAAGAGGCTGCCTTAGAAGGCAGTAAGGAAATCTTCTTTGCTGTAGTTTCAACTTCTATTACTTTAGCAGTGGTGTTCATGCCTGTGATTTTCTTACAAGGTTTTGTTGGGTCCTTATTTAAAGAGTTTGGTGTAGTGGTAGCAGGAGCTGTCTTGGTTTCTGCATTTGTCTCCTTGACAATCACACCGGTGTTGAATGTGTACCTTAACAGAAACGGGGGACAGCATGGAAAATTCTATGAACGCACTGAGCCGTTTTTTAAAGGAATGGAGCAGGGCTATAAAAATGGCTTAGCAAAGTTCTTGCAAATTAGGTGGATGGCTTGGGTGATTGTGGGTGTTTGTTTTGTATTAATCGTCCTTGTTGGAAAAAATATACAAAGTGAATTAGCACCAATGGAAGACAAGAGTTCTGTTCGTATCTCTATGTCTGCTGCAGAAGGCACCAGCTATGAAGAATTAAGAACAGATTTATTGAAGGCCATCCGAATCATGCAAGACTCTATTCCGGAACACGCATTTACCTGGGGTAGTGTGCCAGGATGGGGCGGTGGCGGTGGTGGCGCCTCTGGTAGACTAGGTATGGTCGATATTAAAGACAGAACTAGAACACAAACAGAAATAGCGGCAGACCTAAATAAAAAGTTCAAGCAGTTCAAGAACGTACGTATTTTCTCTATAGAAGAGCAAACTATATCAGTGGGGATGATGTCTCGTGGTTCTTTACCTGTGCAGTTTATTATTCAAAATTTAGATTTTCAAAAAATCAGGAATGTTATTCCCGAATTCCTAGAAGCGGCTAGAAAAGACAAGACTTTTCAAAACGTAGATGTGAATTTAAAATTCAATAAACCTGAGCTAGATTTAACGATCGACCGTATGCGTGCGAAAGATTTAGGTCTTTCTACGGCAGATATTTCACAAGCATTACAGTCTGCTTTTAGTGGAGCTCGTTCTGCTTATTTTATTATGAATGATCGTCAATACGAAGTGATCACCCAGGTGCCTAAATCCGATCGAAACACACCAACAGATATCAGTAAAATTTATATTCGAAATAGTCGTGGTGAAAATATTCCTATTTCAAGTGTGTTGACCATTGAAGAGAATAGTAATCCGCCTAATTTATACCACTATAACCGTTTTAATTCTGCCACCATTTCTGCCTCTTTAGCAGAAGGTAAAACAATCGGCGATGGTGTGAAAGCAATGGAGCGTATTGCTAAAGAAAAATTAGATGAAAGTTTCCAGACAGCATTGAGTGGTCCTTCTAGAGACTTTAAGGAAAGTGCATCCAATACTTCTTATGCATTGTTGTTGGCTTTAATCTTAATTTATTTAGTACTTGCTGCTCAATTCGAAAGTTTTACAGATCCTTTCATTATTATGATCACGGTACCTTTGGCTATTGCTGGGGCATTGATCTCTTTGTGGTTGTTAGATCAAACATTAAATATATTCTCTCAAATTGGGATCATCATGTTAATTGGTTTAGTGACCAAGAATGGTATCTTAATCGTAGAATTTGCGAACAAGAAGAGAGAGGCTGGAATGTCTATTAAGGAGGCTGTTTTGGAAGCCTCTGCACAACGTTTGAGACCAATTTTGATGACAAGTTTAGCCACTGCTCTTGGCGCTTTGCCAATTGCAATTAGTTTGGGTGCTGCTGCAACAAGTAGAAAACCATTGGGTACTGTTGTTGTAGGTGGCTTGATGTTCTCTTTGGTTTTAACGCTATTTGTTATTCCTGCTGTGTATACCTATGTTTCCAGCAAACACAAGCGTCATGTAAATTAATGACAATGTTGTAACTTGGTTAGATGAAACCAATTTACTTTTTAGCAATAGTTTTCCTAGCGGCCTGTAATTTTTCAAGTAAAACTGAAAATGTACAAGCCGCTTGGTCGTTTAAGGAGTTCGCCAAAGTAGATACTGCTAATCCTATTTTGAATCCAGATACTTCCTTTTATTTTGATTGCCCAATTAGCAATCAACAGGTTCAATGGCAATCCAAAAATGTATTGAATCCAACTGCATTTGTAAAAGACGGGAAAGTATATTTATTATATCGTGCTCAGGATAGTGCAATGACGTCCAGATTAGGGTTGGCTATAAGTGAAGACGGCATTCATTTTACTAAGCAAGCGAATCCTATTTTTTATCCAAATAGAGACAGCTTGCAACAATATGAGTGGAAGGGTGGAGTAGAAGATCCTCGTATTGTTATGACACCTGATGGCAATTATTTTTTAACCTATACAGCTTATGACGGGAAAACAGCAAGACTTTGTTTTGCAACTTCCAGTGATTTGAAAGTTTGGAAAAAAATGGGCCCAGTGTTAAAAAACGAAAAGTACGTGAATACCTGGTCAAAGTCGGGAGCGGTTGTTGTGGAGCAAATTAAAGATCAGATGGTTGCAAAAAAAATAGATGGACGCTATTGGATGTATTTTGGTGATACAGATTTATACATGGCTTATTCGACAGATTTAGTTAACTGGGAGGCATTAGAAAATACAGAGTCAAAAAAAATGTTTTCAGTATTACATCCTAGACCTGGCTATTTTGATAGTCGTTTGGTTGAACCTGGCCCATTTGCTTTATACACCAAAAAGGGGATTGTATTGATCTACAATAGTAGTAACGCAGCAAACAATGGAGACACAACTCTGCCTAAATATACTTACGCAGCAGGTCAAGCCTTATTTGATGCAGGTAGGCCATACAAACTAATTGACAGAACTAGTAGCTATTTTATCTATCCTGATAAAGACTATGAGTTGGTAGGCGAAGTAAATAATGTCTGTTTTGTAGAAGGACTTGTGCCTTTTAAAAATCAATGGTTCCTTTATTACGGAACTGCTGATTCCAAAATAGGGGTAGCCATTGCAAAGCAATAGCATTTTAAACTTCACTGTAAAAAATAAAGCAGCTACTATTTAATAATTTTCTCTTTAATGAATTTAGCTGTTGCTTGTTCAACACTTACAATATCTTTTGAAACAATGGGTGATGCCAATACATGATTTTCTGATTTAGGCATGGCCATTGCTAATTTTAAATCTGCTGGTGTTGCAATGGCATCCATCATTTTTTTAATGGCACTTACTTTCACAACTTTGTCTTGATTTTCCTCGTCTTTATAATAGTAGAGCGCCAAACTTGGCTGCGTTATTTTTGAAAAGGTTTCTTGGGTCATGGTAGCTTCTAATAAATTTTGTAGTGCAACGACAGCTTCGATTCTGTAATGACTGTTCCAATATTTTGGGTAGTCATTGTTTTTAAATGGAACGTTCACGTAATTTCCTTTCATGACCAATCTGCCAATTTGCAAACCCCATGGATTATTTAATAAAGGTGCAGCTGGGTTAAAGACTTCCACATTTGGTGAGTACATGATAGAGCCGGCTATCTCGGGATAATTGGCTGCTAATTGCAATGCCAAGGTACCTCCTGTAGAAGTGCTCATTAGGATTACCTTCTTTCCAATTTTTTTACCAATAGCATAGGCTAATTTTGCAGATTCCCAATATCGCTCTGCCGTTAAATTCATCAAATCTTCTGTTGTATCAATGCCATGCTCAGCCAATCTAGCCAAATATAAATTGCAATTAAATTGCTTGGCAATATTTTGATGAACTGGAGCACCTTCCATTTGACTAGCACTAAAACCATGCAAATACACAATGGCATAATCTGTTTGTGACTTATTGCTATCTGCCCAAATAATTTTTGCTTCATTCCCTGGTTTAATGCGATGTGTATTTTCCATTTTAGCCACAAATTCATCCAGCTTTTCTATTTCTACCACATTGGGCAAACTATTATTAAAGACAGGCTTAGCCGGCTTAGGTCCTAAAAAATAAACAGTGATTAAAGCAAAGACAGCAATAAAGATTATTTTTAACGCGCGCATAAAAGTATATTTATTTTAAAGCTACTTATTTTGGTGGCCTTAAAAAAATATTTTGCTTACCTTGAAACATTAAATTGCAGTTATGAATAAAGAGAGGTATTTATCACTAGATGTTTTTCGTGGCATGACCATCTGCCTGATGATTATCGTCAACACCCCTGGTGATGCACTGCATACCTTTGCCCCATTTATGCATGCCAATTGGCATGGATTTACACCAACTGATTTAGTTTTTCCTTCCTTTTTATTTGCTGTAGGTAATTCATTGAGTTTTGTTTTGCCTAGTTTAGAAAAAGCAGGGAGAGCAAAGGTTTTATATTCAATTACGAAACGCACACTCATTTTATTTGGGATTGGCTTTTTGCTATATTGGTTCCCCTTTACAGGCGCATTAAAGGATACTAGAATATTAGGTGTTTTGCAACGTATCGCCTTGGCATATGGATTTGCAGCACTGATTGCGCATTTTATGCATGAACGTGTTGTGAAGATTTTGACAGCAGTTATTTTATTAGTTTATTGGTATGTCACTGTGCACTATGGTCAGCAAGGTGACCCTTTTAGTATAACTGGCAACGCTGTGTTAAGGTTAGATCTTTATTTGTTTGGCCCGAGTCATTTGTACCAAGGAGAAGGCACTCCTTTTGATCCGGAAGGATTGCTGAGTACTTTACCTGCCATTGTAAATGTGCTTGTAGGGTTTATCATTGGGAATTTTATTCGTTCTGGAGGGAAAACCTATGAGGGATTAACGCATTTGTTTATGTGGGGTGCTGGGTTTGTTTTTTTAGCATTTATGTGGGACTATCAATTTCCTATTAATAAGAAGCTATGGACAAGTTCATTTGTAGTTTTAACGATTGGTATTAATATGATTGTCTTAGGAACGATTATTTATAGAGTAGAACTGCATAGACAACACCAGTTTTCACGTTTTTTTGAAATTTTTGGTAAAAACCCCTTAGCGATCTACCTTTTTTCTGAAATTATAGTGATTTTGATGCATTTGTTATCCGGTCCAGGTAGTCAGGGTAGTCTTTTTGACTGGCTTTATCTTCATAGTTTCGCTAAAATGACTTTATATTGGGGCTCACTTGCATTTGCCATATCTTATATGTTGTTTTGCTGGTTATTGGGTTATATATTAGATAAATTCAATATATATATTCGTATCTAGCCGTTCAACCATGCTTTTTTCCTCAATTGTTTTTTTTAGGACTGTAAACTGCGTACCTTTGCAGCCTCAAAACAGTACATGGAAATAAGAAACATCGCTATTATAGCGCACGTTGACCACGGTAAAACAACCTTGGTGGACAAAATTTTACACGCAACTAAAGTATTCAGAGACAATCAGGAAACTGGTGACTTAATCATGGATAGCAATGAATTAGAGCGTGAAAGAGGTATCACTATCTTAAGTAAGAACGCTTCTGTAACCTACAAAGGAGTAAAAATTAACGTTA
>CAZAOF010000016.1:0-19165 GCA_964486665.1 uncultured Sediminibacterium sp.
ATTCAATACATTTGATGAATTTCAATTGCAGCAAGCATTTTTGCAGTTGAATCAATTAGCCTATTCAAATTACCAAGATCGATTGACCGAAACATTATTAGGTAATATTTCGCTGCCACCCAAAGCTGTCTAAAACAATTAGACAGGTTGCTTTTTACAAGCGACCATTCATTTTCAGTTAAAAATAGTATATGCGTCTATTCATAGGTGCTATAGTATTTTTGGGAATGTCGACGCATGCTTTGGCGCAAACAGATACGACTACTAAGAAATTACAAGATGTAGTCATCTATGCTAATAAGTTTCCGGCATTGTCTAAAAATATTATACAACGTGTCGTTTCAATTACAGATAAAGTTTTAATACAACAACAGGCTAATACAGCAGATATCTTAACTACTTCGGGGCAGGTATTTGTTCAAAAAAGTCAAGCAGGTGGTGGAAGCCCTGTAGTGAGAGGGTTTGAGGCGAGTCGGGTTTTATTAATGGTGGATGGAGTTCGAATGAACAGTGCCATTTTTAGGGCAGGGCATTTGCAAAATATCATTACTGTAGACAATCTAATTCTGGACCGTGTTGAAATCAATTACGGACCAAGTTCTACCTTATATGGTAGTGATGCATTGGGTGGGGTAGTGAATTTATTTACCAAACAACCACAATTGTTCATCTCCAATGTGACTTCATCAAAAGCTCCTTGGAAAGCCTCTGGAAATGTTGTCTATCGTTATGGTAATGGACAAAATGAGCATCGTCAACATGTCGATGTGAATATTGCCAATAATAAATGGGCATACCTAACTTCTTTTACCAATAGTAGTTTTGGTGATATGCGTCAGGGCAACAAAAGGTTAGCAGCCTATCCAGATTTTGGTAAAAGGTTGTTTTATGTGACGCGTGAAAATAATGAAGATGTAATAAAAGATAATAGTGCATCTGTAAATATTCAAAAACAAAGTGGTTATACCCAAACAGATCTATTACAAAAAGTATTGTATAAGCCGAATGATCAAACTTCCCATTTATTAAATATTCAAATCTCAAATTCTTCCGATATCAATAGGTACGATCGTTTAACAGACACAATGAGAGGCTTGCCTGTATTTGCTGAATGGTATTATGGTCCTCAAGTTCGTAATTTGATTGGCTATACATTCAACAAAGAAAATATAAAAGGGTATTTTCAAACTTTAAAAACTAATTTAAATTATCAGCATTTAGAGGAAAGTAGAATCACAAGAAGATTCAGATCAAACAATAAAGATCATAGGTTTGAGGTGGTAGATATCTATGGTTTTAATCTGGATCTATTGCATGAGGATGCATCAGGTGATTTACATATTGGTGCCGAGTCTTATTATAATGTTGTAGGATCAACTGCTTATCGTAATCATATTATTACCAATACTAGATCTCCTTTAACCACTAGGTATAGTGATGGGCCAACTAGTATGGCTAACTATGCTTTTTATGTTCAGCAAACTAAATTTTTAAAACAGTATTGGGTGTTGAACGCTGGTATGCGTTTGAATTATGTGCAATTAAATGCCCAATTCAAAGACACCGCTTTGATGCATTTTCCTTTTACAGAAGTAAAGCAAAACAATACTGCTCTGACCGGAAACCTAGGTCTAGCCTACAACGGGCCGGATGGGCTAAGAGTTACGCTTGGTGGTAGTAGTGGATTTAGAGCTCCTAATGTGGATGACTTAACTAAAGTGTTTGATACTAGAACAGGTTATGTAGTAGTGCCAAATAAGGACTTAAAACCTGAATACACGTATAATGCAGAGTTCAACATTTCAAAAACCACATCGAACTATACTATCGGTGCTTCTGTTTTTTACACATGGTTTAAAAATGCATTGGTAGTAGATCAATTTAAGTGGAACAACGAAAGTTCTATTTTGTACCAAGGTATAATGAGTGATGTTTATGCCACACAAAATAAAGCTAAAGCATATGTGTATGGTTTTAATATCAATGGATCTGTAAATATTACGCCTAAAACAGTGCTTGCAGGTACCTATTCTTATACCAAAGGAAGGTATCAAAATCTGGATGGCATGGAAACAAACAAGCCTTTGGATCATATTCCTCCAACCTATGGCAGGGTTGGCTTAATGCATGATATAAATAAGTTCTCTGCTGAACTGTTTACGGTGTTCAATGGCTGGAAATCTATTAAAGACTATAACCTCAATGGGGAGGATAATGAAATTTATGCTACTAAAGATGGCATGCCTGCCTGGCAAATTTGGAATATCAACACAAATTATCAACCAAGCAAAAAAATCAATTTAAGTTTTCAAATTGAAAATATTGGCGATTTAAATTACCGTTATTTTGCAAGTGGAATTTCTGCGCTTGGCAGAAACTTTGTTGTACAGTGTAGATTAAGTTTTTAGCTATTATTTTATCAAAGCACCAATATTGCTGGAGAAAATCTTCACAGCTATAGCTAGTAGGATCACACCAAAAAACTTACGAACTGCTAAAAGTCCTCCTGGCCCAAGCATTCGTTCGATAAAATTGAGTGATTTTAATACGATATAAATAATCACCAAATTAATGATGATACCTGCTGCGATATTGGCTTCGTCAAAATTGGCTTTTAAAGACATGATAGTTGTCAAAGTACCACTCCCTGCTATAATAGGAAATGCAATTGGAACCACTGCACCAGCATGTTCGTTTTTGTCCCCTTTAAATATTTCATGACCCAAAACCATTTCTAATCCTAATAAAAATATCACAATCGATCCACCCACAGCAAAAGATTTTACATCGAGTCCTAATATTTGTAAAAATGGCTTACCTAAAAACAGAAATAAGATCATTAAAACGCCAGAGATCAAAGTGACTTTAAAAGATTTAATGACCCCCACTTTTTCTTTCATAGAAATCAATAATGGTATAGAACCTACGATATCAATGACCGCAAATAATGTAAAGACTATGGTAAGTAACTCGTCTAATTTAAATTGCATAAAAAAAGCTTTGTATGAAGATACAAAGCTTTTTTAAATTTACTAACCCATTCAATGCTAATTCAAACGTATTCCAAATTGAACCATCCTTCCAATGGCATTGTAGCCGTAGATTTCATTAAATTGGTCATTGAGCAAATTTTGACCATTTGCGAATAATACTATGCGATTGCTCCATTTGTATTGAATAGCAGCATTAAGCAATGTATAGTAGCCCAAAGTAACATCAGGTGTTGCATAGCCGCCCACATCCTTTCTTTCACTAATAAATCTTCCAGTAAGGCTAGCATCCCATTTCTTATTAATGGCATAGTGCCATTGCAGATTTAAGCTGTGTTTTGGACGTTTTAATAAATAATTATAAGTAATGGTATCTGTTGTGGTAATTCTATTCTGATTGGTCTCTTGTCCATTCATCAAAGTATAGTTCAATGAAAAACTATGCTGAGCATTAATGGGGTGCTGTACTTCAATTTCTAATCCATTCACTTTTTGTTGGATAAAATTGAAAAAATTATAATCTATATAATTGTAATCAATTCCGTTTTTAATGATTCGATTGTAATACACAGCTCTTGCAAAGACCTGTCCTTTTCTAAATGATAGGCCGAGCTCTGTATTAAATGAAGTTTCTGCCTTTAGCGCATCATTATAACTTAGTTGGTATAAAGAGGGCGCCTTGAAGCCAGAAGACACACTTGCAATGAACCTAACTTGCTCTGTCAATGCATAAGAAGGATTAAATGTAAAGGTCTGATTGCTTCCAAAACGATTGTTATTATTATATCTACCACCAAGTTCAAGCAACCATTTTTTAGCGTTATCATTTATTAAAACCGATGTATATAGGGCGTTCTGAAACTGGAAAGTATCTTTGAAGCGATCATTATAAGGTCCCCATTGACTGATCGATTCATAAGTTTGATTGTAAGCACCATATCTAAAATCTGTTCCAACAATTAATTGTATGTTTTTATGAATGGGGGTAGATACATAAGCATCTGCAAAATGCGTCTTTCCAGCATACTGATTATTTTCATAAATCAAGTAAGTTTGATCTACACTATCGTTTAAATAGGTACGATCCTGTGTAGTATACTGGTACTGTATTTGAAAATTCGTTTTTGATTTTTTGTATTGTAAAATCAACCCACTCATAGTGGTCGCATTTTTAAATTCATTGTCTTTGTCATCTCTAAATCCACCATAATCTATAGCTGACTGATAGGCTGTTTTTCTACTAGACAATTGTAGGTTCCAAAGCGTATCGAATTTGTATTTTGCTTTTACAAAAAAGCTATTATTTTGATAGCCATCTTTATCAAAATTTGCTTTGTTAGTAAGGTCTTGAGCAGAGGAGAATCCATCTGCATTTTGATTTTCAAATCCAATGGTATAGTTTAATTTATTAATACTACTGTTAAACTGCAGATTTCCTTGTTTGGTGCCATAGCTACCATAGCTTAAAGCACCAGTAACAAAAGGACTTCCTTTTCCTTTGGTGATGATATTGATTACACCTCCAACAGCGTCCGATCCATAGAGCGTGCTTTGCGCACCTTTTAAAATCTCAATTCTTTCTACTTGATTCAATGGCACTAAATTCAAATCAAATTCATTGCTAATCATAGAAGGGTCACCTACAGGTGCGCCATCTAATAAAATTAAAGTTCTACCTGAAGCCGCACCGCGCATATAAATACTTGGCACGGTACCTAGATTGCTCAAACTCCCTGGTAAACTTAATCCAGCTTGTTCGTTCAAAAGCTGTGCAATCGTTCTGCCAGCGTTTTGTTGAATTTGTTTGGCACTAATGACGGTGATCACTTTACTGGTGCCGTCTTGTTTCTGCTCGATTTTGTTGGCTGTTACAATAACATCCTCTAATTGTTTAGTATCCTTTTTAAGAACACTATCTTGTTGAAACTTGTCTTTTTCTTGTCCAAAGACTAAGGACGCGGTGGCTAAAATGCACACCGAGAGCGTGATTAATTTTTTGCTCATTGTTTTGTTTTTTTAAGTTAACAATGAGCTTCCTGGAAGAAGAGAACCATAATTAATTGCAACTGAAAATTCAATTGCAGGTTTTTATAATCCTTGCTTTTTACCCGAAAGCTGTTGGTTATTTTTAATCAGGCAGGTCTTCTGGCTCGTTCTTTTCAAAGACATCCTTCCCAAATTGCTTCAGTGGATTTGTCTTAATGCTTGCGCATCGAACTTACAGCTACGGGAATAGCTCCAGGCTTCAACTGGATTCCCTTTTAATCATTCGCATGAACCTAATCTATGACAAACATATTCTCTTTTAAAATAGGTCAGGGATTTAATTATTAACTCATTGTTGAAAACTCCCAATAAGTTTGCTACATTTATATTTAGGAAAAGATTTAACAAATAGTCATCACAATATGAAAGCAAAACAAAGCATTAACTTTTTTAGTTTAACCATGATTGTGGTGAGCTTGGTGATAGGCATGGGTATTTTTAAAACGCCTGCAACAATTGCTGCCAAGTCTGGCACACCACTTATTTTTTTTAGTGCTTGGATCATAGGAGGTATCATTGCCTTGTTTGGGGCCTTAACCTATGCCGAAATTGGGCAGCGCTTACCAGTGATGGGTGGTTATTATAAAGTTTTTGCACACTGTTATCATCCTGGAGTTGGTTTTACGATTAATGTACTTATTCTTATCAGTAATGCAGCGTCTTTAGCTGTAGTGGCGTTAATTGGTGCAGACTATGTTAGTGATTTATTATTTGGAAGACCCTCGGGTACCTTGTTTAATATTGGTGTCGCTTCTTTTTCGGTGGGCCTCTTTTATATAGTAAATCTATTAGGACTCAAAACAAGTAGTCGAACACAAAATGTATTAATGATTGTAAAGATTAGCTTGATTTTATTACTAATCACTTCTTTGTTTAAAGGGGTGAATGTGGCTCCACATGGTTTTAACGAAGGCAAAGTTTATGTTTATGATGGCACCAATGGGATGCTGCTTTTGATGGTAAGTTTAGTGGCTGTATTTTTCACCTATGGAGGATACCAACAAACAATCAACTTTGGTGCGGAGGTGAGCTCTGCAAAAACAATGCAGAGAGGTATTGTGATAGGCATTTTGTTAGTCCTGTTTTTATACTTAGCCATTAACTATACCTATGTGAAAGTGATTGGATTTGACAATATTAAAAATGCCAACGCCATTGGGTCGCTTTTATTTGAAGCGTGGTTTGGTAAATTAGGTGCCAAGGTATTTGACTTTGCGATGGTCTTAAGTGTACTAGCTTATGTGAACGTAATTTTAATGAGTAATCCAAGGGTGATGTTCGCCATGAGTGAGGATAAAGTGTTACCTGCAGTGTTTCAAAAAAAGCATCCTAGAACAGATGCCTTAGTACCTGGTCTAACAGTTTTTGCGATTACAACTATCTTAATTACATTTTTTGGAAAGGGGGTGGATGATGTATTAAGTTTTAGCATTTTTCTAGACTGTTTGGGGATGAGTACTTCTGCCGCCACTTTATTGATTTTAAGAAGAAAAAAACAAGGGGATGCTGCTGTGACAGGAGGCCTTAAACGATGGACGCCCTTATTTTGTGTCCTCTTTGTAATATCTTATGCTTTTGTGGCAGTTGCTGTGGTCATAGATAAGCCCTATGCGGCACTGACAGCAGTCATTCTAGTAGGCATAGTCTTAATACTATATCGTTTGTTTTATTATAAAAAAGCGGCATAAGCGCCGTTCAGCCAATTTGAAGTCCGTTTGTCTAAAAATTAGACAACTGTTCCCGATTGTCTTACTTTTGTAGGGTGATGTAGGCATTTATAATTATTAATACAACCAATGAAATACATTTTTTCGTTCATTTTTCTGGTTAGCGCGCTAAGTTCGACTGCTCAAGCGCCCGCCCAATGGGATTTAAGGACCTGTGTAGAATATGCAATAAAGCATAATATTTCTGTTCAACAAGCAGATATTCAGGCTAGGTTAGCCAAATTGCAAGCGGACCAATCTAGGTCAAATCAATTACCTACTATGAGTGGATCCTCTGGCTTAGGTATGCGTTTAGGTAGATCCATCGATCCAGTTACCAACGCTTTCACCACAACTCAATTTTTGTATAATAATTTTGGATTAAATGGAGGCATACAATTATATAATAACAGCAGATTAAGAAATACTGCCGAAGCAAGTAATTATAGTTGGTTAGCGAGCATTGCAGATTTGCAAACAGCTTCCAATGATATCTCTTTAAATGTGGCCACTTTTTATTTGCAAATATTGTCTACCATTGAGCAATCAGAAATTGCAAAAATTCAGATTGCACAAACAACAGAACAATTAGCAGCAACAAAAAAACGTGTAGAAGTAGGTTTGTTGCCGGAGATCAATCTTTTGGAATTAGAGACCCAATTGGCTAACGATAGTAGTAATTATATTACTGCAATTTCAAATGTGGAGCAAAGTAAATTAAGTCTGAAAGCTTTATTGAATTTAGATGCAGCAGAACCATTTGATGTATACGTGCAACCAGTAGATCAAATCAAATTACAAAACTTCACAGATTTGGCGCCTGATTATGTATTTAATATTGCAGCGCAAAATTTACCTAATATCAAAGCGGCAAATTTACGTGTGAAAGCGGCAGAAAAAAATCGCCTTGCAGCAAAAGCAGGCTTTTATCCAACTTTGAGTTTTGGTTATTCATTGAGTTCTAACTTCTCTAATGCATTTAAATATATTAGTGGCGTTGAGATGGCAGGTTTTAGCAATATTTCGGCAGCTAGTCCATTTGTAACAGTTGGCTCGGCTAAATATTTTGTGCAAAGTCCTGTTTTCAATACGATTACTAGCAATAGAGATTTCAGTAATATTTGGAATGGATGGGGTAGACAGTTAGATAATAACTTTGGACAAAACTTCGGTTTTCAATTGTCTATTCCTATTTTCAATGCCAATCAGTCAAAGACAGCTTATCAGCAATCTAAACTAAATTATCAGTCTGTAAGTTTGCAAGAAGAAAATGCACAGAGAAAATTAAAGCAAGATATTTTCGCTGCCCATACAAACGCAGTGGTTGCCCTCAATAAATTGAATGCTACACAAAAAGCAGTCACTACTGCAGAGAAGGCCTATAGTTTTGCTACTAAACGTTACGAGCTGGGCTTGTTAGGTACCATTGAATTATTAAATAATCAGAATAATTTTTTAAGAGCAAAAGTAAATTTCAAGTCTGCTCAATATGAGTATGTCTTTAGAATTAAATTACTAGAGTTTTATAAAGGAGAAGCACTTTCTCTTTAATCCATTTCGTGTATCGTAAAAATAAATAAAATGAATAAGAAAATCATTTGGGGTATTGTAGGATTTGTTGCACTGGTTGTACTTTTGGTAGGACTTAAAAAAGCTGGGGTGATTGGTAAAGACCAAGGTATAGAAGTTACAGTGGAGAAAGTTGAATTAAGGACAATCACTGAGTCTGTTAATGCAAGCGGTAAAGTGTATCCAGAAATCGAAGTAAAAGTGAGTCCAGATATTTCTGGAGAAATTGTAAGCTTGTTTGTTGAGGAAGGAGCTAAAGTAACTAAGGGACAGGTATTGGCAAAAATTTATGCAGATATCTATTCTTCTCAAAGAGACCAGGTTACTGCTTCTGTGAATCAAGTGAAAGCACAATATGAAAATGTAAAAGCAGGATTAAGCGGATTAAAGAATGCTTATGATAATGCTAAGGCTGCGAATGATCGTTTCAAAAAATTATATGCAGATAAAATTGTTTCTAAAGCAGAGTACGAACAAGTAGAACAAACATTTCGTTCTGCAGAGTCTAGTTACAATGCGGCAAAAGAATCTATCAAAAGTGGAGAAGCACAGGTACAAGGTGTGAGAGCCCAATTAGCTAGAGCAGAAAAGGATTTGGCAAGAACGACGATAGTTTCTCCAATGGATGGGATCATCAGTTTAATGAATGTTAAAAAAGGGGAGCGTGTTGTTGGAACAGCGCAAATGGCAGGTACCGAAATGATGCGTGTAGCCGACATGAAAAGTATTGAAGTAAGAGTGGATGTGGGCGAAAATGATATTACAAAAGTAAAAATTGGTGATACTGCATTGGTAGAAGTAGATGCCTACAACAATAGAAAGTTCAAAGGTATTGTATACAAAATTGCCAACCCTATCACAGCAGCATCTGGTATCAGTTCTGCTGCAGAAGTAGCTAACTATAAAGTGCACATTCGTTTACTAACTGATAGTTATGCAGATTTGATCCAAGAAAATGCCATCTTCCCTTTTAGACCAGGTATGACTGCAAGCGCGGATATCCAAACGAAGTCTAAAGTAAATGTAGTCGCTGTGCCTTTGAATGCTGTTACAACAAGAGACAGCGATGGACAAGGTAAAGACACTAAAGTATCTAGCAAATCAGCAACTACTTCAGAAAAAGAGCCTGTTAAAGACGAGGAATTGAATGAAGTGGTTTTTGTCTTACAAAAAGATAATAAGGTAAAGATGGTTAAAGTGAAAACGGATATTCAAGATTTAAATTATATAGAAGTGGTTGGCTTAAAAGTAGGAGATCAAGTCATTACAGGGCCTTACAGTATCGTAAGTAAGACTTTAAAAGAGGGTTCATTGGTGAAGGTAGTGACTAAGGAAAAGTTATTTGAAGAGAAAAAATAGGCTTTTATACAAGTAGATTTAACTCGTAAAGGGGTGCATATAAAAAATGCACCCCTTTTTTTATGAATTTCATATGTTTGTAAAATGGAAAAAAAGCTAATTGGGATTATTGGTAGTGGAAGCTGGGCTACCGCCATTGCTAAAATTGTGACTGATAATGGGAATCAAATTGCTTGGTGGGTAAGACAACAAGCTAATATCGATTACTTTGTTAAGCGAAAACACAATCCACATTACTTAAGAAATGCCTATTTCGACGTTCAGCGCATTCATTTTTCAACGGATATAAAATGGGTTATTGCGCAATCAGACATACTTGTTATTGCTGTTCCCTCTATTCATATTGAGTCATCTTTAGCGGCTTTAGACGAGGAAGCATTAAAAGGCAAGTTGATTGTATCAGCAGTTAAAGGGGTGCTTCCTAACTATAATATCTTATTGAATCAGTATTTAAAAGAAAAGTTCAATTTTCCTATCCAGCAATATTTCACTTTACTTGGTCCAAGCCATGCAGAAGAAGTAGCTGCAGAGCAATTATCTTACTTAACTTTCTCTGGTCTCAATGAAGGAGCTACCACAGATATCGCTACCTATTTTAAATCAGAATACATCAATACTATCGTCAATAACGATGTGTTAGGTGTTCAATATGCGGGGGTGGCTAAAAATATTTATGCACTAGGTGCTGGTATCGCACATGGGTTAGAATACGGCGATAATTTTTTGAGTGTTTATATTGCAAATTGTGCGCATGAAATGCAAACATTGCTTAATGAGATAATGGAAAAAGAAGGTACAAATTGCCAAAATATAAACCACAATGCTTCGGTTTATTTAGGTGATTTATTAGTTACTTGTTATTCGCTTCATAGCAGAAATAGAACATTTGGAAACATGATAGGTAAGGGTTATTCTGTGAGAGCCGCAGAACTTGAACTAAATATGGTGGCCGAAGGTTATAACGCAAGCAAGTGTATTCATACCATGAATCAGAAGCTTCAACTGAATCTCCCAATCATGGATGCGGTCTATAAAATTTTATGGGAAGGCGCATCACCAGCTGCAACATTCAAAGCTATTGAGCAGATCCTAGTATAAAAAAATCCGAAGCAATCCCATCTGCTAAAAATCTTGCTTCTTGACTGAGTGTATATCCTTTTGGGGTTTGTACTAAATAGTGCTTGTCCTGCATAGAGGCTATCGTCTGTATACAATCTTGGTATATTTCACGCCCAAATTTATCTGCAATATAGTCAAGGTCGAATCCTTCCATACGTCTTAAACTAGTCATCATATATTCGTTGTAACGAGTTATTGGAGAAAGGTATTCTATCTCAAAAGGGACTAGATTATTTGTAACGGATTGAATGTACATAGCATTGTTAGCTATATTCCATTGTCTAGAGACCTCATTAAATGAATGGGCGGATGGGCCAAGTCCTAGATAAGGAACTCCTTCCCAATAATGACTATTGTGTTTACTTCTAAATCCAGGCTGTGCAAAATTAGATATTTCATAATGCTCCATTCCCATTTGCTTTAATCTTGCAGACAGTATTTCAAAATGCTTTGCTTGTTTTTCTGGATCCACATCCTCTATTTTTTTTGCTGCAATCATTTTTTTTAATGCAGTCTTATCTTCTACTGTTAGCGCATAGCAAGAGACATGTTTGATCTCATATTTTTCAATCCAATCCAAATCTGACATTAAAGCTTCATCACTTAAACTTGGGCTACCATAAATTAAATCAATACTCATATTGTCAAATCCTGCTGCTTTTGCTAAAACAATTGCTTGATGCGATTGGGCCACAGTATGCGCTCTATTCATCCATTGCAAAGCAGGCGCTTGAAAACTTTGAATGCCAATACTCAAGCGATTGATGCCTAATGCTCCCCAATCGGCAAGCTTAGTGGCATCTAAGTCGTCTGGATTGGCTTCTAGGGTGAATTCTGCGTCTGTAGCAATATTAAAATGTTGATCCAGGGTATCAATAATTTGCTGAAGTTGATGCTTGGTTAACAGGGAGGGGGTGCCTCCTCCAAAATAAAGGGTCTGGATAGGAGCTTGTAAATAACCTGCTTGCATTTTAATTTCTTTCAAAAGGGCGTCTACAAAGGTTTGTATATGCTCAGTTTGAGTGGAAAAATGAAAATTGCAATAATGACAAGCTTTTGTGCAAAAAGGAATATGAATATAAATACCTGCCATAAATAGAGTTGCCAACAAAGCTAGTCATTGTTCTTTAATTCTGCATTAGTATACTTATTTTTGCGACAGATGTTAGCACAAGTAAAAAAAATCTCTTTGTCCCTTATTGGGTTATTCATATTGTCTGGATTTGCCATAACCAAGGTGTCTGGACAAAGGGATAGTAATTATTTGTTCAGCGACACGGCGGGGGTTGTACAAGATAGCTTATTGGTCAAAGACACATTGTGGCTAAAATATACGCCTATTGTTCCCAAATCATTTATTGAAGCAGACGCATGGTATTTACAATCTATTCCAAGAAATCCCAAAGACAGTAGTTTTAATGTGCTCTCAATTTACCGATCATTTTATGCTCAAAAAAAGAATGCGTATCAATTGTACAATCAAAAAACAGGCTTAGCAAGTGCAGGGGATGTTTTGTATAAAATTGAACAAAAATTTTCCTTGCCAGACAAAGACTTGCTTTTTTATGCCATCATCGGATTGCTTTTACTTTATGGTTTTATCATTAATATTTTTCCGCAATATATCCCCAAGCTTTTTAGTCAGTTCAGTCAATCCTCTTTAAGAATGATGCAACATCGTGAGCAGTTATTGCAAAATAGTTTTGCCTCCTTAACGATGAATATTGGCTTTGTTATGAGCTTTTCATTATTAGCTACTTTGGTTATTTTTAATGGACACCTGCTTCCAATAAATTTCTGGGAAGGATACTTATACATGTGTATTTTCTTCATTGGGCTGTACCTTGGGAAATATATTTGTTTAACAATTGCTGGGTATATATTTAACACAAAGGAGCTGGTACAGACCTATATTTTTGTTGTTTTTATGATCAATAAAGTGCTAGGTATATTATTGATTCCCTTCATTTTAATCGTTGCTTTTGCTAAGCCATCCCTCCATCCTATAGCATTGACAGGGGCTGGATTACTGATGCTGCTTTTGGTCCTGTATAGGTACTTATTTTCATTAACGTCTGTTAGGAACAAATTACATATCTCCTCCTTTCATTTTTTTCTTTACCTTTGTGCTTTCGAAGTATTACCAATATTGATTTTATACAAATTAATTGTTCAATATTTCGGTGGTACTTATTAAAGTAGAAAGCGTAAAATGGCAAAAGAAATGAGTGGAGAAAAAAAAGCAACTGCATCTAAGTCCATTAAAAAAATACTGATTTCACAAGCTAGACCAGAAAGTGAAAAGTCTCCTTACTTTGATTTAGAGAAAAAGTATAATGTTACTTTATTTTTCAAGCCATTTATTGAATTGGAGCCAATTGGCGCAAAAGATTTTAGAAAAACAAAAATTGAAATACCAGCTTATTCTGCTGTTATCTTTACAAGTAAAAATGCAATTGATCATTTTTTCAGAACCTGTGACGAGTTAAAAATAAATATTAGTCAAGACACTAAATATTTTTGCATCACCGAATCTGTTGCATTGTACTTGCAAAAATTTATCATGTATCGAAAGCGCAAAGTTTTCTTTGGTGCTGATGGTACAAATAAAAAGCTTTTTGATGTGTTAAATAAGCACAAGGCCAATGAGCAATTTTTGTATGTATGTAGCGAGAATCAACAAGACAATGAAATTGTAAACTGGTTGAAGGATCACGGATGCACTTTCGATTTAGCTTATATGTACCGTTCTGTAAGTAGTGATATTAAACCTCTTTTTAAAGAACATCAATTTGATGTGATTTGCTTATTTACTCCGAGTGGATTAAAAAGTTTGTATGACAATCAGCCCGATTTTGTTCAAAACGGCACTTATTTAGCAGCATTTGGCTCTAATACTTGTAAAGCAATCGAAGACGCCGGTTTAAGTTTGCAAATTAAGGTTCCTAGTCCTCAAGTATCCAGTATGTTTGCTGGGTTGGATCAGTTTTTAGCACAATTAACTAAAAAGAAATAAACTAAATTGCACTCTTATGAGTGACAATAAAAAGTTTACCAATAATTTAATTAAGGAGACCAGTCCTTATCTACTTCAACATGCCCATAATCCTGTAGACTGGAGTCCATGGAGCAACGATTTATTGAATCATGCCGCAGCAGTTGATAAACCCATTTTGCTTAGTATTGGTTATGCTGCATGTCATTGGTGTCATGTGATGGAAAGAGAAAGTTTTGAAGACGAGGAAGTTGCTGCATACATGAATGAACATTTCATTAACATAAAAGTAGACAGAGAGGAGCGTCCTGATATTGACCATATTTATATGGATGCATTGCAAGCAATGACGGGATCGGGAGGTTGGCCTTTAAATATTTTTTTATTACCCAATGGTCAGCCTTTTTTTGGGGGCACTTATTTTCCTCCTATTCCAATGCAGCAAAGAGCTTCATGGATGGATGTATTAAAAGGGGTTAAAGATGCTTTTGATCGAAATAGAGAAAAACTAGAAACACAGGCTGCTAATCTAACCCAGCATTTACTACAAACGAATATCAAAAAGCAACATGAAGCACATGAGGAAGATGCCTTGCTTCAAACCATTGCTTCCAAAGAAGAATTTCAACTAATCGCTCAACGATTATTAGAAAATGCCGACACGCAATGGGGTGGATTTGGTGCAGCACCAAAATTTCCTCAAACTTTTTCTATTCAAGTGCTATTCAGGAATTATTTTCAAAATAAAGACCAAGCCTCCATTACACATGCCATTAGGTCTGTTGATAAAATGATTCAAGGAGGTATTTATGATCATTTGGGAGGGGGCTTCTCAAGGTATAGTGTGGATGCTCAATGGCAGGCACCCCATTTTGAAAAAATGTTGTACGATAATGCGTTGTTATTGGGTGTCCTTGGCGAAGCTTTTCAAATCACACAAAAATCAATCTACTTAAAAGTCATAGAAGAGACCGTCGATTTTTTGTGCCGTGAACTACACAATGGAGACGGTGCTTATTTTGCTGCATTAGATGCAGATTCAGAAGGGGTAGAAGGGAAGTTTTATACCTGGTCTTATGAGGAATTAGAAGCAATTGTTGATCCTGCCATTTTTGATTCTTTTTGTACTTATTATCAAGTCACAAAAACAGGCAATTGGGAGCACACCAATATTTTATGGACACAATCTTCCTTGGAACAAGAAAGAGAACCTGCTTTTCAAAAAGAGAAAGCTAAATTATTTGCAGTGCGCTCATCTAGGATACGTCCCGCATTAGACCATAAAGTAATCTTGGGTTGGAACGCAATGTTTATTGTGAGTGCTTGTAAAATTTTTGCTGCAACTGGGAATCCTAGATATAGCAAATTAGCGACGGACTGTATGCGTTGGTTAGAGGAAAATTTATACGATCAAGAAGCTCATTATTTTTACCACAGCGCTGCAAATGGTATTTCAAAAGCGCCGGCATTTTTAGATGACTATGCCAATTTAATACAAGCTTATATTCAATTACAGGAAATTACAGGTGATCAAAGCTATTTGCTTAAAGCAAAAAAATGGTTGGATTATGTATTAGCTCATTTTATAGACGAGGATGGACTCTATTTTTACTATACTGCGGCCTATCAAAAAGACGTGATAATTAGAAAAAAGGAAAGCTACGATGGCGCACAGCCAAGTGGTAATGCACTTATTTGCAGTAGTTTATATTATTTAGGATTGGTCTTTGATGAACCTTTATGGACCTCGCATGCAGAAAATATGGTCCGATCTATGCGCAAGACGCTATTGATGTACCCAAGTTCATTTGGTCATTGGGCGCAAACATTTTACCAGATGACCGAAGGCATGGTGGAGCTTGTTGGGGTAGGTCCAACGGTGCATGAGGCGCTACCTGAGTTACTTGCGCCTTTTTTACCTCATACCTTACGTATTTTGAGTCAGAAAAAAAACGACGTCATCCCTCTCTTAACAGGAAGGAATTACATTGATAATCAATACTTTATGTGTAAGGATAAGACCTGTTCCGCTCCCGTTGCTAGTGTAGCGCTCATTTTAGCAAATATCTAACAACTAATGTGTTAATTTGCATCACCTCAAATGTAATTTTTTGTCAAAAAAATCGTTCTAAATCAATATGATACCTTTTTTAAAAAATAATAGTTTCAAATTCCCCATTGCAGCATTGAGCATCTTGACTTTGTCACTCACGGTCATTGCTTTTGCGCCTCCAAAAGGAAGCAAAAGGAACAGCAACAAAAAAATGGATCCACAGACAGTGTCTATTCCAAGTGGGTCTTTTTACATGGGCGCCAGTGATGAGCAGATGGATTTATCCATGGTGAATCGTAAAAAGTTAGTTTCAGTACAAAGCTTTTGGATGGACAGGACAGAGGTTACGAATGAGCAGTATAGAAGATTTGTTAAGTATGTAGCAGATTCTTTGAAATACTTAGCTATTTACGGTGGAGGCATCAATCAGAACGAAGATACTTTGAGGGTAGATTGGGCTAGAGCAGCAAGAATCAATCAAAACAGCAGAGCTGTTCTTGAAAAATTAAATGAACTTTTATTGAGTCCAGATAACCGTATCCAGGGTAGAATTGAAATAGATCCGAATAAATTGATTTATAAATATTCTTTTGTTGACTTAAAAGCCGCAGCAAAAGCATCTAAAGGCTTGGAGCAATCTTTAGGTGATTATTTAATTACAGTGAATCAACAAGTCTATCCAGACACTTTGGTGTGGATGCGCGATTTCTCTTATTCATACAACGAACCATTAACAAGATTGTACTTTAGCCATGCTGCTTATAACGACTATCCTGTTGTTGGAGTAACATGGAAACAAGCTGTTGCGTTTACACATTGGAGAACCAATAATAGCGATTACTATGCAGGAAAGCCTGGTAGAGCAGATCAAAAAATTGATGGCATCTATCGTTTGCCAACTGAGGCTGAGTGGGAATATGCAGCTCGAGGTAATTCAAAATCAAATGCAATGTACCCATGGGGTTCTCCATATACAAGAACAAAAGAAGGACGTTTGTTAGCGAACTTTAAACCAGGTAGAGGAGATTATTTTGGAGGCGATGCGAAAAACGATAATATCTATACAACTAAAGTTAAATCTTATACAGAAAACGACTTCAGATTATATGATATGGCTGGTAATGTGGCAGAGTGGACGAGCTCTGTATTCTACGAAGGAAGTTATAATTTCATTGGAGATTTTAGTCCAGATGTACAATACAATGCCAAAGATTCAGATCCTGTATTGATGAAAAGAAAAGTCATTAGAGGCGGTTCTTGGAAAGACATTGCCTACAATTGTCAGGTAAGTTCACGTAACTACGAATACCAAGATACAGCTAAGTCCTATATTGGATTTAGATGTGTGCTTTCAATGGCACCAAGAGTTAATTAATTAACGAAGACAAACTATCAACAAACTTTTAATTTTTATAATTTTTCCTAATGGCAAAAACAATTTCAGAAAAAACAAATAAGATCGTTAACGTCATCATTTCATTGGGTGCCGCAGTAGTTATCCTTGGTGCTTTGGCCAAGATCATTCACTTGTCTTGGGCTGACTGGGCATTGATTGTGGGTTTAACGACTGAAGCTGGAATTTTTGTGATCTATGCATTCTTACCTCCTCCTCCAGTGGAGCAGCATGGTGGTGCAATGGGTGGCGGTAAAGTAGATGCGACTGAATTGGTTGCTGCTTTAAATAATGTTCAGAAGACAGTACAAGATGTGTCTAGTAATTTAGGCATGATCAGTAATTCAACTGAAGGGTTGAAAAATTTGAATAATCAATTTCTATCAATGAGTAAAACAATTGAGGAAATGAATCATTTCTACGGTAGCTTAAAAGACATGTCAGGTGCCATGAGTGCAACTGTGAATGAAGCTGCAAGAACAAAAGAGCAAATGACACAGTTAGCAGATAATTTGACTCAATTAAATCAAGTGTACAGCAAGATGATCCATGCGATGCAAGGAAAATAAGCGTATCATTTTATTGACTCAACCTTTTATTTCACTTAATTAAATATAGCGTACATGTCGTTACCTAAAGAACCAAGACAGAAAATGATTAACATCATGTACTTGGTGTTGACTGCGCTCTTGGCATTGAATGTATCAAGCGAGATTTTAAATGCATTCAAAACAATAGATCAAAGTTTATCAAATGCGAATAGTATTATTCAAAAAAAGAATCAAGATATTTACAAGTCTTTGGAATCAAAACTAAACGATCCCAAAACAGCGGAGAAAGCTGCTATCTGGGCTCCAAAGGCAAACAAAGTGAAGGCAATGGCAGACGAAATGTATGCCTATGTAGAATCTTTGAAATTGGCTTTGAAAGAAGAGGCTGGTTTAAAAATTGAAGAGGGTAAAGAAACTTTTAAAGAAGATGATTTAGATGCAACAACGAGGTTGTTTCTAAATAAAAAATCAGGTGTATCTAGAGGAGAAGAATTGTTTAACAAATTAAAACAATTTAAACAAGACTTAGCTGCGATTGATCCAGCGATAGAAAAAGAAGTTATTCCTACTGTATCCTTAGATTTAACGATTCCGACTTCAAATAATTTGGCTGCTAAGAATGATTGGGCCTATGCTTATTTTAACATGACGCCTGCGGTTGCAGCAATCACCATTTTGACAAAGTTTCAAAATGATATTCGTAACACTGAGGCACAGGTGGTGGAATTTTGCCACAAAGAAATTGGACAAGTGGAATTGGTCTATGACCAGTTTAATGCTTTTGCTGCTTCTAATTCTCAGTACTTAATGTCTGGTGAGGAATTAGTTATTACAGCAGGAGTAGGTGCATTTAGTAGTGCAGCAAAACCTACTGTTTCTATTGACGGTGTGGTGGTTCCTGTCGCAGCGGATGGGTCAGCAATTTATAAATCTGTTGCGGGTTCAAATCCGGGTGTTCAAACTAAGCGTGTACGTATTTCTTTCTTAAAACCAAATGGCGAAACAGCTGTAGTAGAGAAAGATGTTAAGTATACAGTGGGTACGCCATCTGGTTTAGTGGTTTCTACAGATAAAACCAGGGTTTTTTATAAGGGACTTGATAATCCATTGAGCATCACAGGTGGTGGCGGCGGTGAAAAAATAAGTGTTTCAGTAGAAGGTGCGGGTGCTAATATTAGAAAAACGGGTTCTGGTCAATATATAGTTAGTTGCGCTCAAACTGGAACAGCTGTCGTGACGGTGAATGACGGAAAACAAACGCAAAAATTAGCGATACCTGTAAAGAGAATACCAGATCCAATTGCAATAGTGGGAGGAAGCGCTGGGGGGAATATGCCTGCAGCTAAGTTCAGGGCACAAGGTGGTGTCATTGCAGACTTAAGAG
>CAZAOF010000017.1:0-18604 GCA_964486665.1 uncultured Sediminibacterium sp.
AGATTTCCAACATAAATGTTCATGTTCTTTAAAATTAAGTGATCTAAATACCGATCGAGACAAACTATCTCTTTCGGACTATACGAAGATAGGTATAAATTATGCACAAATGTTGTTTCTTTTGTTAATTTAATTTTTGTGCTTGTAAAATGACCTTAAAACTAACAAAAAGGCCTTTCTGATGATTCAGAAAGGCCTTTTTAACTATTTTGGACAATTTTACTTATCCTTCGAATTAAGCTTCAGCAGCAATTTCGATGTCGATTTCAGTTGTTTGACCGTTACCAAAGTCGATAGTTGCCTTGTAAGCACCTAATTCTTTAATATCATCCTGAACAGTGATTCTTCTTCTGTCAATCTCATAACCTTTTTGATCACGGATTGCTGCAGTTACCTGCAATGAAGTTACACTACCAAATATTTTGTTATTTGCACCAGTCTTAGCTGTTAATTTAACAGGACTAGCTGTTAACACAGAGATTACTTTTGTGATCTCAGCTAACATCACAGCTTCTTTCTTCGCTTTCGCTTTTAAACGCTCTTCTAATTGTTTTAAATTAGAAGGAGTTGCTTCAACTGCATGTTTAGTTGGGAATAAGAAGTTACGAGCGTAACCGTTTTTCACGTTTACTAACTCATCCTTTCCACCTAAATTATCTACGTCTTTGATTAAAATTACTTGCATAATTGTTTTTTTAGTTCCCAAGAGCCCAGTCTTAAACTTTATTTATAACTGTCACTCGCCTTGATGTGCTCACATCGCGAGATTAGGGATGGTTTACTAATTGATTTATTTCAACAAATCTGTTACATAAGGCAACAAGGACATTTGACGTGCTTTTTTAACAGCGTCTGCTACTTTACGTTGGTATTTAAGTGAGTTACCACTTAAACGACGTGGTAACATTTTACCTTGTTCGTTGATGAATTTCTTTAAAAATTCAACGTCTTTGTAATCTACATACTTGATACCATACTTCTTAAAACGACAGAATTTCTTCTTTGGTTTTTCCTGTTTGATCGCAGTAAGGTATTTGATTTCATTCTTTGCCATGTTGGTAAAAATTTAATTAAGCCTCAAGTGCTTTGTGAACAGGGAAACCGCCGTTTCTCTTAATGTGGTTATACTCAACTGCGTACTTGTCAAGTCTAGTAATCATGTGACGCATAATTTGCTCGTCACGTAAGAATTGAATTTTCAATTTCTCGTTGATTGTTGCAGGTCCTGTGAATTCTAATACCCAGTAGATACCTGTTGTTTTCTTATCGATTGGATAAGCTAGTGATTTTAAACCCCATGGATTTGAGGCTACAGTGTCTCCACCATTTTCTTTGATGAAGTCTTGGTATTTTTTCTGAGCAGTTTTGAAATCTTCTTCAGATAATACCGGTGTAAAAATCACCATTAATTCGTAATTGTTCATTACTTGAATTTTTTGGTTAAATAATTGGTTTTTCCCAGTGGACATCCTTGTTCAGAATGAATCTGCCAAAACAGATTTGGGAGGGCGAAGGTAGGCTATTTCAGTGGATTTTCGACATTATTTGGCCTAAAAATAAGCGCTACAGGGAAGTGGTCGCTATAGCCTCCTCTAAATACATCTCCATTCCAAGTTCTTTTAGGATAACCAGCGTATTTGCCCTTTGTTTCAACGAGGTCTATATTTTTATAAATAATTGATCTATAAGGAGTTAATGAACTTTTGGATGACTTCCATTGGCTATTTACAAGTATTTGATCAAATAAGCTCCAACTATCTCTATAGGCTAAGCTTCCTTGCCCTTGCTTGTACAATCCCAAAAATGGGTTATCCAGGCCTAGCATTTTAATACTTTTATTGGTAGGGTTATCATTGAAATCACCCATGACAATCCAATGGGCATTCTTGTCGATAAGGTTAACGCTATCCATAATTCGTTTACAGGTAATTGCGGCCCATTGTCTGTTCTTTCTAGCCAGACTTGATCCACCCCTTCTGCTTGGCCAATGGTTTACTAATATATAGACCCATTGAGCACCTAGCATGCCTTTAACTAGTAAAATATCTCTAGTAGCATATTGTTGAAAATGAGCAGCGTCTTTTAAGGAAATGGTCTTGTATTGGTAAGGAGTAAAAAAACGTGGTTGATAGATTAACGCCACATCGATACCTCTAGGGTCTTTTGAATTAAAGTGAATGTAATGATAATTGTATTTTTTGATGGCAGCTGATTGAATTAGTTTTTCAATTACAAATTGGTTTTCTATTTCTGCTAATCCTAATAATGCGACCCCTTCTTTATTGCCTAATGTGCCAAGACCAAAAATAACCTTACTCAATTGATTTACTTTCTGAGTATACCTCATACTGCTATAAGCCTTTGCACTATTGGGTAAGAACTCTTCGTCATTTACGAATAATTGATCTGTTGTATCATATAAATTCTCGCAATTATAAAAAGCAACTACTTGCATTGCAAGCAATTTGTTTTGCGAATAAACTAATAATAATGTGAGTAGTAATGAAGTTTTAATGAAATGGTGCATCGCTTTTTATAAATATGCAATTTTAAAAGCATCAAGAGTATAGTATTTGCCGAAACAAAATGCTTGTTATTAAAAAGCAAATTGTGGACATGAAAAAAATAGTCTACATCTTCCTGATAAGCTTCTGTTTCTTTTTTTTACACTACAACCACGCAGTTGCACAGATTGAAAATGCAGATGCTTTGCCTAAGCAATTTGACTTATTAGGCCAAGAAACTATTTTCACGAATCCAAACTTATTGCAATCTAGTTATGCCGGTCTCAATGAAATAGCTCAATTTAATGGGTTCTCTTTCAACTGGGTACCTAGGGGGCTTACTCAAAATGTGGGGAACAGCATAAATGGCATTTATTGGCAGACCGATTTAAGTGGATGGGATCCTGGCTTTAGCTTCGCTGGTTTATATGGGGCAATGAAAGTGGTAGGTGTAAGTACGTCATATGGTGTTAGCCAATTTGGTCTTGGCGGTCAATCGGGCACCAGCTTTCTGTCAACCAATCCATCCTTGTTTAGCAAGAGTAGATCAATCACTACAAGGCTTTCTAACGCCAATACAATGCATGAAATCAGACTTCAATGGCATTCGGGATTGATCAAAAAAAAGTTATGGATAAATGTTGACGCCTTGTATCAAACAACTCCGCTTGGCTTTTTGGTGAATGGATTGAAAAGTAGAAAAGGAATTGCCATTAGTGCAGAAAAAATTATTTCATCCACATCTCGTATTGGTCTAAATTTTTGGTGGAGTCCCGCAGTTCAAGGAAAGCGTGCGCCAACTGTTCAAGAAATGTTTGTGTTGTCTAAAGACTTATTGTATAATCCAAGTTGGGGGTGGCGAAATGGTCAGCCATTTTATGCGAATACAAAAAAAAGTAATGTGCCGGTGACAGGGCTACATTACAACTATGAAAATAATAAAGGAACTACCATACAGATTAATATCGGCGCTGCATTAGGAGTGCAAAGTGCCACACAATTGGATTGGTCTAAAGCAGCTGATCCGAGACCGGATTATTATAAATATTTACCAAGTTTCGCGATTGACCCAGTTTTACAAAATAAATTAAATAGTTTATACGCTTCACATCCAGATCAATTACAAGTTCAATTTGATCAATTAGTAGCACAAAATAAACAACAAAAAAATGGTGATGCTAAATATATTATTAACGAACGATTACAAAATGTAAAGATACTTCGCGGGTCATTGATGACTGGTTTTTTCGTTGCACCCAATATACACTGGACTTTAGGCGTAGATTTTGTCGCTGACAAAATCGAATACGCAAGTAAAGTAGCTGATTTATTAGGAGGGCAATTTTATTATAATTACAATACATGGGTAAACGATGACGGAATAGCAACTGCTTTTCAAAATGACCTTGGCGCACCCAACAGAAGAATTAAAGTAGGAGAGAAATGGGGGGCTAATTATCTTTTATTCAATAAGAAGATACAAGCTTGGACTGGCTTAACCGGATCTAATAGACGCCTGGAATGGGGGCTAGGGATGCATACAGGCTTAACTTCTATTCGAAGAAATGGGTTAAATCAAAACGGATTATTTCCTGATTTTTCTAAAGGCGTATCCGCCATCTCTGTTTTTCCTTTTAATCAATATCAATTCTTTATTCGATACAAAATGAATGGAAGGTGGTACCTGACAACAAGTTTATTTCAGGAATGGGAAGCGCCAAACGCGTCGGAACTATTTACTGACCCGTCTAATCATGCTTTCACAAACCCATTCTTATTACCGTTGATTCATCAGGGGGCGGAAGTTAAGTTTCATTTTATGGGTAGTAATTTCAAAGCTAATGCAATGTTTTTTGTACAGTTAAATAAAAACGATCGTCAATATAAATTATTCTACCACGACTATTATAATGCTTTTGTTAGGGCAAGTGTGGGTCAAATGCATGCAGCTCATGTTGGAGTAGAATCTTATGTAGAAACGAATTGGTCGAGTCCAATACAATTGAGTTTAGCCAATAGTTATGGATGGTATACGTTCGTGAATGATCCGATTTACGAAATCAGACTTTCTGATAATTTATACAAGGTGCAGTCTGGTCAATTATTTTTAAAACAATTTCCAGCCACTTCGCATCCTCAGTCTGTTCAAGCGTTTACAATTAATTTCCAACCGATTTATTCTTTAAGGTTGGGTTTTACGGTTGTGTATGCTAGCAGGCGCGCGATTAGTCATGATTATTTTAGAAGAAGTGATTGGGTACAAGCACAAAGTAGGAACCAAGAAGAATGGAAAAGCATCTCTGCGCCTGAATGGGCACCCAATCAGTGGGTGTCTAACTTATTTGTTTCAAAAAGTTTTATGCCACAAAATTCAAAGAATAAACTAGCACTAAGGTTAACGGCCTCTGTCAGAAACTTATTTAATAATAAAATACCTAGTTTAATTTTTGAGCAATCTAGGTTTGATTACAAAAATTTTGTAGCAGAAAAATTTCCTGCAAAATATATCTATGACCTTGGAAGGACCTACACTATTGGAATACAATGTAATTTTCTTTAATTTAAAAATCATCTTTTATGAAAAAAAAGCACAGGATTTTAAGCTCCTTCTTTTTAATTTTTCTTATCTCAGCATGTTGCATGTCTTGTTTCAAAAAAGTCGCTTATGCATCGCCTATTCAAAATCAAGTTTCGGATAGCCTTATTACGATCAAACAACTTAGGCGTTTACATCAAATGGGAGAAGTAGAAGCGATCAAGCAAGAATGGGCAGTACAGGCGGTTGTGGTTGGGAATGACGAATACGATAACTGGTATAAATCAATTGTCATACAAGATAGCACTGGTGGAATTATGTTGCTATTGGATGGCCAGAATCTTTACCAGGATTTTCCAGTAGGGGCGTTGATAAAACTTAGGTTAAAGGGTTTATTGTTATCTGATTACCGAAGAATGGTTCAATTGGTTGGGGCAGTGGATAGCAGTGCTGGAACATTAGTCACTGGGGGACTTCCTGTTCCTTTATTTAAACAACATATACAAATACTTAAAGACAATCATCCCGTTATACCATTAGCTGTTCAATTCAAAAACCTGCACGATTCTTTACAAGGCAGGTTGATTAGGTTATCTGGTGTAGAGTTTTCGGCTGCTGATACTGCTCAAACTTTTGCGGATAAAAAAAACAAACTGGGGGCAAGTCGAGCGCTTAAGTTTTGCAGCGGGGGGACTATCTATGTAAGAACAAGTGGTTATGCAGATTTTGCGGGGACGGCAATACCCAATGAAAATGGATCGGTAGTGGGTGTTTATAGTGTGTTTAATTCAGAAAAACAGCTTCTGTTAAGGCACCCGGATGACATTTTGTTTAATGACCCTCGATGTTCTGGCGCAGCTTGGCTGAAAAATTAACGGAATCAAGGCGTTTTTTCAGTGTTTCCTTGTCAGCTTGGCAGAAGGATTGCTTTGGTCCTTAGTTTGCTGTAACAGCATCAAATGATATAACTATGCAAAAAGGTCAAATAAGAGTTCAAACTGAGAACATTTTTCCTATCATCAAAAAGTTTCTTTACAGTGATCATGAGATTTTTGTTCGTGAATTAGTGAGCAATGCTGTTGATGCTGCTCAAAAACTTAAAACCCTAAGTTCTAAAGGGGAAGTTAAAGGGGAGTTGGGCGATTTAAGAGTAGATGTCATTGTAGACGCAAAAGAAAAAACCATTTCAATCATTGACAACGGAGTGGGTATGTCTGCTGAAGAAGTGGACAAATACATCAACCAAGTTGCATTTAGCGGGGCAGAGGAGTTTGTCACTAAGTATCAAGATGCAAGCATCATTGGTCATTTTGGTTTAGGTTTCTATAGCTCATTTATGGTGAGTGATAAAGTAGATATTTATAGTAAGAGTCATACAGGTGCACCTGGTGTATTCTGGAGCTGTGATGGTAGCCCTAGTTATGAATTATACGAAGTGGACTATAGCAATCGCGGTACCAAAATCGTGATGCATATCAATGAGGAGAGTAAAGAATTCTTAGAGCCTTCTAGAGTGAAATCAATTTTAGAGCGTTTTTGTAAGTTCTTGCCTGTAGCGATTTATTTTAATGACGCGAATGAAGTAACAGCTGAGTTAAAGGAAGACGCAGATGCAACAGCAACCGATGCAAACAAGCCGGCTGAAAAGCCAATCAACAATACCAATCCAATCTGGGTTAGAAAACCAGCGGATTTAACTAAAGAAGATTACGAAAAGTTCTATAAGGAATTGTACCCTTTTGGAGAGACACCTTTGTTCTGGATCCATTTAAACGTGGATTATCCTTTTAACTTAACGGGTATTTTATATTTTCCTAAGATCAAGCAGAGTTACGAAATTCAAAAGGATAAAGTTCAATTGTATTGCAATCAAGTGTTTGTAACAGATGAAGTAAAAGACATTGTTCCAGAATTCTTAATGTTATTACACGGTGTAATTGACAGTCCAGATATCCCATTGAATGTAAGCAGAAGTTATTTACAGGGGGATCCAAATGTAAAAAAGATTAATGCACATATCACAAAGAAAGTGGCAGATAAATTAGAAGAGATTTTCAATAGTGATCGAAAAGCATTCGAAGAGAAATGGGAGAGTCTAGGCTTATTCGTGAAATATGGTATGATTACTGATGATAAGTTTTTAGAGAAAGCAAACAAATTCTTGATTTTAGAAGATGCTGCGGAGGCTGGAAAGTTTTATACAGTTGACGAATATAAGAGCACCACAGAAGCAACACAAAAAAATAAAGAAGGGAAACAGGTGTTATTGTACACCACCAACCCTGTGCAACAAGATGCTTTCATTCAAGCTGCGGTAGGTAAAGGCTATAAAGTGGTGAAGTTAGAAACCATGGTAGATGCGGCTTTTATCAATAACGTGGAAATGAAATGGGAAGGTGTGCAGTTTGTTCGTGTAGATGCGGACGTAGTGGACAACCTAATTGATAAGCAAGAAAATATTGATTCTGTTTTATCTAAAGACGAAGTAGAACAGGCTAAGAAATTGTTTGAATTCCAGGTTCCTGAAATCACATTAACTGTCGAAGTAAAGGGCTTGAGTAAAGAGGCTGCTCCTGTAATTGCAACCAGACCAGAGTTCATGCGTCGTATGAAAGACATGGCGGGCATGGGCGGAGGAGGCATGACTGCATTTTATGCACAAATGCCAGATGAAGTGCAATTAACCATCAATGGCAACCACCCGGTTTACCAAACCTTGTTAAAAGAAACAGATACGGACAAGCAACAAAAACAAGCAAGAAACTTAGCCGACTTGGCTTTGTTGTCTCAGGGTTTGTTGAAAGGTGCTGAATTGACAAGCTTTATCAATCGTACAGTAGAATTAACTAGTAAAGGTTAAACACAGAGAGGATTGTTAATGACAGCAATTTGCATCATTGAAATAGTTCGATTTGATTTTTTATAGCAAATATTGATTGGAAGAATACGCGAGTCCGAATGAATTAATTCGGACTCGTTGTTTTAAGGTCGATTACTTGTAGTTGAACAGATTGTGTCCCTTGCCATTCGTTCAATTGCAATTGAAAGACAATATCAAAAGGTTCGCCAGACTTTACGATGTCTATTTTTTCTGGCATATTATAGCCAATACCTCTTACACTGTTATTTCCTTGTGTTATATTAAAACTAATATGCGCCTCTTTAACTAATTTAGAATAGCCAGTATCTTTGACATTTTTGGCTATAAAAATTGGACGCATGTTGTCGGGCCCAAATGGCTCCATCTGCGAAATGATATTAAAAAACTGCATATTAATCTGGTCCAAAGGCAGGACGGCATTGATTATAATTTCCGGAACCATTTGAGCTGGAGTAATCCTTTCTGCCACTGCATTTTCAAAAGCTATTTTAAAAGAGGCTAATTGATCTATGGATAAGGTCATTCCTGCTGCTGCAAAATGTCCGCCATAGCCGAGTAAGTGTTCTCTACATGCATGTAATGCTTCGTATAAATTAAAACCCTGGACACTTCTTGCGCTTCCAGATACAATATCTCCGTTTTGCGTAAGAACGATAGTGGGTTTGTAATGCTTTTCGATCAACCTACTTGCTACAATCCCTACAACGCCTTTATGCCAATGGGGTTGAAAAACAACAGTCGATTTTTTATTGGCGTGTGCTGGATCATTTTCTATCTCAGCTAATGCTTCTTCAGATATCGTACTGTCTGCCTCTCTTCTGTCTAAATTATCTTGTTGTAATAGAGAAGCTACAGCGAGTGCACTTTGGTATTCCTTTTCTATAAATAGTTGAACTGCTTTTTTTGCATCATCCATCCTGCCTGCTGCATTGATTCTTGGTGCTACTGCAAAAACTAAATTACTAATTCGAATTGGGCTATTTTGTTTAGCTAATTCTAATAATGCTAAAATGCCATGACTTGGATTTTCGTTTACTTTTTGTAATCCAAAAAAAGCCATAGTTCTATTTTCGTCAGTCAGTGGAACAATGTCAGCTGCTATAGCTGTGGCTACTAAGTCTAAGTATTGTAAATAACTTTCGTCAGGCAAATTGTATCGCTGAGCAAGCGCTGTGATTAATTTAAAAACGACACCGCAGCCACATAATTCTTTATAAGGATAGGTGCAGTCTATTTGTTTTGCGTTTAGAATAGCAACTGCTGGTGGCAGAACCGGGTCTGGCAAATGGTGATCACAAATGATAAAGTCTATACCTAATTCTTTTGCATAGGTAATTAAGTCAGTAGATTTAATACCGCAATCAACAGAAATAATCAAGCTTACTCCGATTGATTTTGCATGATCGATGCCCATTTTGGATACACCATATCCTTCTCTGTAACGGTGTGGTATGTAAAATTCAATATTGGGTCCTATATTTTTCAGGAACTGATATAGGGTAGCAACTGAAGTGGTTCCGTCTACATCATAATCTCCAAAGACCATGATAGACTCACTTTTATCAAAAGCGACAGCGATCCTATCAACAGCTTTTTGCATATCCTTCATCATCCATGGGTCATGCAGGTCTGCTAATGATGGCCTGAAAAATTGTTTGGCTTTTTCGAAATCCTCAATACCTCTTTGTACAAGCAATTCGCATAATATCGGGTGAATTTTGAGCGCAGACTGAAGTTCGTTCACTTTGCTAGGATCACCCGCTAATATATTCCAGCGCTTCTCCATTAATATTTTCTATCTGTTGTGTATCTAACTAATTCCTCTAAAGCATCTCGAGAAACAGAGGGAGGAAAGCTGTGTAATACGACCAAAGCTTTGTCCCTGTATTCAATCATTTTTTCGTGTGCATATTCGATACCTCCCAACTGCTTCACGTGATCAATTACAAATTTGACTTTTCGTTTGTCGTTGTTATTGTTTTTTACAATATATACGATCTCTTTTTTTAATGCTGGATTGCATTTTTGTAAAATATGAATTAATGGGAGTGTTAATTTTTTTTCCTTGATATCATTCCCAGTTGGCTTCCCAATTAATTCATCACCATAATCAAATAAGTCGTCTTTAATTTGGAAGGCCATGCCAACATGCTCGCCAAAGTCCTTTAGCTTTTGTATGATTTCTGGATCTTGAGTTACAGATGCTGCACCAGCGCCACAACTTGAAGAAAGTAAGCTTGCTGTTTTTCCATTGATTATTTCGTAATAAACAGACTCGTCGAAATTTAAATTTCTTGTTTTTTCAATCTGCAATAATTCGCCTTCACTCATTTTCTTTACTGCGTTAGAGAGAATCGTTAAAATTTCAAAGTCTTTATTTTCAAGAGAGAGTAAAAGGCCTTTAGATAAAAGGTAATCACCAACTAAAACAGCTATTTTATTTTTCCATAAAGCATTGATGGAAAAGAATCCTCTTCTTTCTAAAGTGTCATCAACTACATCGTCATGTACCAAAGTTGCAGTGTGAAGTAGTTCAACTAATGAAGCTGCACGGTAGCTAGCATCATTGATTTCTCCAATTAATTTGGCAGAAAGCAAAACGAACATAGGGCGCATTTGTTTGCCTTTTCGTTTTACGATATACTGCATAATTCGGTCCAGTAGAGCAACTCTACTTTTAACTGCCTCTTTAAAATGTTTTTCAAAGAGTTCGAGTTCTTTACCTATGACTTTTTTTGCTAATTCCATTTACGGATGCAATTTAACTTGTATTTGGGGAAGCAATCTGTTTTTTTTGCTTAATTAGGCTAACATGTCAAAATGTAAAGCGCCAAAATTCTGCAGTGAGGATAGCTTAAGGTCTGCCGCTGCCCAGTGCTCTTGTTTTAGCGCTTCTGCAGCAGGAACTACGACGCAGGTCATTCTTGCAGCTTTGACAGCTAACATGCCATAAAATGAATCCTCAAAACAGATGCAAGAGAGTGGGGAAGTATGTAAGGCGGTGGCACAATCTAAGTACACTTGTGGATGAGGCTTTGCATAAGGAAGGTTTTGTGCAGAACAACTTGCATGGATCAAACTGCGAATGCCTAATTTGTCTTTCACCCATTCAATCAATGCCGGCGGCGAGGAAGTTGCTAGGCCAATTTTAAATTCCTTTTCTAAAAAAAATTGAAATATATGTGCAACACCAGGCATCAAAGTTGCTTCTTTGTCAATATACTCCATGGCCTGATCTATCACCCTTTGTTCGGCCCTCGCATTTTCTGTAGAAGGAATTTTATATTCTTGTAGCCAATGTGCTACAAATTCCTTTGATCTTAGACCTGTTGTAGTAGCAAACTGCGCTTCTGTCAAGCTTATACCGTATTGCCTAAAAATCTCACTAGCTGCTTTATTCCAAAGCGGTTCACTATTGATTAATAATCCATCTATATCAAAAATAACAGCTGATTTTTTCATTGTTTAAAGATACAATTAGTTGGTTAAACAGGACCATTCTAGTATATAAATATGTAGTATATTGTGATACAAATTAGTGAAAAGTATATGAGCGTGTTGGACCAATTAAAGCAAATTAGAATTTTTCGTTCCATCATTTATGGAATTGTAGGATTGTTTACCTATCCGGGTCTTGCTTTGTTTAATAAAATAAATATAGAAGGCACAGAACATTTAGAAAAATTACCAAAAAACAATGTTTTGTTTGTTAGTAATCATCAAACTTATTTTGCTGATGTGATTACTTTTGTTCATATTTTTTGTGCAGTTAAATGGCGTAAGTTTAATCGATTGGGCATCCCTTATTATTTACTGAATCCTTTTACGAATGTTTATTTTGTAGCTGCAGAAGAAACTATGAATGACAACTGGCTCACTAAATTATTCAAACTAGGTGGTGCTTTGACAGTAAAGCGAACTTGGAGGGCAGAGGGCCAAGATGTTCAAAGACAAAGAGATGTAGTGGATACGCAAAAAATTGACAAGGCCTTGTCGCATAGCTGGGTGATTACTTTTCCGCAAGGGACCACTAAGCCTTTTGCACCTGGAAGAAAAGGCACGGCGCATATCATTAAAAACAACCATCCAATAGTTGTGCCAGTAGTTATTAATGGATTTTGGCGTGCGTTCACTAAAAAAGGGTTGACTTATAAAAAGGTGGGCACTCCTTTAACCATCCGTTTTAAAGAGCCCTTAGTGATTGATTACACTGCATCCGTAGAAGAGATATTGGATCAAGTAATGGATGCAATAGAGCAAAGCAAGTCTTACATGCTAAAAGGCAAGCATCATGTAATGAAAGTGATTGAAAAATAATGAGTTTTTACTCTCCTTCTTCCTTAATAAATAGAGCTTTTAATTCAGTTGCATCGTCTGGCTTCATTTTGCCAGCAAGAATCAATCGCAATTGTCTTCTTCTTAAAGCACTTGCATAATACTTTTTTTCCTCTTCGCTTTCAGCGATGATAGCAGGTACTTTTTTAGGTTGTTTGTTTTCATCTAATGCAACAAAAGTGAAATAGGCTTCATTGCTAAGTATTCTAGTTTGTTCGATCGTATTTTGATTCCATACTTTTAAATGAATCTCCATTGAAGTGTTAAATGCTCTTGTCACTTTTGCCTCTATACAAATCACATTGCCTAATTTAATCGGCGTTTTAAAACTTATATTATCTACTGATGCGGTCATTGCCCCTGAATTACAATGTTTAGCTGCTGAGAGGTAAGCGGCGATATCCATCCAGTACATGAGTCTTCCCCCCATTAAATCTCCATAGGTGTTTGTGTCATTGGGTAAGACCAACTCATTCATTGTTGTGTATGAGGCTGCTGCTGTTTTCGCTTCCATAGTATCAATTTAGTTAAATCGAATACGAAGGTACAACTAGTCAACAACACTAGGATGCTATACGGTACAAGATTCCAAATTGCGTAAATAGGCAGGGTCTACTGTTGCGCCTATGCCGGCTTCTTCACCAATCGTCAATTGCATGCCTTTAAATTGTACGCCACCCATCACCGGGTCTACTTTATGACCAATTAAACAAGTATCCATATCGTAAAAATGTACATTCTCCATAGCCATGGCAAAATGCATTTTAGCGCTTAGCGCCACTCTGCTCTCTAACATGCCCCCCATCATACAAGGAATCTGATTCGCTTTGGCTAAGTCATGAATTTTGATTGCTTCTTGTATGCCACCACTCTTAGAGAATTTAATATTGATGGAGTGACATGCTTTGTTGGCAATTAATTTCCTAGCGTCATGATGTGTAAAAACAGATTCGTCTGCCATGATTTTTACTGGAGATTTTGCACACAATGCTGGTAAAAAATCGTCGTAGTATTTATGCATTGGTTGTTCACAGAAAGCAATATCAAATGGGGCCAATTGTGTTAACACGTCTAAAGCATCTTCTGGAGCCCATCCTTGATTGGCGTCAAGTCTAATTTGAATATCGGGCCCTATAGCAGTTCTAATTTGTCGTATACGCTCAACATCTTCTGATGGGGATTTCCCTAATTTAACTTTGATGATGCGTACTCCTTTTTTCACGAATTCAATAGCTTGAGCGGCCATGATTTCGGGTTGATCAATTCCAATGGTTAAGTCGGATTCAATTGCTTTTTGTTTACCACCAAGGAATTGATATAAGGGTTGATTTGCAGCCTTTGCAGCAATGTCATATAGCGCAAGATCAAATGCACTTTTTGCAGTATAATTTCCCGCAATGACAAGGTCTAGTTCTTTTAAACGTTCAGCAATAGCTAATGGATTTTTACCTTTCCAAAATTGAGCAAAATCTTTAGCAAGGTTATAACAACTTAACTGAGTTTCTCCAACAATCATTGGAAATGCAGAGCATTCCCCAACGCCTGTTATTCCTTGGTCCGTGGTAATTTCAATATATACATTTTGCGCAAATTCCATCGTCCCAGTTGCAATGGTAAAAGGAATCATTGGAATGCTAAATTGGTAAATCTTGGTAGCTATAATTTTCATGATGGGTCAAAAATATACTTAATTTGAATTAGTAGCATTTTAGAAGCAATTTTTAGTAGGATAATTACATGAATACTTTGATTACTAAGGAATACTCCCGATATTTGCAACACGAATGAATGTTAGCATGAACCTATCTTTACACAACACACAGAACGCATTTGCGTATAAGTCAAATACAGATTTAACAAAAGCAAAATGGCTTTTTAGCGTGATTCAAAATCCCTGGATTGTTTCTTTAGGGACTAAAGTCACTCCCTTGTTAATGAAATCAGGATTGCCAATCAATGGCCTTATACGTAGTACCATCTTCAACCAATTTGTTGGGGGTGAAACTTTAGAAGAGTCTGCAAGGGTAACTAAAATGTTAGGTGCTTATGGCGTTCAAGTTATTTTAGACTATGGTGTAGAGGCAAAGGAAGGCGATGCAAGTTTTGACGAAGTAACAGATCAGTTCATTAAGGCCATCGAGTTTGCGGCTACACAAGACAATGTTCCATTTGTAAGTGTGAAGTTAACTGGGTTGTCAAGTATGCATTTATTAGAGCGTTTGAACGAAGCGCCAAGACTTAGAAGTGGAGTGCATGATAGCGAAACAGATGATCTTGCTTGGAATCGTTTGAGAGAAAGAATGTACGCGATATGTGATGTAGCAGAAGAAAATGGAATTGGTATTTTGATAGATGCTGAAGAAACTTGGATTCAAGACCCGATAGATAAATTAGCTATTGAGCTAATGGGGGTGTATAATAAAGAAAAAGTAGTGGTGTATAATACCTATCAGTTGTATAGATCTGATCGTTTACGTTTCTTAAAATTATCTCATAAAATTGCGCAGGAAGGGAATTTTATTTTAGGTGCCAAATTGGTACGCGGTGCTTATATGGAAAAGGAAAGAGCGAGAGCAGAAAAATTGGGCTACCCATCTCCAATACAAGTTGACAAGTTTGCCACAGACGCAGATTTTGATGCCGCCGTTGTGTATTGCTTGGATCATCTAGATCAAATCGCATTAATCTTAGCTTCACATAATGAAGCCAGTAATTTAAATTGCGCACAACTGATGCAGACAAAAGGACTGCCAAATGACCATCCAAGAATTCATTTTTCTCAACTCTATGGAATGAGCGACCATATTAGCTTTAACATGGCATCTGAAGGCTACAAAGTGAGTAAGTACTTGCCTTTTGGACCGCTGGCAGACGTGATACCCTATTTAATGCGAAGGGCACAAGAAAACTCAAGTGTAAATGGACAAACCAACAGGGAGTTACTTTTAATTAGGCAAGAAATTGCCAGAAGAAAAGGAAAATAATCTTCTAAATTACCCCTCATGTTGTAAATTGCAGCATGCAACAGTATTTACAATTAGTACAACATATCATTGACAACGGTACGGAAAAAACAGACCGAACAGGAACAGGTACGAAGAGCTGTTTTGGCTATCAAATGCGTTTTAATCTAGCAGACGGATTTCCTTTGGTGACGACAAAAAAATTGCATTTAAAAAGCATCATCCATGAATTACTTTGGTTTTTAAAAGGAGATACAAATATTCAATATTTGAAAGAACAAGGTGTGCGTATTTGGGACGAGTGGGCAGATGAAAACGGAGATCTTGGTCCTGTGTATGGCAAGCAATGGAGAAGTTGGGAAGCGCCAAATGGTGTTGTGATTGATCAAATTGCAGAGTTGATTGAACAAATCAAGAAAACACCTGATAGCAGAAGATTGATTGTCAGCGCTTGGAATGTAGGAGATTTATCGAAGATGGCCTTGATGCCATGTCACAATATGTTTCAGTTTTACGTAGCAGATGGCAAATTAAGTTGTCAGTTATACCAGAGAAGTGCGGATGTTTTTTTAGGTGTGCCATTTAATATCGCCTCTTATGCTTTGTTGACCATGATGATTGCGCAAGTTTGTGATTTACAATATGGAGACTTTGTACATAGTTTTGGGGATGTTCATTTATACAATAACCACATGGAGCAAGCAAATTTGCAGTTAAGTAGAAAACCTTTTCCACTTCCAACCATGAAGATTAACCCAGCTGTAAAAGATATTTTTGCATTTAAGTACGAAGACTTTACTTTAGAAAATTACGAATGTCATCCCGGTATCAAAGCACCTGTAGCAGTTTAATATCCTACCTATGAAAGTATCTTTAATTGTTGCAGCATCCGATAACCATATGATTGGAAAAGACAATCAATTGCTTTGGCATTTGCCAAAAGACATGAAATTTTTTAAAGACACTACCTGGGCCATGCCTGTAATCATGGGTAGAAACACATTTGAGTCATTAGGCAAGCGCGTTTTACCTGGCAGATTGAATATTATTTTAACCAAACAAAAGGACTGGCGCTTTGACCAAACAGAAGTGGCAGGATCTTTACACGAAGCATTTGAATTAGCTGCAAAAGAACAATATGCAGAAGTATTTGTGATTGGAGGAGGGCAAGTATACCAAGAAGCGATGCCTCTTGCTCACACTATTTATATGACTAGAGTGCATACCCAAATCGAGGGTGACACTTTGTTTCCTGTGATAGATGATCAATGGGAGCTGGCTTATAGTTTTCCAAATGCAGCAGACGAAAAACATCTTTTCTCTTTTGATTTTGAATGTTGGAAAAGAAAATAAATGCGGTATTCAACTCCAACTATGCTCCTTAAATACCTTCATTATCGTTGGGTAGCAGCGAATGCAAAAGGGCATGGTATTCATTCTCCATTTGTGTTTAGTTTAGTTACCGCACAAATGAATGCTAAAAATACTAGGGAACTAATTGAATATAAAGACCCGTCTATTAATAGGATAATGCAAGAAATCGAAGCAGTTATTACTTACTCGATGCCAGAAAAAATTAAAAGATTAATTACAAGACTGATTGACTTGTTTCAGCCCAATAGTTTTTGTGTGATTGGCGAAAATGGAATAGATAAAAATTACACAAACAAAGCATCAATTGATTTTGCATTTTTCTCAGATAGAACCAAAACAGCTACTTTACTGCATGATGCCAATCTGGTAGTACAAAAAATGCATTCAAGCTCCTGGATAGTACTTCATGGGATACATACCAGTTCGGAAATGGAAGCTGCTTGGGAAATGCTTAAAAAGCACCCTCAAATAAGATTAACCATTGATTTATTTAATGTAGGATTACTATTTTGCAGAAAGGAACAAAAAGAGCAAGAACATTTTATCATCCGTTATTAACCGTATCTATTGCTACCTGAAAAATTCATAACATCATTAGAAGGCCTGCCTGGATTTAGCAAGGAAACATTTGTCGAAACACATCAAATGCCGGCAGATTTCACAGCTGTGCGTTTAAATCAATTTAAGCCCTTTGAGTTGAGTCTGCATCCTTTTATGAATACAACTACACCCATTGATTGGTGCGAAAACGGATATTATCTAAAAGGTCGTCCAAGTTTTGTCACAGATCCTTTATGGCATGCAGGCGCCTATTATGTTCAAGAGGCTAGTAGTATGTTTTTAAAAACAATATTAAGTCAATTGACCCTACCAGGAAAGTATTATAAAGTATTAGACTTATGTGCCGCACCTGGTGGAAAGACAACCTTACTTGCTAACCATTTCAAAAACGGATTAGTCGTTGCCAATGAAACGATTAAGTCAAGGAATGCAATTTTAGAGGAAAATTGTATTCGATGGGGGAGTGACCACGTAGTGGTAACACAGAACGACCCGAGCCATTTTAAAGCACTGCCTAATTTCTTTGACTTTATCATTGCTGATGCTCCTTGCAGTGGAAGCGGCTTATTTAGAAAAGACCCGCATGCAATCAAGGAATGGAGTATGGAAAATGTATTGCATTGCAGCCAGAGGCAGGAGCGTATTATTGAAGAAAGTATTGCTTCCTTGCAAGAAGGTGGTTTTTATATTTATTCAACTTGTTCTTATTCCTATGAAGAAGATGAGCAGATCATGGACTATATCGCTTCTATAGAAGGCATGGAATCTGTTTCAATTCATTTACCTGCATCGTCTCAAATTGTAACAACGCATAGTGCTAAACATAAAGCGCAAGGTTTTAGATTTTATCCTGATAAAATAAAAGGAGAGGGTTTTTTTATTGCTGTTTTTCAAAAACAAAAAGCAGTATACACAAGTCAATTTTCAACTCCTTTTACTTTTACAACTGTTTCTAAAAAAGATGCAGCCAATTTAGCGGCTGTATTTACACTTCCAGCACCATTTGAGTTGATACAACACCAAGACGAAATCATTGCCATACCAGAAAACTGTATTTCAGATATACAAACCATTAGGGCACATTTATATGTTAAGAAATTGGGCATGCGCATAGGCACTTTAAAAGGTGTCGACCTGGTTCCTGCCCATGATTTGGCATTAAGCCAATGGGGTCACATACCGTATGCGAACATCTCGGTCGAATTGGAAACGGCATTACAATTCCTAAGAAGGGGTGATTTTGAATTGGTTGGCCCCAAGGGTTGGCATAGCCTTAGTTATATGAATTGTCGACTTGGATGGGTAAAAATACTACCTAATCGAATAAACAATTACTATCCAAATTCCTGGAGGATATTGAATTACTAGCTTTTACAAATATAATTAATACTTAATAAGTAATTTTATATCTTTTTTTGCATTTAGATTTTGTAAATTTGTGCTCCTTGAA
>CAZAOF010000018.1:0-11397 GCA_964486665.1 uncultured Sediminibacterium sp.
CCAAGGCAGCTGAAAAAGATGCAGATTACATTGATTTTGAGGAACTTAAGTAAAAAAAGGGCTTTTTAACTCAATAATTCCTACTGACAAGATATTTTAAGCCCTTTTAACCTCGAAAGATGCAGCTTAAAGCACTAATAGCTTTGGCAATTCGTTTTCAATGCGCATTCCTGGTTGTAAAAACAGTACTTGTAATCCCACTGAGGATGCCGCAATCACATTGGGCTCATTGTCGTCAATGAATAAGGTTTCAGCTGCATTGAGCCCTTCTTGATCCAGAATATATTGAAAAGAAGCAGGATCTGGCTTGCGCATCCCCATTTCATGGGAATAATAAGGCTTTTTAAAGAGCGCATTGAAATCGCCCCCAATTTCCTGGGCATATTGAGGAATAAAATAATCGTAATGAATCTGATTGGTGTTGGAGTATAAAAAAGTGGGAAATGCTTGATAATTCGCTTTAACCCAATCCATACTTTCTTTTCTAAATCCAATGAGTAGAGAATTCCAAGCATTAATTATTTGATGATGGCTGAGTTCGAGTTGGTATAGTTGATTAAAGCCTTTACAAAATTCAGCTTCATTGATCAAGCCTTTCTCCAAATCAAAAAATAGCTGATCTGACTTATTGAGCGTGAAATGATTTTCAAAATTGGGTATGCCTAATTGATCGAAGCGATTGTACATGATATCAAAGTCAATGTCATACAAGACATTACCTAAATCAAAAATCAAATTTTTTATTGGCGTCATTATTCAAATGTAATTCGTGATAAAAAGTAAAGATAAGCATAGATCGATTGAAGATGCATTTACAAATTGTATATTTGAATCATGCAACAAAACCTCGCCCATATTGCTGTCGTTGTTCGTGATTACGATGAAGCCATTCAATATTACACAACCGTTCTTGGATTTAAATTAATAGAAGATACCGTGCTTTCTGAAACCAAGCGCTGGGTGATGGTACAGCCAAATGGCGCATCCAATGGTTGCAATTTATTACTAGCAAGAGCAGCAACACCTGAGCAAGAAAAATGTATCGGCTACCAAACAGGCGGACGTGTGTTTTTATTTTTATACACGGATAATTTTAATCGAGATTTTGAAAACTATACTGCTAAAGGTGTGGAGTTTACGATTCCGCCACATGTCGAAGATTATGGCAGAGTAGCTGTGTTTAAAGACCTCTATGGAAATCTCTGGGACTTGATTGAACCATCAAAAGAGAAAATTCATAACAAAAGCAGCTTATAATATTTACATTATTTATCGCTTCATAGCAGCAGCCATATACTTGCATGCAGCATCCCCTTTATTTAATTCGTTTTGAATATTTTGATGCGAGGCCTCGTCTCTGTTTTGGCTTAGCTTAAAAACGTGTTTTAATGCAGTCACTTTAATTTCAAAAGAAACAATGGCTTTCATGTTTTGATGCATGTACATTGGATCTAAATTTTTTACTTGAGAAGGTGCATCCGGATCCGTTTCAAATTTTTTTGTCAACTCCACAAGTAAAGCATGTAAATGTTGCTCGTCCTGCATCTCCATTTTTCCAACGGCGTGCACTGTTTGGTAATTCCAGGTACTTGCTTGTCCTTTACTAGCATACCAACTTGCACTTACAAATGCAGAGGGTGCGGAAAAGATGACCAAAGCATTCGGGTTCTTTTCAAAAGCATTGGTATGATCTTGCTTACGCATCAAATGTCCGCTGATTACAATTTCATCTCCAAGCTTTTTGATCAAGACAGGAATTTGTGCAGCAATGGGTAAACCGCTTTCATCTACACCACAAATGGTGACAAAAGGATTAGCATACATGAAATCAAGAACAGCCTCATGGTCTTTTGCTTTGAAATAAGAGATATCGTACATAAACTATTTTTTAAAGAGGAAGTGCAGTTGTTATTTTTATCTCATCCATCACAAACAAACTACTAATATGCGCTACCATGGGCAGCACTGCTAATTTTTCTTGGTAAAATTTATTGTAGGTTTCGACATCTTTTGTAACCAATTTTAAATAATAATCAAAATTGCCTGAGACCAAACTACATGCAATCACTTCTGGAAATTGTGCAATGGTTTGTTCAAACTCAGAGAAATGGCTCTTGGTTTGTTTGTCTAAAGTCACTTGACAATGCACTACCAATCCTAAGTCGATTTTTTTTCTGTCTAATAATGCAACATATTGTAAAATGTACCCCTCCTGCTCTAGTCTTTTAACACGATCATGTGTTGGACTAAGGGATAAATTAATGGCAGCACTGATGTCTTTTAGTTTGGCTAAAGCGTCTTTTTGTAAGATCCTCAAAATGGATTGGTCAATTGCGTCTAATGCCATAGAGAAATAATTTCTGTTTAAGGAATAATTCAGGTCACAAATTACGTTATTTTATTACTATTTTGACGAATAACAATATTTTTTACTGATTATATGAAGTTTACTATGAATATTTCCTTATTAATGATATTTGTACAGAAATAAAAACTAATACTATGATTATTGGCGTTCCTAAAGAAATTAAGATTCAAGAGTACCGCGTAGGTTTAACTCCTGAGGGCGTAGATGCATTGTCAAGACAAGGCCATACTGTTTATATTGAAACCAATGCAGGTGCAGGTTCAGGATTTTCTGACGAAGCATATAAAGCAGTAGGTGCGCAAATTTTAAATACACCTGCCGAAGTGTATGCGATTGCAGAAATGATTGTAAAAGTAAAAGAGCCTTTGGCTGCAGAATATGGATTGATCAAGTCTGGTCAGATTTTATTTACTTATTTCCACTTTGCTGCTTCTAAAGAATTAACAGAAGCAATGATGAAAACGCATGCCGTTTGTATCGCATACGAAACAGTAGAATTACCAGATGGCTCATTGCCATTATTGGTGCCTATGTCAGAAGTGGCAGGAAGAATGGCCGTAAATGTGGGTGCATATTATTTAGGCAAACCATTTGGCGGAAAAGGAAAATTACTAGGTGGTGTTCCTGGTGTGAAACCAGCAGAAGTTTTGGTGATTGGTGGTGGTATTGTGGGTACACAAGCTGCTAAGATGGCTGCAGGATTGGGCGCGAATGTTACCATCATGGACACGAACTTAGCTAGATTAAGGTACTTGTCGGATGTGATGCCTGCAAATGTGGTCACACAGTATTCTACGTTATTAGCGATCAAAGAAAAATTACCTACAGTTGATTTATTAATTGGTGCCGTGTTATTGCATGGTGCTAAAGCGCCTCACTTAGTGAAGCAAGCAGATTTAAAATTAATGGAAGCGGGTTCTGTGATTGTGGACGTTGCTGTAGACCAAGGTGGATGTATCGAAACTTGTAAGCCTACTACACACGAGAATCCAGTATTCACAATTGATAATATCACGCACTATTGCGTAGCGAATATGCCAGGTGCAGTTCCTCAAACAAGCACAAGAGCTCTGACACAGGCTACTTTACCATACGCCCTTGCAATTGCAAATAAAGGATGGGAAATTGCTTGTGCAGAAAATCAGGCTTTGGCTAAAGGTTTAAATATTAGAGCTGGAAAGATTTTACACAAAGGTGTATCTGAAGCTTATAATGGATAAAACAAAGCGCTTCAAAGAAGCGATAAGTTTTATAAAAAAGAATCCCTCGCAATTGCGAGGGATTCTTTTTTATAGGGAAACAAAATTTACACTCCTGTTTTTAAATAAGCCTTTTTGACTAATTTAAAACCCCTCTTTGCATAAAATCGTTGATTGATTGTAGCATTTAGTAAACAGGAGACTGCTATCTTTTGCCCCTTTTTTTTACTTACTAGATTTTCAATTTCCTTGTATAATATTTCTGCTCCTAAGTATTTTCTGTACTTTGGTTTAATATAAAATAAATCTATTTCAAAGTAAAGATGTAAATCAGTGATATCTACTCTTTGTTCAATAATACTACAGCCAGCAAATTTATCATCTTGGTCTATTAATACTAATAATTCATTTTGCTTTTGCTTGATTTTTGATTTAAAAACAACATCAAAGTCATGCTCATTTAATTGTACGTCATTGATTGAACTCACCGCTTCATGAAAGTGCATTATATCACTAAGTGAAGCTTTTCTGATTGAATAAGTTGGGTTAAACTTGGGCATATTGCTAACTAAAGATTTGATTTATTTCCAAACTGTCCAACCCTTCCACCAAGTTTGATTTACACCCGATCCAGCAACTGCTCCTCTGAAAGTTACTTTTTCAAAGAACGGATCTTGTAACTGACTATCTGTAAAGCTACCGTTCACTTTAAAATCAATATGTCCGTATATACCTAATGTACCTATAGAAGTTGGCAATGTATTTGCAGACGTGCCAGATGAATTCATGAATGGAGTAAAATCTGGATTGGCGTAATTAAACGGCTGAATTAATTTTAATACATCTACTCCAGCGCTTACAAGATAAGTATTACCGTAGCCAGCAGTACTAAAAATTGTATTTAAACTAGCATCATTCACAGTTGTACCTGAAGCACCTCTGTAAGAAAGATTTTTAGTGTTTCCTGCAAGTGTAATATTTTTTAATCTTATTAAACTGTCTGTGTAGTTTTTATACGTTGCTCCACTTACTGTTACTTTTGAATCGTCTATATAAATACCGATTGGCCAACCAGCAAAAATTGTATTATGTATAGAAATGCTTGAGTTTCTTCTGATATGCGCGCCAGCTAGATAAAGGTTATTACCTTTTCCGTATGTTGGATCAATTCTTGGTCCAATTGCAGTGATATTAGAAAATACAGCCGATGTCTTTGGTGCAGCAATGGTTCCATTAGGATCATTGTCTGATTCAAAAGCTTCTGATTGAGAAATATCTGCAATAGCAGAATCTCTTAAAACAATTCCAAACTGAACTTTACCATTGTAACCTAAATCAGTATCAAAGTCGTCATCTTGTGTTTTGTAAGCAATTAGATATTTACAATTAACAGTGCCGCCAAACCACTCAAATGCGTCGTCTTTTGCATAGGTTACTTGAATATGATCAATCGTTGTGCCTCTACCCACAGCGGCCATCGTTAAACTGTTTAATTCGTTATCTGGCTGGTAGGCGTAACCTGCATACTCAATTCTTACATATTGTAAAATACCACTGTTATCTTCATCATTCGCTGTAGGGTAAACTGCATCACCTGCGCCAGCTAATCCTAAGCCAATTTCAGTATCATTGATACCACCTTCAACTGCTGTAAGGCCTTTTATTTTTTGACCCTTCCAAGTGTATTCTGAGTTGACTGTTGCAGTACCTAAAATAACCAATCCAGCCCAGTCACCAGAAGTAGGATTTTGAGCAGATGAAGTAAATACAATTGGTTTTTCTGCTGTTCCTTTAGCAATAATTTTCGCGCCACGCGTAATCACCAATGCAGCAGCATCTGCTCCAGATTTTCCTTGAATTTTTGCCCCTTCTTGGATAGTTAAGGTTACTCCCTTCATCACATACACTAATCCAGAAAGATAATTCACATCCTTCGCATACAAAGTGGTGTCTTTTGTGATTTTTCCTGTTAAATTAATGGTGTTAGAAACTTGACCTACCGGTGCTACCTCCTTTGTTACCACAAAGATTTCTTTCTCTCCATCCATTTCAATCTTTCTGCATCCTGTAATTGCTAAGAAAGCCATTGATAAATAAAATAATTGTTTCATTGTTGTTGTATTTAAAAAAAGTTTATAAAGAATAGTTAAGTGTGATGCCAAAAGTTGTTCCAAACTTTCTTGCGAATCTTGTTCCATCCGCATTCGCATCATAATTTGTATTGGTATTGTTGTTTTGGTAAAATATTTGTCTTTGATTTAACAAGTCTGCTATAGTCAATTTGATCTCTGCTTTATTTTCTGCAAATCGCTTACTAATTTGAAAATCTACAAGGGCTCTCGGATTTTCATACACATCAGGAGAGCCAGCTCCACTTTGAATATCTCCTACTAAATAAATACGCTTTCCAACCTGGTTAAATAACAACGTGGCGTTTAATCCTTTTTCAACTACATCGTATAATAAACCTGTATTTATTAAATAAGGAGACTGGCCTTGCAATGGTCTGTCAATCTGAATGGAAGCATCATTTATTTTTGAATTGATGTAAGAACCATTCGCTTGTAAAGTGAATCTTTTTGACACTTTTTTTCTTCCCTCAATTTCTACACCAAATGCTGTTGCTTTGGATGCATTTTGAAAGGAAAAGAAACTAGATCCACCTGTTCCCTCTTGATAGATACTTTCAATAGGATTTTCAAAATTTTTGTAGAATATGCCGAAAGTAAAAATTTCACCAGAACTAGGATATAGTTCATATCTAATATCTGCATTGGTAATCTTAGTTCTTTTTAAAGCCGGATTACCCGATACGGAAGCATTCAATTCAAAGTCGTATATATTTAAAGCAGACAACTCTCTTAACTCAGGACGTATCACTGTTTGAGAGGCAGTAAATCTAAGGTTTGCTTTTTGAGTCAATTTCAAAGTCGTATTTACACCTGGTAAAAAATCTGTAACTTTTGAATAAGTGTGTCTTGGATCCCATTTTTTTACAGACCCTACTAGCTGATCAAAATTTTCAACTCTTAATCCCCACACCACCCTTAATGCATCAGTTAGTTTATTATCAAATTGAACATACCCAGCGTTTAAAATGGTATTAGCCATGTACCTGAAATTCCGATTCTGAATCGCGTCAAATGCAAATTTGTTATCCGCTCCGTTACCAAAATTCGCTGGATCAAATACTTTGTCAGCAGGCAATAACCTTAAAGATAAATTGTCCTGAGGCATAGTAATGGCAAATAATTGCGCATCGTATAATCTGTCTTTTACTTGTATCATATAACCAGCCTTAACAGTTTGTTGATTCAACTTATAAGTTAAATCACCTCCACCAGTATAGATATAATCGGATAAGGTTTGGAATACACGGCTACCTGTTTGTTGAGACAAAGTATTGGAGATATTAAGGATATAAGGGTTTGAAGGTTCATTAATATTTTTTGTATACATGATCCTTCTTTGGTCTGGTGTATATCCATCTAGAATATTAAAAGAGCCATACCAATTGAATTTAATTTTATTACTTAAGCTGTGATCACCATTAATTTGATTGGAGAAAAAAGTGTTTTGTGAAAAAATGAATTCATTGCCTCTCAATGAGTCTTGTCTACTTATGTCTACCCCTGTTCTTGCATTATACGCATTTGAAGTCCTTACATTTAAAATTGCCTTATAGCTAATTTTATTTAACGGATTTAAGAAGATAGATAAGCCAGCAATAGCGCCAACATTGATGTCATTTATGTATTTATTATCGTTTAAAGCGATGAAAGATGAGAAGCCGTTATTTGAAAGAACATTCTGGTTATTTTCATTATCCTGAAAACGGTAAACATTTGCATAGTTGACGCCAATAATCCCCCCAATTTTTTTACCCCATAAAGTGCCAGCAAAACCACCATTCATTTGTAAGCTTAGATTCGGTTTTGCGGTAGTCATGATAGGAGCCCAATTATTGGCCATCGTTTTACCTAAAGCTGTTTTAGCAGCTAAGCTAGATGTATCAAAATTAGACTTAGTCGTATAGCCAGCAGGTAAAGACCTTGAGCCATCGTCTAAGCCAAGCCAATCCGTTTTTCCTCCTTTGTCTTTGAAAAAATCTTTACCTGTAACCTGCGTATTTGCACTTGTCCCAAGCTGGATATTAAAAAAGTTTTTCGTAGGAATGTCCTTTGTGTTCACTTGTATTAACCCCCCAGCCCATTCGCCCGGCAACTCTGGAACAAATGCTTTATTGATAATAATATTATCGATGATTTGTGAAGGGAATAAATCGAATGAAAATGTTTTTCTGTCGGGTTCAGTACTCGTTAATAAAACACCGTTCAACATGGCTTGATTGTAGCGATCTGCTAAACCACGAACGATGATGAATTTTCCTTCTTGAATGGAAGCACCTGGAGTACGCTTTAGTATTTCTGCTGTATTTCTGTCTGGACTTCTTTTTATGGATTCTGCAGAAATTACCGACGCAACAGTATTGGTGTTTTTTTGGTAAGCGATTAAGGCATTGTCTGTAGCGCCTTTATTCGTTGCCCTATTTGCGCTTACCACAACATCTACCAGCTTTTTACCCGCCTCTTCCATCAATACATCTACATATACAGCCTCATTGGCTACTGTCACTGTAGGAATATCAACGGTCTTAGTTTTATACCCCACATATGACAGTTCTAAAGTGTACCCTTTATTCAGATCAATTGTGAAATTAAATCTACCCTCTATATCTGTTTTTGAAACTTGATTTCTATCCGACTTTAAGGTTAAGGTAACGCCAACTAAATTTTGATTTTTTTCGTTGGTCACTTTTCCCGCTAATTTGGCTTTCTGAGCTTGAGCAGCAAATACTGAATTGAAGAAAATAATGAATAGTAATATCCTTTTCACGGTATAATTTATTTATACCTCAAAGGTGGTCATTGGATATTACCTAATTGTTAACAGAACATGAACTTAATATTATCAATAAGACTGAATACATCAAACAAAAAAGGGCAGAACCTATAACAAGTCCTGCCCTTTAAAATGATAACAATTCGTTAATCTAAATGATACACACTGTGTAGGTCTTTTGTGCAAGTAAAATTAACGCCAAGATCATTGATCAAGCCGTCATGAATATCATACACCCAGCCATGTAAATGCAAGGGTTGATTTCTTTTCCATGCATTTTGAACGATGGAGGTTTTCCCTAAGTCATGCACCTGCTCTTGTACATTTAGCTCCACAAATCTTCTAGCTCTCAATGCCTCATCTTGTATTGCGTCTAATTCTGCTCCATGATAACGATATACATCCTTAATATGTCTAAGCCAGTTGTCTATTAAACCAAATTGCTGATTTTTCATTGCAGCCATTACACCACCACAACCATAATGTCCACAAACAATGATATGTTTCACTTTCAATACCTCTACTGCATAGGATAATACGCTAAGCATATTCATGTCACTATGCACCACCATATTGGCAATATTCCTATGTACGAACATTTCTCCTGGTTCTGTTCCGGTAATAGACTCTGCAGGCACCCTGCTATCAGAACAGCCAATCCATAAATACTCAGGCTGTTGTCCTTTTGATAAATTATCGAAAAAATTAGGGTCTAATTCCAACTGAGATGCTACCCAGGTTTTATTGTTTTCAATTAATCTTTTATACGATTTTTCCATTTTTAAAATTTTTAATTTTTATTGTAATAATTTTTAGAAACTTATTGCCTACACTTTTAATGTGTTTGTTGTTAAATCGATTAAGATTAATGCCCTGATACGGCAACTCTATCAGGTACTTGTATCAATACTACTTCGATATTTTTTAATGAAGCAGCTACTTTAAAGTCATAAATAATTTCAAGCACATCAAGGTCAATATAATGTGCTTTACTTGCATCAATTGTTACTTTAGTATTGCTTGAAATGTCTGCCAATTTTTTTGCAATACTTCCCTTATTGATAAACGTCACATGCTCGGAAAGCTCAATTGTGATGGCACCTCCCTCTGATTTTTTATCATGGTGAATCTCATAATCACGACGATAGTTTGTTCTTAGGATATAAAAAATAGCTACCAACACGCCTAGCGCAATCCCTTTTAATAAATCACTAAACTGTATTGCTACAACTGTAACGATAAAAGGTACAAATTGCTCCCAACCTAATTTGTACATTTCTTTAAACAAACTAATCTTAGCCAACTTATAGCCTACTACTAAAAGTACAGCAGCCAAGCAGGCTAATGGAATTTGATTTAAAATAGATGCAAAAGCAACTACACTAATTAATAAGAGTAATCCATGCACAATTGCAGATAATTTTGTTTTTGCGCCCGCATTTACATTTGCAGAGGTTCGTACAATCACCGCGGTCATTGGCAAGCCGCCAATCATTCCAGAAATTAAATTACCCAAACCTTGTGCTTTCAATTCCCTATTAGTTGGTGTCACTCTTTTGTAAGGATCTAACTTATCCGCAGCTTCGGTGCTTAATAAAGATTCTAGACTCGCAATAATGGCAATCGTCACTGCAATTACATATACCTGATAATTGCCTAAAGCACTTACATTAGGTAAGGTAAATTGGCCAATGAATTCGGCACTATTATTGGCTACTGGCAACTTTACTAAAGCGTCAGCCGACAGGGACCACTCCGGCATGAATTGAGCAAATGCAGCGTTGATCGAAACCCCCACAATCACTGCAATTAAAGCACCTGGTACATATTTAAAAAAAGCATATTTTTTCAAAACTGGAAGTTCCCAAAACAAAATAATACAAATAGAAATACTAGATATGATGATAGATCCAATATGATACGGCGTTGTTGCAGACTTTAGATATCCAATAGCAATAGGCGCTTGCTTTAAAATTAGGATAATTCCAATAGCAGCTAGCATTCCTTTAATCACACTCGAAGGAAAATAATAACCGATGGCGCCCGCTTTTAAATAACCTAAAATAATTTGCAGTATACCAGCTATCACTACAGCAACTAAAAATTGATCGTACGAACCTAAAGTAGTGATGCCGTTTAATACAATCACTGTAAGTCCCGCAGCTGGTCCACTCACACTCAAAGCAGATCCACTTGCAAATGCGACTACGATTCCTCCTATTATTCCTGCAATAATACCTGAAAATAAGGGAGCCCCCGAAGCCAATGCAATACCCAGACATAGTGGCAATGCAACTAAAAAAACGACTAATCCTGCAGGTAAATCTTCCTTTAAAAAGTTAAAACTTAATTCTTGTTTTGGTTTTTGTAAACTCATTGTCTAATAAAATTGAAATACGGAACTTTAAGATGCAAAATTTGCAGCTTATTCCCAGATTTGCGAAATGTACTTGATAAAATATAACAGATGCTATGCAAGTAACCCTCAGGTTAGTAGCAAATTACTAAAGCGTTTCGTTCGGAGGTGGAATTAAAATAGGAACATTTCGATCAATGGCCTTCCCCATATGAGACACGATTAAATGCTGGGCCTTATTTGATAAAAAACCTACTTGATTCTCAAAATATAAAGAATGCTTTGATTCTATATTTTTTAATTTAAAATGCACATGGTCCACTTCCTCTTCTTCGCAAAATAAAATATTGTTTGTTGAGGCAATTTGATCATTCGTGTGAAAAATATTTGACCAAAATCTTAGCCCATCGACAGGAAAAACCTGTGTCGACAAAATAAATAGAAGAAGTATCCCAATCAGCCTTTTTTTCATACAGTGCGAATATAAAAGCAATTCTAGTAAAAAGAGTTTATCTAGGTTAAATTTACAATAAAATTGGCCTTATCCTGTTAGTTTATGGATTTGAAACCCT
>CAZAOF010000018.1:11497-18528 GCA_964486665.1 uncultured Sediminibacterium sp.
GTTAAATTTACAATAAAATTGGCCTTATCCTGTTAGTTTATGGATTTGAAACCCTTATAAGAGGCCTTTTTGCTATTTTCGTCCTATGGCCAATTTGAAAACTAGAATAAAATTGCAAAAAATACTAAAATGGCTGACCATTATCATCCTTACAGGACTTCTTGTAGGATCAGCCTCTGCATTATTCTTATGGCTTTTGGATAAAGTGACCTCTATTAGAACACTGAACAATTGGTTACTATACCTACTTCCTATAATAGGTGGAATTATTTGGTTGATATATCAAAAAGTAAATCCAAAGCTTAGTACTGGCAATAGCTTGATCATGCATGCTTACTTGAATGAAGACAAAAAGATAAATGATAACGAAGAGATAGGTAATAAAAAAAATACGATACCTGTTTTACTTGCACCAATGGTGCTTGTTGGTACTTTGCTAACACATTTAGGCGGTGGCTCTGCAGGAAGAGAAGGAACAGCTGTGCAGATGGGAGCAAGTATTGCTAATTATTTTAAACAATGGTTTCGCTTTAATCCAACAGAGCAGCAGCTATTAACAAATATTGGTGTTAGTGCAGGTTTTGCTGGAGTATTTGGCACACCTATAGCTGCAGCATTTTTTGCACTAGAATTTTTTAGTTTTAAAAAGTCAAAGTGGTATTTTTTGTTACCAAGTTTAGCTGTTGCTTACTTTGCAGATTGGATATGTATTAGCTGGGGAATACAACATGCGCATTACCAAATACTGCCATTCAAAATGAATGCAATAAGCGCCCTGGGATGGGTCGGATTAGCAGGTGTTATTTTTGGACTTGCTTCATTATTGTTCATTCGATTTGGTCTATTATTTTCAAAAATATTTTCGTACTTGCCGAATAATCCTATCCGGCCAATCCTAGGAGGCATCATCCTTGTAGTTGTTATTTTAGTTTTCAAGCAAGAGAAAATGATGGGACTAGGCTTGGATCAGATAGCAGATGCATTTATTACCCCACAGGGATACATTGATTTTTTTATTAAAATGATCCTAACTACTTTGACACTAAGCGCTGGATTCAAAGGCGGCGAAGTCACTCCATTATTTTTTATAGGGGCAACACTGGGTAGTGTATTAATCTATTTTATTCCTTTACCCATCAGCCTATTGGCTGGTCTTGGACTCATCGCTTTATTTTCTGGCGCAACCCATTGTGTCATTAGTGCCATATTTTTAGGCATTGAATTATATGGTTGGGAGAATACCCTTTATATTGTTATCGCATGTAGTGTTGCATACTTTTTTTCGGGGAGCAAAAGTATTTACGAAAACAGACCAAAAGACAAAGTTAAAAAAGCACTTACTCCTTATTATTTTTTATAAATCATATAAACATAAAAAGGAACACCCATCATTAGCATGATAAAACCCCAGTAAACAATTTCTTGTCCTGCTCCAATGATCATCCACATAGAAAAAGAAAAGGCTACTATACTAAGTAAAATAGCAGAAATCGTTTTACTTTTTTTAAAAGTGGTCGATTGTTTTGCACGAATGATTAGGTAAGATACTGTCGTAAACAAGTAAGGCAATAAAGTGAAAAATGTGGAAAGTAAAATCAATAATTTAAATTGATTCGCTAGATTCTTGGAATTGTTCATGAACATTAAAAGCGTAATAATCAAACTAGACACAATCACTCCATTCATTGGGACACCCTTTTTATTTTGCCTTCCAAAAAAAGAAGGGAATAATTTATCTTTTGCCATTGCAAATGGTACTTGTCCTTGTACTAAAATAAATCCATTCAATGCGCCAAAAGCAGCTATGGCTGCACCTGCACTCACCCAGTATTTTGCACCATGCCCATATATTTTTTCTGCAGCATCAGCGAATGGTGTAATTGAAGCCTGCAATTGACTTGCGGGAATCATCCCCATAATAGCTGCAGTACTTAATAAATAAATAGCTGCCGCAATCCAAACGCCACGCATGGTGGCTTTAGAGATATTTTGGCCTGGATCTTCCACACTTGAAGATGGGATGGTGGCACACTCAATACCCAGAAATGCAAAAAAGGTCAATGTAGTAGTTGCCGTAATCGCTTGCCAGCTGCTAGTCCCACTCATATTAAATGGCAATAAGTTTTTTACGTCTAAAAATAAAAGTCCTCCAATAGCAACCAATGCAAGTGGTAAAACTTTAAGAATGGTCGTAATTAATTGAACTCTACCGGAAGCAAAAACGCCCAAAGTATTCACCCAAGTTAGCAACCAAAGACAAGCAAGACCTGTAGATAAAGCAACTATTGAATTTTGACTAATTATCGGAAAAAATGTGCTCAATGCACTCACTAAAGAAACAGCGATGGCCGCGTTCGTAGTCCACACAGAAATCAAATAACCCCAGCCCACTAAAAAGCCAGTAAAATTACCTAATCCTGCTTTTGAAAACGCATATGGCCCACCGTCGGAAGAGGGTATAAGCTTGCTTAAATTGGCAAATATTTTTGCAATAACTATTGCTCCTATTGCAGAAAAAATCCAGCCGATTAAACTAATGCTACCAAAACTAGCCAAGGCAGAGGGCATTAAAAATACACCAGCTCCTATCATATTGCCTACAACTAATGAAGTACTTGTCCATACACCAATTTTCTTATGTTCTATTTGCATCATTCAATATAGGGAAATAATGTTTAAATTCATTCTATGAAAATTACAAAAGCATCAATAGAATCGGCTGCAATAAGGATTGCGCCCTTTATTCATACCACTCCTATCATGACCAACAAAAGCATTAATGAGTTATATGGATTGGATTTGTATTTTAAATGTGAAAATTTCCAAAAAATTGGTGCTTTTAAAATTAGAGGCGGCATGAATGCAAGTTTACAATTAACAAAGGAGCAACTAGCCAAAGGTGTAGCTACACATTCATCTGGCAATCATGCACAAGCACTTGCTTTTGCAGCCAAAATGCTCGGCATTAAAGCATATATCGTTATGCCAGCATCTTCTCCGCAAGTAAAAGTTAATGCAGTTAAAGGATATGGCGCAGAGGTAACTATTTGTGAGGCTAATCAAGCAGCTAGAGAAGCTAGTCTGCAGGAAATTGTAGACAGAACTGGTGCAACCTTTATTCATCCATATGATAATGACGAAGTAATTACTGGACAAGCAACCTGTGTAAAAGAAATAATAGAATCAATACCAGATATAGATATGGTCATTGCGCCGGTTGGTGGTGGAGGCTTATTAGCTGGCACTTGCCTAGGTGCTTCATATTTTAAACCTGGTTTACAAATTTATGCTGGCGAGCCGGAAGGAGCTGCAGATGCTGTGCTTAGTCTTGCATCAGGCAAGGTAGAAAAAGCGCCCTTTGTCAATACCATTGCTGATGGGTTATTGACCACGCTCAGTGAAAGAACGCTCACTATCATTAAAGCCCATGTCACAGACATATTATTGGTATCGGATGAAGAAATTAAAGCAGCTTTGAGGTTGGTCTATGAAAGAATGAAGATCATCATAGAACCCAGTTGTGCAGTGCCACTAGCTGCAGTCATTAAAAATGCACCTTTATTTAAAGGAAAAAAAGTAGGTATTATTTTAACTGGAGGAAACGTAGATTTAAGCAAGTTTAAAGATTGGTTTTAAGCTGAAAACAAATGGCAAAAAAGTAAATCGTTAACTAAATTACTTATAATTTAAGGGCATTAAAAAAATACGCTTCTTCCACTTCATTGACATGACCTGGCTGAATGGATTCCACAGTAAGCTCCTCTATTGACCATCTTACCAAACGAATACATCGATGATGAACTGCTGCTACCATTTTACGCACTTGGTGAAATTTGCCTTCTGTGAGCTCAATTTTTAACCAATCTGTTTGTTGATTTTCATGTAAAACAACTCCATTATTCCATAATGTTTTGGGGGGGTCTATTAGATCCACCTTACAAGGAGTTGTTGTATAAATTGTTCCGTTTGGTGCAGAAATATTCACTCCATTTCGCAAAACATCTAAAGTCGATTGGCTGACCTTATTTTTTACTTGTACGATATAAGTCCGCACATGTGGCAGGGTTCCCTGGAATAATAATTTGGTTACTTTTTTATTGGTCGTTAATAACAATAAGCCTTCTGACATTTGATCAAGTCTTCCAATAGCGTGTGTGCCTTCTGGAAAATCATAGTCAATAGAAGAAAGCAATTTTACAGGATGTGAACTGACAAATTGAGACACCATGTCCAAGGGCTTGTTCAACAAAAAGTAACGGTGTCCATTCATAGCAGCAAATTACTTAAATTTGCGCATGGAACAGCCACACAAAGACCCACTTCACGGAAAAACATTATCCTTTATTGTAGAGGAATTAGTGCGTCATTTTGGATGGGAGGATTTGGGACAACATATACCCATAAACTGTTTTAACATTGACCCAAGCATACAGTCTAGTCTGAAATTTTTACGCAAGACCCCATGGGCAAGAAAAAAAGTAGAGGAGCTCTATATTCGTATGGTGAGCTAGCCTACATAAATGATTTTAGCTTTTCTGAAAGTACATTGGCTGGTTGTACTCCTGGTTGCCTCCATACTATCTCTCCGTTTTTAAAGATGGCTAAAGTTGGCACACTACTAACATTTAGTTGTGACGCCAATTGTTGATTCTTGTCTACATCAATTTTTACAATGCGCACTTGATCCCCCAATTGCTGGCTTACTTGTTCTAAAATAGGTTGCATCATTTTACAAGGACCGCACCAGGTGGCAAAAAAATCAACTAAAACAGGCTTATCTCCTTTGATGATTGTTCCAAATGTTTCTGTATTTGACATAAAAATTTATTTAATTTCTGTAAACTCTACTTCCTCTGTCTTTTGAATCGAGCGGTATCTTGGTGTTACCCCACAGCCGCTTTGATAACCGCAGCCCACTTTATACTTTGCACTCACTAATGAAAACAAAGCAAACATTGCGCCAAATCCACCAGCTACGATGTCTTTAGTTTGAATACCTACTATGATCATAGCTCCACTCATCACTAATCTAAACATCAATACCCAGTCAATTTTACTAAATATCTTTTTCATATGATTTGCTTTAATACACAAAATTAACTAAAGCAATAAAAATCTTGAGTGATAAAAATCACCCAAAATTAATTTGTGAACATAGATATTTGCAACCTAGTCATTACAATCATATAAAACAACCCTACTATGTTCGGATTTTTAAAAAAATTATTTGGACCTAAAGCAGATTTTAAAGCCTTAGTTGAAGCCGGAGCTGTGATCATAGACGTTCGTACGCCTCAAGAATTTGACGCAGGTCATATTAAGTCATCTAAAAACATACCCTTACAAACCATACAAAAATCTATCCCTGATTTAAAAAAATCAGGTAAGGTAGTCATTACAGTTTGCAGAAGTGGGTCAAGAAGTGGAATGGCTAAGTCTATTTTAAAGTCTGCGGGAATAGAAGTATACAATGGTGGACCATGGAATGTGTTAAGATCTAAAATTTAAATCAACAATCATGTTACGATCATTTGTCAAAAAAAACCAGCGTAATATAATTGGTATCCTGCTTGGGGCCATCGCTGGATGGATGTATTGGAATTTTATTGGATGTACTTCTGGCACATGTGCCATTACTTCAAAGCCAATAAACAGTACCCTTTATGGTGCTTTGATGGGCTATTTAGTAGCTGGTATATTTCAGAAAAAAACGGTAGTTGAATAAATTAAGATAAGTGAATTAAGCTGGATTAAACTATTCCCTATAGGGCTTGTCTAACTTGGGTACTATTCCAAATAAACTCAAGCCAATGTCAATAAAATTCACACAGATCCCCTTTCTATGTCTCCTGTTTTTTGCTTCTTGTTCAAAAAATGACACAAGCGCTATTATACCATCTACTTCATCTACTATTCAAGTTGCAACTACAGTAGATCCCTACGCTGCAATCAAATTGGTATTTGGCAGCACAATAGATCCAACAAAATTAGAAAACTACGCAAACCAAAGCAAGCCAGCCTATATCTTAAAAAATAACTTAGGGAATAATGTAATTACAGATAAGACAGCCACTTTGGGCAGGGTTTTATTTTATGATAAGCAATTAAGTATTAATAACAAGGTATCATGTGCAAGCTGTCATCAGCAAAATTTTGCATTTGGCGATACAGCAATAGTGAGTAAAGGTGTAGAAGGTGGTCTTACAATTAGACATTCCATGCGTTTAATCAATACTAGATTCGCCAATGAAGCAAAATTTTTCTGGGACGAAAGAGCTGCAAGTTTAAATGTTCAAACTTCCATGCCCATTCAAGATCACCTTGAAATGGGTTTTAGTGGAGAAAATGGGAGAGGTGATTTTGCTACACTTACTAGCAAACTCAGTACCATCAACTACTATAAAGAATTGTTTAAATTCACCTTTGGTGACACAATTGTTACAGAAAATAGAATTCAGAATGCTTTAACTTCTTTTATTAGTAGTATCCAGTCGTTTGATTCAAAATATGATCTTGGAAGAGCTCAAGTAAATAATGACAATCAACCTTTCCCTAATTTTACAGCAACAGAAAATCAGGGAAAAACTTTATTTATCACTCCACCTGTTTTTAATGCCGCTGGCTTAAGAATAACAGGAGGCCTTGGTTGTAATGGATGCCATAATGCTCCAGAATTTGATATTGATCCTGCTACTTTAAATAATGGCATCACTGGCATTGCCAATAGTTCAACTGGTCTTGACATTAGTAATACAAGAGCACCTAGTTTAAGAGATATCACCAACGCTGCTGGCGTAGTCAATACGCCAATGATGCATACAGGTGTTTTGAGAAGCTTACGTGCAGTCATCAACCATTACAATACCATCACTCCCATTCCAAGAAATACAAACCTTGATCCAAGATTAAGACCAGGTGGTAATGGACAAAACTTGAATTTAACAGAATTAGAAATTGCCGCAGTCGTTGCCTTTATGCAAACACTTGGAGGCAATAATGTTTATATAGACAAGAAATGGAGTAATCCGTTT
>CAZAOF010000019.1:0-3375 GCA_964486665.1 uncultured Sediminibacterium sp.
AATTGAGTGGCTATTTTTTTATCGGATTAATTTATCCTTTCTTTTTCATTTCAGCACACTTGCCATCCTTCATACACTTCTTGTCACACTTATGTGCTTTTGCTTCTTTCTTGCAATCTTTACAATCTTTTTTACCACAATTTGCAGATGCAGTGTTAGCAGCAATTAATAAAACAGAGGCAAATAATACCGTAGCTAATTTTTTCATGATGTTATTTTAAGTTGTTAATTATTTAGTTCTTAAGTGCAATTTAAGTATTCAAGATGAAATTTTGACTATTCGCAATATGATTTAACTCATTTTTACTAAAATCCACCTTGTGGCTTATTTTAATACCTCTGTTATAGGCTTGCCAATAGAACCACTTGGCATTTGGATGCCTAAAAGGGTGGTTACTGTCGGCGCTATATCGGTCATATAATTGACTGTATTTACTTGGCCTTTTTTGATGCCATTGCCAAACCATAAAAGGGGGATATGTGCGTCATAATTATAGAATACACCATGTGTTGTACCTGTTGGATAACCATCCATATAGCCTGACTTGGTTACGATAAACAGATCCCCACTTCTCTGTGGATTAAACCCGTTAACGATACGTTCTCTTAATTGAGCTGGTAATGGGGCTTCAGCAGCTTCACGAGACTCAATGACTTGTAAAATACCTGGCTTTTGCTCAACATAATCACGAACAATTTTAAAAAGATCGTCTTGATCCACGTCTAAACTATCCATTAATTTATGGTTGAAATGAATATTGTATTCGTTGATAGCAGAGATCAAAGAAGCATCAAAACCCTTTTTAACTAATTCTTGGCCTAGCTCTTTTTTAAGGGTTGATTCACTAATTAATCCACCAGGTAGGTTATGCTTTTTAGCAAATGCAGGAATATTAGCAACAGCATGGTCAGCGGTTAAAAAAACAGTGTAATTATTTTTTCCTACCTGCTTGTCTAAACTTGCAAATAACTGAGCTAACTGAACATCAAGTTTAATATAACTATCAAAGGTCTCCCATGCATTTGGACCAAAAGAATGTCCAATATAGTCGGGGGAAGAGAAGCTGATAGCCAATAAATCGGTCACCTCGTCTTTTCCTAATTGTTCATTGATTAAAGCTTTTTCTGCCATTTCAACTATTAGGTCATTCCCGTATGGTGTAGACGCAATTTTGCTATAATCTTTGCCAATAAATTGTGATAATGAATAAGGAAGCCCTTTTTGTTCTGCACCAAATGGAGTGGCTTCATAAGCATTAATGTCACCATCACAATTGGCTTCATAAATGTTTTTTGCTAAACTCAAATTCCATCCTTTTGTATAAAAACTATCTACTCTATGTTGGTTGTTGTAATCAGTAACCCATTTTGGTAAGTTTTTACCGTAATAAGAAGAGCTAATAAAATTCCCCGATTTACTATCATACCAAAATGCGCCATCTGCGCTATGACCTGCTGGAATGATTGCACCTCTGTCTTTGATTGAAATTCCAAATACTTTACTTTTAAAATTGGTCGCTAATTTCAATTCATCACCAATGGTGGTTGTCCATAAGTTTACAGGACTCATCTTGCCAGCGGGGCTACCTTCTACACCAACTGAAACCACGTTGGCATCTTCGACACAATACACAGATTTCTGCTTAAAGTTATCGAACCAGTTGTTTCCAGAAATACCATGTAAAGCAGGAGTAGAGCCAGTATACACAGCGGCATGTCCACATGCTGTTACGGTTGGCACATAAGGGATTAGGTTATTGTTACAACTTGCACCCTCGTTTACAAAGCGCATAAAGCCTTGTTGAGAAGTAAAGTAGGGTTTAAATTGATTGATATAGTCCCATCGCATTTGATCCACAACAATACCAACGATTAGTTTTGGTTTGCTTGAAATGTTTGATTGTGCTGCTTTTGGTGCTTGAGCAGAGGCTGCAAAAGCCATTATAATAAAGCTCAAAAGGATTGAAATACGCATATACAGATGATTTTATACCTGCAAATTACGGATAAATATAGCCTTGGGAAGCTAAAAATTATTAAATTTGCATGTATAACTATAAACTTATGGCAGATATATTTGAAAGGTTGATCAAAAATTACGGACCACTCGGTCAACATCGTGAAAGAGCACATGGATACTTTGCATTCCCAAAATTAGAAGGTGAAGTTGGTTCTAAGATGAAATTTAGAGGTCAAGAAATGATCGTTTGGAGTTTAAACAACTATTTAGGATTAGCCAATCATCCAGAAGTACGTAAAGCAGATGCGGAAGGATCCGCTAAATATGGTTTAGCCTTGCCAATGGGTGCTAGAATGATGAGTGGAAATAGCGATTTACACGAGCAATTAGAAAAAGAATTGGCTGAATTTGTACATAAGGAAGATTCAATCTTAATGAACTACGGATACCAAGGTATCATGAGTGCAATAGATTCAATTTGTGGCCGTCACGATGTGGTGGTTTATGACGCTGAGTGTCATGCTTGTATTATTGATGCATTAAGAATGATCCCAGGTCATCGTTTTGTATTTAAACACAATGATGTAGAAGATTGCGAAAAGCAATTAGGAAGAGCACAGGCATTGGTGGACAAACAACAAGCTGGAGGTATTCTTGTGATTACTGAAGGTGTTTTTGGTATGGCTGGAGATCAGGGTAAGTTAAAGGAGATTGCTGCTTTAAAAAAGAAAGTACCATTCCGTTTATTAGTGGATGATGCCCATGGTTTTGGCACTTTAGGTAAAACAGGTGCAGGTGCAGGTGAGGAGCAAGGATGTCAAGATGAAATTGATCTTTACTTTTCTACTTTTGCAAAGAGCATGGCATCAATTGGTGCATTTATGGCAGGGCCAAAAACGATTATTGATTATATCCGTTATAATATTCGTTCTCAGATTTTCGCTAAAAGTTTACCTATGCCTTACGTAGTGGGCAACTTGAAGCGCTTAGAATTATTAAGATCTAAACCAGAGCTTAAAGATAATTTGTGGAGGAACGCATTGTCTTTACAAAACGGGTTAAAGGAAAGAGGTTTTGATATTGGCAAAACAGACTCAGTAGTGACGCCTGTTTATATGAAAGGTGGCGTAGAAGAAGCGACTGCAATGGTGATGGACATTAGAGAGAATTATAAAATCTTCTGTTCTATTGTAGTGTATCCAGTAATTCCAAAAGGGCATATCATATACCGTTTGATACCAACTGCGGTTCATACACAAGAGGAAATCGATTTGACATTAAAAGCATTTAGCGAGACTAAGGCAAAATTAGATGCAGGTGCTTATAAGGTGGATGAGATACCTGATATGGCCAATAAATAAACATTGATCATTTAGTATATCAAATGAGTCTCCGAAACGAGGCTCATTTTTTTT
>CAZAOF010000019.1:3475-18024 GCA_964486665.1 uncultured Sediminibacterium sp.
TAATGGATTAATTAAATCAATGAGGGATGATTAATTAAAATAGTCAATACTGTTTTGTTCTTTTTTAAGGACTTCAATACTCACATTAAGTTCAAATCCAATGAGTAGGATTAACGCATTAATATAAATCAAGGTCATGACCACTAATACGGTTCCAATAGAACCATAGATTTTACTGTAACTCCCAAAGTTATTAACCCAATAAGAGAAGCCCAATGTAGTCACCAACATTAATGTGGTAGAAAGTATGGCTCCAGGAGAAAGTAAGGGCCACTTTTCTTTTACATGCGGTGCAAATTTGTATATAAAAGCATTGCCGTAAAATAAAAGTAAAATAATAATACCCCATCTTATGCTGTTCCAATAAGGTAAAATTGTTTTTCTTTTAATATCCAATACATCTCTTAAAAGTGTGGTGAGCTGATCCTGTCCTATAAGAACCAAAATACTTGCAAAAACCAACAACATTAAAATTAAAGTTAAACGAAGTGCCCTCATTCTTTGGTGTAGAAAAAAGGGCTTGTTTTGCATAATTGATTTATCAAAACTTCGAATGATCCCTGTCATTGCATTGGAAGCATAAAACAGCAGCAACAAAAAACCAAAGGAAAAGATACCTACGTGCTGACTTAGTAAATCATTGATTATATCTAAAATAAATCTGTAGGTACTTGTATTTGGTGAGATATCTTTAAAGATGGAAAGAATCTGTTTTTTTATTTTAAAACTCTTAGGGAAATAGGGGATTATAGAAAACAAGAACAAAAAACCTGCTGGCAAGGCCATGATTAAATTAAATGAAATTGCAGAGGCACGGTCGTATAAGCCTATTGTATTCAATTGCTTGAATAAGAACTGGATTACCTGAAACAAATTCACCTCTTGGAATCCAGGAATGACAATATGCTTTGCTCTTTTTTTTGCAAATAGTAAAGGCATTAAGAGGTATCGTAAAATAGTTTTCAAGTAGTTGCTTATATTGTTTTTGATGATTCGTTAAATAGGATGCCTACTTCTTTTCTTTTTCTAGTTTTTTGGCTTGGTATTCGTCCAGTTTTTTCTGGTATAATTTTGCATATCGATCATGTTCAGCGTAATTATTACTAAAATGATGGTAGCCACTGAAGTCTGCCTTAGCTACAAAGTAAATATAGTCGGTTTCTGGGGCATTCAATACTAGGTCGATCGTTTTTGCGGCTGGGGTACATATAGGGCCAGGAGGAAGTCCTTTGACGCGGTAGGTGTTATAGGGCGAAGGATTCGTCAAGTATTTCTCATAAATACGTGTGATAGTAAAATCCTGCATCGCATATTTAATGGTTGGGCAGGCTTGTAATGGCATTTGTTGTTTTAACCTATTTTGGTAAACACTAGCAATTAAAGATTTATCTGAATCAAAATTCGTTTCTTCCTCTACAATGGATGCTAATGTATACACTTGATCTTGCGTCATTCCTTTTTCAGCTGCCTTTTGAATTCTATTTTGTTGACTCCAGAAGTAGATTTGTTCTTTTTTTAATTTACCAATTATTTGAGCAAGGCTACTGCTCCAATAAAATTCATAGGTATTTGGAATAAGAAGGGTAAATAGCTGAGTGGTATCTGTATTAAATGCGCGTAAAGAATCATTGCTAGTTAGAAAGGCCATGATGGAAGCACTATCCTTTTCAAATTGCACTGCGATCAATTGAGCTAGTTCTGCTTTAGTACGTACTTTATTAAGCACTAGTTTAACAGTAGCTTGACGGTTGTTTCTGAACATGCGCACAAGATTCAATAAGCTTGTATGTCGCTTCACCATAAAACGACCAGATTTCATCCTGTCTTCAACTTTTAAAATACCTGCAATGAATTTAAACGTCCAGGGTTCTCTAATTATTTTTTTAGCCATTAAAGTATCTGCAAGTGCATCTAAACCATCGCTTTCTTTTGTGTAATCAAAGCTGACTTGTGCTTTTTCGAAACGAGTAGTACTCGAAAAAACTGTTATAATCAAATAGATGCAAATGGCAGAAAAAAGGATGTATAATAATTTTTTCACTGATTAAAATCGCATTTTAATTTAAAGATTGTTTTGTTATTCAAATTACAATAAAAATCCCCACCATTTGAATGGTGGGGAAAAATTCTACTATTAACTTATAATTAATTGTTCTTTAGCGTTGAACAAGAACAATTAATTGTCATTATTTATTTCTTATTTGAGTCCGCCGCAACTGTAGGCGGAGGAGGAGGTGCTGTTTGAGTAGCTGGAGAAGTTGTAGTTGAGGTGTTTACTTTGTCCAAAATACTATCTGACTTACTTCCATTACCACTTAAGAAAAGGGTAGAAGTGATTGCTAATATAGCAATGACAGAAGCAAAAATCCAAGTACCTTTCTCAAGCACATCAGTTGTTTGCTTTACACCCATAAAATTATTACTCAAACCACCTACATTGGCGTTCAAACCACCACCTTTTGGGTTTTGGATTAAAACCATAAATCCTAAAGCAACACAGGCTACTACGATTAATATTAAAAAGAAAGTTATCATTTGCTATTTTTTAATTGTTCTATACGGGATGCAAAATAAACGGATTTTTCAGGAAAAATAAAACTTAATTTTTCATAAGTGGCTATTGCTTTCTTCAAATTGCCCTGTTTTTCCCATATTTCAGCCATCGATTCGGTCAAAACCTCGGCTGGAACATTGGCTTTTTCTGCAATTTGAGCAATTTTACGCTCCTGATCTGCTTCAATGACGATGGCTTGCTCATCTGTAGGCCCTCCATCCTTGTTTTTAATCACTTTAAGCCATGCTGTAAAACTTCTTAGCTGCTGGGTGAATTTATCCTGTGGCAGCTTAGAAAGGTCTAATTCGATGCCTTGTGCACCAAAATAGTCTTTTTGCAATGTCGGATTAGCTTCTTTTTCATGGTCTAATACAGCCGTTTCATCAACGACTTCATTAAAATTTGCTAGCTGTTCACTTAAAATGGCATCTAATTTTGCGTCTAAAACCATTTTATTTGCTCCTTCATTGTCCCTATTCAAAAGAAAATGTACATGCAAACTCGAAGGGAAAAATGCGGTGGTCTTTATTACTTGTGAAGGCAAAAGTGGGGAAGCGATCATTTGGTACTTTTTAGCCAAAAGCAACTGGAGTGTTGGCGAATAGGGATTGTCCTCTACACAATGCTCTAGCACTTCTGTTTCTATAGACTCCAATGAGGGTTGCCCAGTCCATTGTTTTAAGATATCATTCAACAGTATTGAACTCATACTTTACCAGTTTGAAAAAATTTGATTAAAAATGTCATCTGTAATACTTCGAACAATTTCTTCCATCAACTGACTTTCTGCTTGATTTAATGTGAGGTTAGCCGAGAAATCAAAATTTCGTGAAACATCAAATTCAACTTCTTTATTCTCTAACGTCTTTTTTAATACAACATGAACTGTAACGGTAAGTCTATTGCTAGCTGCTTCTCTGCCGCTTACGCCCACTGTTTGGGATGGGTCATAATTGGTAATGGTAGCGAATATTTGATAGTGTGCGTCATCACTATTTGTTCTTGTTAATTTTGTTTGTGCAATAATCTTTTGCAAAATCTTATCCGTTAGCATTGGAGCTAATTGAGGATTCACATAACGTGCTCTATTATCAATAAATCCAATTTTAACCGTCTTGACATTTTCTGGAATCATGGCATCTTTAAAACTATATACACCACATCCATAATTCAAAAAAGATAATATCATAATAGTCCCTAGCAAGAGCAAGGAGCGGTAGATGTCCCAAGGACGACCGTTATTTTTAAAAATGAATTTATTCTTCAATGTCGTATTCTTTTATTTTTCTGTACAAAGTTCTTTCGCTGATTCCTAAATCGGTAGAAGCGTCCTTACGACGACCTTTGTGCTTTTTGAGTGCCTTTAAAATTAGTTCTTTTTCTTTGTCCATAATATTTAATGATTCTTCAATTTCATAATGATTTTGAAGGTCATTGTCCAGCAGCACAGGTTGGTGGTGAGGAATGGTGCTACTATGGTGTGGCAGCATAGCATTGGCTGGAATGCTTACATTGGACATTGGCGCAATGGAGGAACTGATATCTTCTTTTAATTCGTTAATGATTGCTTCTTTAGTAAAATGAGCAGCTTGTCCAGAAACAGTTGGATTTTGCAATATTTCTAAGAACATTTTTTTTAATTCGTTAACGTCTTTTTTCATATCAAAAAAGAGTTTGTATAAAATTTCGCGCTCATTGGCAAATTCTCCAACTGGTGTATTGCCCGTTAACATAGGCATATTATGCACGGTGTGTTTTGGTAAAAATACATTTAGTTGCTCCGCATTAATATGGTCATTTTTACTCAACACAGAAATTTGCTCAGCAATATTTTTGAGTTCGCGTACATTTCCTGGCCAACCATATTCCGTCAACAAGCCTCTTGCTTCTTCGTCTAGATAAATAGGTTTTGTTTTATATTTCTCGGCAAAGTCAACTACAAATTTTCTAAAAAGTAAAGGAATGTCTTCCTTGCGATCTCTTAAAGAAGGTACTCGGATCGGTACCGTATTTAATCTGTAATATAAGTCCTCCCTAAATCTACCTTTTTGTGTAAATTCAATTAATTCTCTATTGGTTGCAGCAATGACACGTACATCTGTTTTTTGCACTTTGGAAGACCCTACACGAATAAATTCACCTGTTTCTAAAACGCGTAATAACCTGGCTTGTGTTCCTAAGGGCATTTCTCCAATCTCATCTAAGAAAATGGTTCCCCCATTTACAGTTTCAAAATAACCTTTACGGCTGTCAACTGCACCTGTAAAAGAGCCCTTTTCATGTCCAAATAATTCAGAATCAATTGTTCCTTCTGGAATTGCACCGCAATTGACTGCAATAAAAGGGTTGTGTTTTCTTGACGAAAGGCTATGAATAATTTGAGAAAAAACTTCTTTACCAACGCCACTTTCTCCTACAATTAAAACAGTTAAATCTGTAGCAGCAACTTGTGCTGCAGTATTTAATGCGTGATTTAATAAAGGCGTATTGCCAATGATACTGAATCTATTTTTGAGAGATTGTAATTCCATGGTAATGATTTTATTAAATAATTTCTCCAATTAAAGTGCCTTTTGTAAAGTCTTTGATAAGTACTTGTACATAATCACCTTTTTTATGGTTAAGGTTGCTTTTAGGAAAAACAACCACTTTGTTTTGGCTGCTTCTGCCCATCCAATCTGACTCATTTCTTTTACTATTCCCTTCAATTAGCACTTCGAAACTCGCGCCAACATCTCTTTTATTACTTTCATTAGAAAGCGTCCACTGAACATCCACTATTTCTTGTAGTCTTCTCTTTTTTGTAGCGAGATCAATGTCATCTTCATATCTTCTAGCAGCCAAAGTTCCGGGACGTTCAGAATAATAATACATATAACTAAGATCATAATTAGCATATTGCATTAAGCTAATGGTGTCTTGATGGTCTGCTTCAGTTTCGGTGCAGAATCCAGCAATGATATCCGAAGAAATACTACAATTTGGAATCAATTCTCTAATACGATCAATCTTTGCCATGTACCATTCTCTGGTATAAGTTCTGTTCATCAATTGTAACATTCTTGTACTTCCACTTTGTACCGGAAGGTGTATCGCTTTACAAATATTGTGGTATTTGGCAATGACATGTAATACTTCGTCAGTGATGTCTTTTGGGTGAGAAGTGCTAAAGCGAACACGTAAACTTGGATCTATTTGTGCGACTTGTTCGAGCAACATGGCAAATGTGACTGTGGTATTATTTTCTGGGTTGCTCCAATAATAACTATCCACATTTTGACCTAATAAAACGACTTCTTTATATCCCTTTTCAAATAGGTCTCTACACTCTGCAAGGATCGAAAACGCATCTCGGCTTCTTTCGCGACCTCTTGTAAAAGGGACCACGCAGAAACTACACATATTGTTACAGCCTCGCATGATCGATACGAAAGCACTAATACCATTATTATCCAATCTAACTGGCGCGATGTCTCCATAGGTTTCATCTCTACTTAATAAAACATTCACCGCTTTTTGACCAGTTCCAGCATCTGCTATCAGATCGGGTAGGGTTCTGTATGCATCTGGCCCAACCACTAAGTCAACTAATTTCTCCTCTTCTAATAATTGTGCTTTTAATCTTTCTGCCATACAGCCTAATACGCCCACTAATAAAGCAGGGTTAGCTTGTTTCAATTTTTTGAATTCAGTCAATCTTTTACGAATGGTTAACTCTGCTTTTTCGCGTATTGAGCAAGTATTGATTAAGATTAAATCGGCAATTTCTATGTTTTTAGTTCCTCCAAATCCGTTTTGCTCTAAAATAGAAGCAACAACTTCACTGTCCGCAAAATTCATAGCACAGCCATAACTTTCTACATAGAAGTGCTTCTCAAATACCCCAGGAGCTACTTGGCTAGCATAAGCTTCCCCTTGTCTGCTTTCGTCCTGTGTTTTATCTATCAATAAATTCGATTCCATGCACTTGATTTAAAGTGCAAACTTAGTTAAAAATATTTTATGTGTCAACTTGTCAGCCCTAATTCCTAATCATTTGATATACAAATGGTTATTGTAGTATTTGATATATGACAATTAAATTTATATTATCCTAATAATCAATCGATTATTGGTTGGTTGTATATTTATAAAAATTTGTACATGGTGAAAGGTTTGATCTTGCTTTGCTCAATTTTATGGTTTAATATGGTTTATTCTCAAGATCTAGTAGTGGCAAAGCTGAGGTCTGAAACGTCTAGAAATATTAAAAAAGAGGCAGACACAAGTAGCTGGAATTGGAAACAGGGTGGATTGTATAATTTAAATGTGTCACAAAGCTCTCTAAGCAACTGGGCTGCTGGGGGAGATAATTTCAATATGTCCATCAACAGCTTCTTTAATTATTTTGCTTACTATAAGAAAGATCGTCAAAGTTGGGATAATAATATAGACGTTAACCTAGGTTTTGTGCAATCAACCTCATTAGGGGGAAGAAAAAATGATGACCGATTAGATATGTTGAGTAAATATGGTTACAAAATCGATACAGTCGGCAAAATGTACCTTTCAGGATTATTCAATTTTCGTTCACAGCTTTTTGATGGTTATAGTTTCAGCGGAAGTAATGCCACATTTACCTCTTCTTTGTTTGCACCTGCTTATATGATTATATCTGCAGGTTTGGATTACAAGCCAGATAATAATTTCTCTCTATTCTTCTCACCATTGACTTCTAGAACGACATTGGTTTTAAATAAAAAATTATCCAATTTAGGTAAGTATGGGGTAGATACTGGAAGAATGATTAAAAGGGAAACAGGTTTGTTTGTAACAGTTAGCTATAATAAAGTCATTGCTCCTAATATCGTTTACAAAGGACGTGCTGATTTCTTCTCCAACTATTATGATAAGCCAGAAAATATAAATTTCTTTATGACGAACCTGTTTACGTTTAAGATTAATAAATACTTTTCGGCTACCTATAGTTTGGACTTAATTTATGACGACAAGATTCGCATTTTTGGCCCACTCAAAAAGTCTCCAGGTCTTCAAACCAAAAGCATTATTGGCATAGGTTACTTCAGAAGCCTCGCGGTAAAGAAGAAAATTATTGCAGAAAAACCCAAAACACCTTTGAGTGTATCGGGTGAGTAATTCAACTATTTGGAAACTACCTTCAACGTATGTTTGATCTTATTGGCCTTATGGGTTAGGTCTAAATAATCGTTACTAATAATAGTGACATGCCCCATTTTTCTGCCAGGCTTGGTGATTGTTTTACCATATAAATGAACAAAAACATTCTCCATTTTCAAAACTTCTTCTAGCCCTTCATACACCACTTCTCCTGTATAACCAGGCGCGCCGATTAAGTTTACAATGGCGCTTGGTAAAATAGGGGAAGGATTGCCCAATGGATAATTTAATATAATCCTTAGTAACATATCATATTGACTACTGAAGTTGGCTTCAATGGTGTGGTGTCCACTATTGTGCACTCTTGGTGCAGTTTCATTGACTAAAATATCGCCGTTATGATCTACAAAAAGTTCAATTGCAAAAAGCCCAGGACTTTGTAAACATTGAACTACTTTTCTTGCAATGGCTTCGGCTTTCCAAAGTTGCTTCTCTTCCAATTTTGCAGGACTAAGTTGATAGTCTAATAAATTATAAACTGAATCAAAAATCATTTCTGCAGGTGGATAAATGACTGTTTCACCTTTTTCATTCATCCCTACAATCAAGGCTAATTCTTTAACTATGTTCACCTTTTGTTCTAAAACAGCAGGCGCATCAAACGCTAATGGGATTGCCTTTTCATCTTCAATAATTTGAACGCCTTTTCCATCATATCCGCCTTCGGCTAATTTATGTACAGCTGGTAAAAGGCCTACATGTTGATTGAGTTCTGCTGCATTTTGAGTGACCACAAAATGAGACGAGGGAATTTCATTATTTGCATAAAATTGCTTTTGAGCAATTTTATTTTTAATAGTGCGAATTGCAGCAGGTGTTGGGAAAATACGCACACCCTCTTTTTCTAATTGAGTTAAGGCATCCACATTGACAGCCTCAATTTCAATCGTTAAAGCGTCTAATTCTTTTCCAAATTTATATACAGTATCGTAGTCTAAAATATCTCCTTGTGTAAAATGATGGCATAAATGAGCTGCGGGACAGTTTGCATCTTGCTCTAATACATAAGTGGTTAGATCATAATTTGCAGCTGCTTGTAAAAGCATTCTTCCAAGTTGTCCTCCTCCTAATATGCCTAACTTCATGGTTCAAATTTATATAGGGCAAATATAAGCTAGTTAGTTTATTTTTGTCAAAGAACCATTAATACCATTTACAATGATTGAACCAATAATACGTGTCCAAAATTTAACGAAGTCCTATGGAGATTTTTTGGCAGTGAAGGGTATTAGTTTCGAAGTATATAAAGGGGAGATTTTTGGGTTATTAGGACCAAATGGCGCTGGCAAATCTACTACACTAGAAATTATTGAAACCTTGAGGCAAAAGACGAGTGGTTCGGTGATGGTAGATGGGATGGATTTGGACAAACACCCCGAGGAAATCAAAAAAATTATTGGTGTACAATTACAAACGGCGGGCTTTTATCCTAGCTTAAATTTGACTGAGCTCATACACTTATTTGTAGGATTATATCAGATGGACATGGATCCAATGGAATTATTGGCTAAAGTGAATTTAGTGGATAAGGCAAAATCAAAATACAAAGAGTTAAGTGGGGGCCAGAAGCAACGTTTCTCCATTGCAACGACGCTGATAAACAGGCCAAAAATTATTTTTTTAGACGAACCTACTACAGGTCTTGATCCCCAAGCTAGGCGCAATCTTTGGGATCTGATTCTTGAAATAAGAAACAGTGGAACAACGGTCATTATCACAACGCATTATATGGACGAAGCAGAAGTGCTTTGCGATAGGGTAGCGATCATTGACAGCGGTAAAATAATAGGGATCAATTCGCCAAATCAATTAATCGACGAATTGGTTGCTACAGGATTCGAAAAAGTAAAAGAAGTCAAGAAGGCTAACTTAGAAGATGTTTTTATACAAATGACTGGGAAACAATTAAGAGAAGATTAAAATACAAAATATGTCAATAGACCCAAAGTACCCAATAGGTAAATACGAAGTAAAACCCTATTCAGAAATAACTAAAAAAGAGTGGATCAATGAGTTAAGACATTTGCCAACGGATGTTGAGATGGCCGTGTTGAATTTAGATAAGGCTCAGTTAGACACGCCCTATAGAGAAGGAGGGTGGACAATCCAACAATTAGTACATCATATTGCAGATAGTCATATGAACGCCTTTGCTAGATTTAAATTAGGATTGACAGAAGAGCTTCCTGCCATCAAAGCGTATGACGAAAACAAATGGGTTTCAATGGCTGACGCATTGGATACGCCTATCAATTATTCTATGACTTTGTTACATGCATTGCATGAAAGATGGGCTAATTTATTGGCAAGTTTAACTGAGGAACAATGGCAACGTAAAATATATCATCCAGGAAGAAATGCAGAAGTAAGTCTTTGGGATTTATTTGCAGTCTATGCATGGCATGGAAAACACCATGTGGCACATATTACCACGCTAAGAGAAAATAGAGGCTGGTAGTATTAACTGAATTTAGACCTATCCACTTCTGCCACTAAAAATACACTGCCAATCACAAGAATTAAATCGTTGTGGTTGGCATTTTTTATTGCTTCATTCAATGCAATATTGACGTCATCAAAGCTATTTCCATTTAAATTAAATAAACTTGCTTGTTCTGCTAATTCATTTACAGGTAAAGCTCTAGGAATATGTGATTGAGTGAAATAATATTTGGCCGATTTAGGAAGCAATTGTAATACAGCATGAATATCCTTGTCTTTAACCATTCCAGTAACAATATGAAGCTGTTGATAATGCAAAGAGGTTAATTGTTCTAAGAGTGCTTGAATGCCATGTTCGTTATGCGCAACATCCAAAATTACCCTTGGGCTGTTTTGAATGCACTCCCATCTGCCCATTAGTCCATTGTTTTTTTTACTATTCAACAATGCTTTCATTACTTTATTTGCTGTTATATTCCAGCCCATAGTGGAAAGTAATTGTGCAGCTACCAATACAGCTTTCAAATTTTTTGCTTGATACTTTGCAGGCAAATCACATGCTACTGTGAATTTTTTAGGAAATAGAGGGGCATCTAAAAGATGAATCAATGGTTGATTGAATTCAAATAAAGCAGTTTGCCAGTCATTTTGAAAGGAGGTGAATTCAATAAAATCATCAGCAAAATAAATAGGTGCATTTTCTATGCTAGCTTTTTCTTCAAAAACTTTTTTAGTTACATCATTGGCTGCGCCAATCACAACTGGTGTCTCTTTTTTTATAATCCCTGCTTTCTCAGACGCTATTGCTTCTAAAGTATTGCCTAATAAAGCCATATGGTCGAATCCAATATTGGTGATAATGGATAACTCAGGTTGAATGATATTTGTACTATCTAGTCTTCCTCCTAGTCCAGTTTCAATGATGGCGATATCCACTTTTTCTTTTGCAAAATAATCAAAGGCCATCCCTACAGTGATTTCGAAAAAAGAGGGCTCCACTTTTTCGATAAATGTTTTTATTTTATTTGTAAAGTCTACTACAAAATCTTCACTACACATTTGCCCATTGACTTTAATGCGCTCTCTAAAATCATATAAGTGAGGGGAAGTGTACAATCCAGTTTTATATCCTGCTTCTTGGAATATAGAAGCCAACAAATGACTTGTTGACCCTTTGCCATTTGTGCCTGCAATATGTATGGTCTTGATTTTTTTTTCAGGATGGCCAAGAAAATTACAGATAGCAATGGTATTGTCTAAATTAGGTTTAATAGCAGCAGCACCAACTCTACTAAACATTGGAAGCCTAGCATATAAATAGTCAAGAGTGGCTTGATAGCTCATATTAATTAGTAAGACTTATTGTACGTCGAATTTAAATTTCACAGTAACGATAGAACTATGATCAGCGCTGTTAAAACTAATTTTTGTTAAATAATCGACAATAGCTTTTTTGTATTTTGGATCATTGGAGGACGAGCCTCGAGCTATTTGAACAAATCTCCCAACCCCATTTGGATTCACTTCTATTTCTGCATAAATAGTGGCAGGTGGCACATCTCCATTAAATGAGTAAGTTTTAGTTACCCTACGATCACCCTTGGTAACGAAAGGTCCGCCTGTTCCAGTGTAGGCTTTTCCATCGATTGACCCATTAGCCACACCTTGGTCACCTTTTCCACCAGCAATGCCTTGGTCTTTTACATTATTATAACTGTCTTGGTTATTACCTCCAGTGCTGTTTCCTCCAGCATATTTACCCATTAATGCTTTTGGTTTTGCAGGAATTGGAGCTGGATTATTTTTTGCAATCGCTTTTGATGTTCCAGATTTAATCGCTTCGTCATTGACATCATTAGATACTGCATTTATTTTCGAAGAGATGCTAGCTACTGCTTTCGATCTAGCACTGCTATTTCCTTGTTCTGGAGCAGGAGCTTCCTTACTCATTGGTGGGATATCGCCGGCTCCAGTACTACTGTTGCCTAAATTCACCTCCATATACTCAGGTAGTGGTGGTATTATTTTTGGTGCAGGTTGCTTCCATTGTAGTACAAAAAAAAGTAAGGAAAGCACAAGACAGATTAGCCCGGTATAGATACCAGCTTTAAGGTTCTTTTCTTGTTCAAAACTTAATTGCATAGTTTAAAATTAATGGAAAAAAACGTCATAACCCAATCTTAACAAAGTAACTACGATCACAACTAAAAAGATCTTGCGGATAAATTGGTTTCCTTTTTTTAAAGCCATTCTAGATCCTAAAATACCCCCAGCAGCATTACAAAATGACATTGGAATAGCGACAGGCCATAAAATAACCCCTTTCCCAATAAATAAAATAAGTGATCCTAAATTAGTGGACAAGTTCACGATTTTGGCATGTGCGCTCGCATTCATAAAATCATATCCTAAAATGGCAATAAAAGCGAGTACAAAAAGGCTGCCACCTCCTGGACCAATGAATCCATCATAAAAACCTATGATTAAACAAATGAGTATGCCTTTTACTAGTGGAAATTTAACTTCATCTTTTTGTAGCACCTGACCAAAATCTTTTTTTGTGAAAGTGTATATTGCCATAGCAAGTAACACAAAAAATATGACTGGCTTCATAAATTGGTTACTCATTCTAGTAAGCAATAAAGAACCAGTAAATGCAGAAGAGAAAGCGATAGACGTGAAGATAAGTATGCGTAGTAAAGGAATTTTAACCTTTTTTAAATATTGGTAAGTGGCAAAACAAGTGCCAATAAAAGAGGGTACCTTAAGTGTCCCAATCACGGTGGATACGGCTTGTGCAGGCATTAATATTAATCCAGCAGGAACTTGTATTAATCCACCTCCGCCAACAACAGCATCTACATATCCTGCTAAAAACGCAATCAAGCATAGGAGGATGATTGTACTAATTTCCATGTTTTATTTTTGAGGGCCATGTATTAATGACGATACCCGAAACAATGATTACACCGCTAATGATTTGAAAAACCGTGAACTGTTCGTTTAAAATAAACAAGGCTTCGATAGAGCTTAAAAAAGGTACCAAAGTGCCAAACAATGCAGTCTTTGCGGATCCTAGTCGGTGAATTGCCATATTCCATAATAAATACGCGATGGTTGAGTTTCCAATACCCAAGTATAGAACAATGAATAAAAATTCTTTATTGAAAATAACAGGTTGTACATAATTCATTTCATAGAGAGCAAATGGTAATAGTAAAACTGTTCCAATTGCGAATATGACAAGTAGAAAACTATTATTTGAAATTCCAATTGGCTTCTTTCTAACAAAAACATTATAACTCCCAAAACAAAACCCAGCACCAATCATCCACAAATCACCAGTAGCAAATTTAAAATGTAATAACGTGTTGATATCACCTTTACTTAAGAGTACGATAATGCCAATAACTCCTAGTGCAATACCTGCAATACTTTTCCAATGCAGTTTTTCTTGTACCAGCCATGCTGCTAATAAGGTAGCAACGATTGGATGAATGATGGATCCATATAAAGCCATATTAATAGCAGTAGTTGAATGTCCAGCTTGATAGATCATGGTATTGTACACTGCGACACCTACTAATGCCATCCAAAAAAAGTAACTCAGGTTATTTTTAAATATTTCCTTTTCTTTCTTAAAATTTTTAAATGCAAATGGAAGCATAGTCAAAGTTGCGACAGTCCATCTAAAAAATGCAAGACTAATTGGACCCGCTATTTGAATCGAATACCTAGAAGCAATAAAATTACCTGACCATATCACACATGCAATGATGGCTAAGATGGTTCCTATTTGAACTTGTTTGTTATAATGTCTTTTCAAAATTCAGTTTTCAGTTTCACAATTTCTACTCCACGTTATTTTATCATTAGTGATGCGCAAATTCAGTATTAAAATCTCCTTTGATTCGTTCAATAGGAGGGTTGTAATAACCAAATTTTAAGTCTGGAAATTCTTCTCTAATTAATTCCATCATTTGTTTTACGCCCATAATTTCACCAGGTTCTGTCACACCAATTTTTCCTAGATACCAATCTGGATCAATATTGAAATTACGCCATTGAATCATTTTCAATCCTGTGTCTTTAATCAATTTTCGGAGTGCTTCATATTCTGCTACTGTATCGGTCATGCCAGGGAAAACAAAATAATTAATGCTTGTCCATTTGCCTGCAGCAGACATTACTTTTAAGCTCTCAATAATATCTTCGAATTTGTAGTTATTTGGTCTGTAATACGCATTGTAAATTTCTGGTCGAGCAGAATTGGTACTTACTCTTAAACTATCTAAACCAACAGCAGCCAATTCGGCTACGGCTTTTGGATTGGATCCGTTGGAGTTGATATTGATACTTCCTTTATCGGTATGTT
>CAZAOF010000020.1:0-18005 GCA_964486665.1 uncultured Sediminibacterium sp.
GTAAATGGATTTTTCTCCAAGTACCAAAGTCATCCCAGTCAGTACCACGAGTTGGCCCAAGTAATTCGTCTGTAGAATGCTCTTGTAAAGCATACCAGTTTCCTTGACCCATCAAAGCATTGGTTGCTTCATAAACAGATGCAAGGTTAGCAGAAGCAGCACCATCAGTAGATGCAGCAGCAATAGTTTTAGATCCAAACACTTTCTCGTCTAATTTAGAGCAAGAAGCCGCACCTAAACTCACTGCAATTGCAGCGGTGTAGATTGCTGTTTGTTTGATGAAATTATTTTTCATGTGTATGATTATTTATTAATTTAAAAACGAGCATTGATACCTAATGTGAACACACGAGCTCTTGGAGTTGCAGTATAGTCAAATCCACGAGAAGGTACACCGTTTCTAGATTTGTCTACATTCACTTCAGGATCTAAACCAGAGTATTTAGTAAATAGACCTAGGTTTTGACCAGAAAGTGAAATATTCAAACCTTTGATGAAAGAACCTTGCTTCACATCTACCGCATAGTTAATGCTAGCATTTGCAAAACGGATATAATCACCTTTTTCTAAGAAACGAGTTGATACGTTACCTGGGTTGATTGAATTCTCAATAGAATTCACTACATCTCTTGTAACATTCTTAGCATTCTTCAAACTTCCCTTTAATAACAACGCATTCGCTGTATTGTTGTAAACAACAAAACCAGTTACTGCATTAAAGAAGAAACTTGCTGTAAATTTCTTGTAAGAGAAATTATTTGTTAAACCAGCATTGAATTTTGGTAACGCAGATCCTTGTAATTCATCCTTAGCACCATTTGCGTACACACCATTTCCGAATGCATCAAATCTTAAGAAAGTAGGCATTACGAAAGTAAATAAAGGATATCCGTCACGGATTGTCTGCGCATAAGCACCAGATAAACCTTGTCCAGAAACTTCACCTGTATTAACTACTGTAGATCCGAAGCCAGTTACATTGTTGTTTAAGAAAGACATGTTATAGTTCACATCCCATCCAAAAGCACCTCTGTAAGCTGGACGAACTAATTGGTAGTCTAATCCAAATTCCCATCCTTTGTTCACTACATTACCAGGCAAGTTCACCCAACGGTCAGCAGAAGCTGCTGGTTGAGGATAGCTGATCAAGAATAATAAATCTTGAGTAGACTTGTTGAAATAATCAACTGTACCATTCAATCTACCATTGAACATAGTGAAGTCAACTCCAACACCTTGTGTTGTTGTTTGTTCCCATTTCAAATTAGGATTTGAGTTAGTGATTACACTAGATCCGCCAGAGAAATTAGATTGTTGTATAGCCAAAGAAGCATAAGCAGGGAACTCTTGGTTACCAGTTACACCATAGTTTAATCTTACATCAAAATTAGAGAAGATTTTACCCAAAGTATTTTGAGCAAACTTTTCTTCTAATACTCTCCACTTGAAACCAAATGCAGGGAATGTACCGTATTTATTACCAGAGCTAAATTTAGAAGATCCATCCACTCTCACTAATGCAGATAAGATATACTTGTCTTTCATTGTGTAGTTCAAACGAGTGAAATAAGATTGTAATTCAACTTGTGTACTATCACCGTATACTACTGTTTGACCACCTGTGTAATCTTTGTAGTTAGTAGACATTTTAGTAGCTCCAGGTTGACCCCATCTTTGAGAAGCTCTGTAGTAGTCAGTTGTTTTTTGATAAGAGAAGGCAGCTAAAGCTTGTAAGTTGTTGCCATTTTTAAAAGTCTTATCATAGTTCAATGTGTGCTCAATCAAATTAGAAGATTGATCTAAGAATTGTTGTGCAGCTCTACCACCTTTAAGTGCGAAATCAGATGTTGGATAGTTTCTACCACGAACATTGATTTGACCTTGGATATAAGCTCCTGGTAAACGAGGGTCAACAAAAGTTAAACGCTCAGAAGCACCATTCTCCATACCGAAGATCGCCTTGTAAGTTAAGTTATCAGTGATCTTGTAAGAAAGAGATACGTTAGCTAATAATTTATTATAAGTATCGCTATCGTTGTAACCTTCTAAGATCGCAACAGGGTTTCTGTTTCCATCTTGGTTATCAAACCAAAGACCGTTTGCATCGTAAACTGGGAAAGTAGGGTTAGCTCCAATCATTGCACCGATCAATGATCCTTGGTAACCTGCGTTGTTCGTTACCTGTGCGTATTTATTGTTAACAATTGACTGGTTTGCAGTAACGTCTAATTTCAAACGAGATGTCAATTGATTTGAATATTTCAAACCAAAAGTATAACGCTTTAAACCTTGTGTTTTTACAATACCTTCTTGGTTATCATAAGAACCATTCAATTTCAAAGAAGTCTTTGAATTAGAAAAGCCCCAAGCCAAGTTATAGCTATTAGATATAGCAGTTTGGAACACCTGGTCTTGCCAGTTTGTGTTAAAACCTTTGTCATTGCTACCTACGCCAGAAGCGTCGATACCAGCACTCTCTAATGTTTTCTTGATACCATAAACAAACTCTTGAGGGCTTGCTAAATCATAACGCTTTGCAGTTGTAGAAACTGAAGTAGTTGCGTTGAAAGTTAAGCTAGGCTTTCCTTTACCAGATTTAGTTGTAATTAATACAACACCATTCGCACCTCTAGCACCATAAATTGCTGCAGAAGACGCATCCTTTAAGATTGAGATGTTCTCAATATCGTTAGGATTCAAGAATGATAATGGGTTTCTTGCAGTGGTACCACCTTCAACTGAGATAGCACTACCTACTGTACCGCCACCATATAAAGGCACACCATCAACCACATATAATGGGTTGTTGTTACTTCTTACAGAAGAAGTACCTCTAATAGTAATGTTTACTGCACCACCTGGCTCACCAGAGTTAGATGTTACGTTCACACCAGCAACACGACCTTGTAATAATTGCTCTGGAGAAGAGATAACCCCTTTGTTAAAAGATTTCTCACCCAAAGAAACTACTGCACCAGTTGCATCTTTTACCTTACGTGTACCATAACCAACTACCACAACTTCATTCAATTGCTCGCTAGTTTGATTTAATGATACAGTTACGTTTCCTTCTGCATTTACTTCTCTAGAAGAGTAACCTACAGTTGAAACAACTAATTTTGTTACAGAAGAAGGCACTGTGATTGCAAAAGTACCATCAGCCGCTGTTTTAGCGCCTGTGCTAGTTCCCTTAGCAACAACCGAAGCTGAAGCAATTGGAGAACCATCTTTTGCATCCAAGACCTTACCTGTAACTGTTTTGTTCTGCGCCTGTGCATTTAATGCAAGCAAGCCAAGAAAAAGTCCTACGAAAGAAGACTTTACAATTTTTGAAAAATTCATAATTGGCAGTTTATTGGTTTAATAAGCAGTTACAAAATACACATTTTTGATATCAAACAAATTTTTTGTTAAATAATTTTTAACTTTTTGGCAAAACTGTTTACAACTGTTAGCTTTTGTGCGACATAAACATGTAAAAAATAACTTATAAGTCAACAATAGATTGATTTTTAGGATATTGGGTAAACAAAAATCTCATTATAATTGATCCTAAAAAATAGAAAGTTTTATTAAAATTGCAAACGTTTGCGGTAAATTTTGTGGTAATTTTCCTTAAATTGAACTCCATAAAGCTTGCTTGCTATGACGAATACTACCCTTAAATTATTGGCTCAACAGCTCCAATTAAGCATATCTACCGTATCTAGGGCACTAAAAGACCACCCAGATATCTCAACTGCCACAAAAGCCAAGGTGCATGCACTTGCAAATAGCCTGGATTACGAGCCTAATGCTTACGCCATTCAATTAAGAACACAGAGTAGCAAAATATTTGGCGTGATTGTTCCTGCTATTGCGAATTTGTTTTATGACAGTTTTATTGCAGCAATTGAAGAGGAGAGCAGAAAAAACGGCTACGCATTAATGATTCTACAATCTAGCAACAACACCGAAAATGAATTAAACAATTTAAAAATTTTTAGACAAAATAGAGTCTCTGGTGTTTTTGCATGCCTCTCTGCACACACACAAAACTTAGAAGTGTATGAAAAGATGAGTGAAAGAGATATCCCTGTAGTTTTCTTTGATATCGTACCAAAAGAAAACAAGTATACAAAAGTGAGAATGGCTGACGAAAGATGTGCTGTGATTGCTGCTGAAAATATTATTCAAAGAGGAGCTAAAAGAGTACTTGCCTTATTTGGTGACCCTGCTTTATCGATAAGTCAAAAAAGGAAATTTGCATTTCAGCAATTTATGGAAAAATACGCGCCTAAAACGCACTGCACATACGTGCATACCAATAGTTCAATTGAAGCAGAAGATGCATTTAAAAAACATTTTAATAAAGCGCAGAAATTTGATACTGTATTTGCCATGACAGACGAAATTTTAATCGGTGTAATGAAATCTATACAGGCGCTCAATATTAAAGTACCAGAAGAGATGGGCGTCATTAGTATTAGCAATGGTTTTATTCCAAGCTTATACCATCCCAATATTAGTTATGTAGAAACAAGTGGATATGAACTAGGTAAACTAGCATTTGTACAAATGTTGGCCAATATCAAAGGAGGAAAAACTTTGTCTGAATTAACGGTTGATGCAAAGTTTGTGGAAGGTGGTTCTATGTAAATATTAAAGAAGCAAAATACAAGAATGATTTTTATCTGATTAAGTATTGGATATGGTCGCAGATGATTTTACCAATTTAGTATTTACCAACTCAATTGCTTAAATACAATTCTGTTATAATTATCAAGTTCATATAGTACACCAATTTTTCTTTTCCCAATAGATACAATATCAGCATATGCCGTGTAATCTTGTTTTAGTTTTAATGGGTCTTTGGTTTGATCTATGCGTTTTTTTATTGGCCATGTTTTACCTTCATCAAAACTCAGCCTCAATGTTAATTGATTCCTATACAATGTGTCTGCAGCATTAACAAATGCCAAAATAGATTTTCCTTTTTTTTGACCAATATTTAAAATGGTCCCTTCGCAAACTGGATCAGGCAATTGCTGATCAAAATAACTAGTATCAAAATGTGCTCCCCCATCATTGCTATATGCGACAATTCTATTTTTAATTTGACCACTTTGATTTCGTGCATTTAGAATCAATCGATTGTTTGAAATAAAAGCGGCGGTAGCTTCGTTACTCCCTGCAATATTCAAAGTAGCCCCTAACTTAAATGTTTTTCCATGGTCATCGGTGTAATACCCATGCGTATTATAATCCTTGAAATTTGATTGACTAGATCCAGCTGAATGATTTGCAGCGATATAAATTCTTCCTTTATACTTGCCTTCTAAACATTGTACAGCATGACCAGGTGTATTGGCATAAGAACGCCAATCTAAACTACTTTCATAGCTACGATCTAACATTGTTCCGTTTGGATGATGTACTTGATTCGTGATATTGGTAGCTATCGACCATGTTATACCATTGTCAGTAGAACTGATAAACCAGACCTCTCGAAGCCCAAGCCCTTTTCGTAAATCTGACTCACTCACATTGCCAGTATTATAAAAAACATAAATCTTTCCATTAGGAAAAGCAGGATCCAACAAGTCTACAACGGGTGCTGCATTCCCGGCTTGTAAATTTCCATAATCGACTACTACTTTTAAAGTAGACCAACTCTTGCCATTGTCATCACTTGACTTCATGACAATTTTTACATTCCCAAAATCTGCTGCGCTATTCACTCTTCCTTCGGCAAAGGCAAGGATTCTTTTATTAGGTAATTGTACAATGGCTGGAATGCGAAAAGAACTAAAACCCTCTTTTCCTGATTCAAAAACAGTTGTTACATCTTGTGTGAATGCAAAGTTTGCACAGCAAATAAACAAAAAAATGAATTTAAATTTAAGCATAAATTGCTTTTATTTTCCAATACAGAATTTAGAGAAAATAAAATCCAGTTGATCTTCGTTAGTAATCTCCCCTGTTATCGTGCCTAAATAATGTAAGGCTTGACGGATATCTAAAGCCAGTAAATCCCCTGTTACATTTTGAATCAATCCTGTCTCAATATCATTCAAGGCAAGCATTAATTTTTTTAAAGAAGCTACATGCCTTGCATTGGTCACAATAGTGCCTTCTTTGTTTAATGCATCTCCTACTACTTTTTGATTCAATGCATTTTCTAAAGCTTGTATATTTTGTTTGTCTTTTGCAGAAATAAATAAGATCTGTCTAAATGCAGGGTCGTCATAGGTAGATGGATTTGAAGCAAGGTCAATTTTATTCCCTACTAAAATTAATTTGTCATTTGTGACACCAATTTCATTTTGCCATACTTTTATTTGCTCAAGTGTATGTGTGCTTGCGTCAAATAAAGCGATCACAATATCTGCTTCTTGAATTTTCTCCCTACTTTTCTCGATACCCATTTGTTCAATGGAATCTTCAGTTTGCATTCTAATGCCTGCAGTGTCAATTAACTTGTACAATACCCCCTGAATATTTAAATACTCCTCTACTGTGTCCCTTGTAGTACCAGGAATATCACTCACCAATGCGCGGTTCTCATTCAACAATGCGTTTAATAAAGTAGATTTTCCTGCATTTGGTTTTCCAACGATGGCAACTTGGACTCCATTCTTTATTACATTACCTAACTTAAAAGAGTCGTACAATTCCTGTGTTCTTAATTGCAGCTGATTCACTAAGTTTTCTAGTTCTGTTTTATTGGCGAACGCAACATCTTCTTGTGAAAAATCTAACTCTAATTCGATCAATGCAGAAAATTTGATTAATTTTTCACGCATTAATTGCAAGTCATTGGAGAATCCACCTTTTAAATTATGTAAGGCAGTTTTCCTTGCTGCTTCAGTATTGCTTGCAATTAAATCTGCAACCGCTTCTGCTTGTGTTAAATCTAATTTCGCGTTCAAGAATGCGCGTTGTGTAAATTCACCTGGCTTCGCCATCCTTGCGCCCTTCTCTATCATTAACTGTAAAATCGAATCCTGAATAAAAGGAGAACCATGACAAGAAATCTCAACCACTTCTTCGCCAGTGTATGATTTCGGAGCCCTATAAATACTAGCTACTACCTCGTCTAAGACAAGTCCTTTGTCTACTAATTTTCCAAAATGAACAGTATGTGAAGCTTGCTTAGTTAAATCCTTTTTCTCAAAAACAGCATTCACAATCTGAATGGCTTCTGGCCCACTCAATCTAATCACCGCAATGGCACCTAATCCAGGTGCGGTGGCTAGTGCCACGATCGTATCATTCCAAGTACTTAAGGTGCTTTGCATGGATGCAAAATTACACAAAAAAGGCTCCCAATTGGGAGCCTTTTTATATTGAATCTGTTTGAATCTTAGTCTTCAGAAACCATGAAAACAATCGCTTGTCTATGTCTGTAAATTACATTACGTCCATTTTGAACAGCTGGTTTCCATTTTGGACCTCTTTGAATAACACGTACTGCTTCTTCCTTAGTGCCATAACCAGGATCGTTCTCTGCTCTAACTTCAGAGATTGCACCATCCTTAGCCACGATGAAAGAAACCACTACAGAGTATTTTCCAGTAGGTGCTCCATTTTCTACAGGTAAGTCTCTATTTAAAGTACGCTCTAGGTATCTAACCCATCCACCTTGTCCACCAGGGAACTCAGCAGGAATTTGAACCACAGTAAATACTTTATCATAGTCGTCGTCTACTTTAGGCGCTTCTACAGGACCAGTACTTTGCTCCACTGGAGCAACCAATCCGTCGTCTTTAGTACCTTCCTGATTGAATGAGCCAATCTTAGTATCTTCTAACTTTTCCACTTCCTTGATCTCGTCTTCCTCTTTTACTTCCTCGTCTTTTACAATCTTAGGAGGCGTGAATTTAGTTACTTCTACTTTTGGAGGCTCTTGTTTTGGCGGCGGCGGCGGTGGCGGTGGTTCAGGCTTTTTTTCGTCTTGATTTACATTTTCTAATGATAAATCCACAGCAACGATTTCCATTTTATCACTCTTGATAGAATTTGATAAAATCGCACCCAAAGACAAGGCCAAAGTAACGCCAATCATACCCAAAAGACCGTTTTTTAAGCGCTTATTATATGTCTTACGAAGATCATAAGCACCGTAGTCTTTATTCTTGCCTTCAAAAAGGATATCAAGAATATCGGCGGTTAATATTTTATTTATGTCCATGTTTAATGCTTTTAATTACTTGCCGAAGTTTGTGAACTTGCATCAGAGATTTTTACCAACTGAGCTTCCCCGTCAGAGATATCTACTAATGCATATTTTTTTACAACGTTAATAGCCATTTCATCCAAGATGTCAATTACATTTTTGTAATTGCACTCAACGCTAGGTTTGATTACCACCACAAAATCTTTGTATGGATTCTCTGGATCGGTTGATCTACTTCTAACATCTGCTTTCTTTTTCAAGATCACATCACGGATAGAATTTTCGCCATTGAATGAAGCAGAAAGGAAATTAGAACCGTCTGATTTTAATTGTCCTTCATAATAATAAACATGATTATTTGCTCCCATCAAAATGGTAAGTACACCAGATTCTTTTGCTTTATTTTGATCTTCCTCTGTTACCTTATCATCAGGCAAAAACAACTTTAACGCTGTTGGTTGACTCATGGTTGTGGTAAAAATGAAGAAGGTAATCAATAAGAAACCTAAGTCCACCATTGGCGTTAAGTCAACGCGCGTTGATAACTTTTTTCCTTTCTTGACCCCTGGTCCTTTCTTTTTATGGCCACCACCCGAGGTATCTAATTCTGCCATTGTTAGCGCTTTTAATTAGTTATTAAATTAGTCTTCCTGCTTAATACCTTTCATTGAGCTCTTCCATAATTCAGAGCCTTCTGGTGCATTTTCAGGATTGGTAACCATTTGGAATTTCAACAATTCATTTTTCTTGAATGCTTCTATGACACTTTTAAATGCAGGGTATTTTGATACATTATCCCCTTTTAATAAAAGATCCATTTTTTCACCTGCGTAGGCTTCTTTCACCACTTGCATCCAGTATATCAATTCATTGTTGGTGCTATCCTTACATGGTATACCAGGTAATTGATCACCTTTTCTGTTTTCTTCAGGAATAGCTAAAAAAGAATTTAACCCACTTAGTGGAGCACCAATGAAGCCGGCTTTCTTAAAAGCAGCTACATTAATACCTAAGTTACGTTGGCTATTCACCGTATTCGCAACTAATTCTTTCTTTTGCTCGTCGTCCATGGTTAGGAAAACTTTACCATCCTTATCTATTGTTACCAAAACAAAGTCCTGACTTGGAGCAACCTTGGATGCTACCGAACTCGGTGTCTCCACGGCAATCGCTTCTGAGGGCTTGAATTTAGTTGTCAAGATGAAGAAAGACAATAAAAGGAAGGCAATATCACACATGGCGGTCATGTCGATGTTGGTACTTTTACGAGGTAATTTTGCTCTACCCATTGTATAGTCTTTTGATATTTATAAGGCTAGGCCTTAATGAATTTATTATTTGTAGTTTGCAGCGAAGCTTTGAGTCAATGTAAATCCAGACTCATCGATTCCGTATGTAATACCATCAATATTTGTAGTAAAGATGTTGTACATAATGATCGCAACAGCTGAAGTACCAATACCTAATGCAGTATTGTACAATGCCTCAGAAATACCTTGAGATAATTCACGAGCAGCTTCACCACCACCTTCTTCACCTAATTTAGAGAAAGAACGAATCATACCTAATACCGTACCGAACAAACCTAATAAGGTTGCAACTGATGCGATAGTTGATAAGAATACTAAGTTCTTTTCTAACATTGGTAATTCCAATGAAGTAGCTTCTTCGATTTCTTTTTGGATATTCATTACTTTTTGCTCTGTATCTAATTCTGTATTAGTAATCATTTCCTTATACTTAGTCAATCCAGACTTCATTACATTACCTACAGAACCTTTTTGCTTATCGCATTCTGCTAATGCCTTATCTACTTCTTTGTTCGCTAAGTGAAATTGTACTTTGCGGATAAATTCTGCGATATTACCATTACCATTTGCTTTCTTAATTGTCAACATTCTTTCGATAGAAAAAGTCAATACAACTAAAAAGTTTGCGATCAAAATAGGTACAACGATACCACCTTCATACATTTTTGTAAACGTACCCATTGGTCCTTTGTGCGCTGGCCAGAAACCACCATTTGGATCTGGATTTGTGAAATTACTTGCGTTACCTAATACAAAACGCCAAATAACATAGCCTGCTACGATACAAGCGATTGGTGCTAAAGATGCAAGTAGATTGCCTCCTTTTTTTGGTGCTGCTTGCTTTGAAGCTGCAGTTGGTTTAGTCTCAGCCATGATTCAATTGATTTTTGGTTTTAAATTAAATTTATAAAAAAGTGATTTAATCCTGATAACAAAAGTTGATTTTTTTAATAATCTTAACACTTCAGTTACTAAGGGGTTACAAAATAAGTAAATTATTGATTGAAACAATTTTCAAGTCATTTTTTTTGGGTAAAAAAATTATTAACGAAAAAGTGAACACTGAATAGAATATATTTATGGGACGTTTTTAAAAACAATAATAATTTAATATGAGAAAAATCCTCGCAATTACAAGTCTTTGTGTCTTAATGACAGGTCTTGTAAGCGCCCAAAGAAATGCACCAGCAGTCGATACAAGCGCTGCCGCAGCAGGGGCAAAAAAAGACATCCCTGCAAAAACAGGCCCAAAATCCTTTAAAGAGTTCATCACCAAGAAGGCTGTAACCCAAAAAGGGGTCTTTACAGTGCACCTTCAAGACGATAAATATTACTTTGATATTCAAGACAGTCTTTTAGGCAGAGAGCTAATTGCTGTAACTCGCTTTGCCAAAGTGGCTGGGGGTGCTAGAAAATATGGAGGAGAGCAAGTAAACGAGCAGACCATACAATTCGAGAAAGGCCCTAATAACCGTCTTTTTATGCGTGTGGTTACCCTTATTAGTAAGGCTGACTCTACGCAAACTATTGCTAAGGCAGTTAAAAACTCCTATTTAGATCCAATTGTCGCATCTTTTGATATCAAAGCTTATGGAAAAGATTCTTCGAGCTCGATTATTGATGTAAGTGACTTCTTTAAGGGAGATAACCAAGCAGTAAGTTTAAGCAGCTTTGAAAAGAGAAACTTCAACCTTTCTGGCTTAGCAGCTGATCGTTCTTACATCGAAAGTATTAAGTCCTACCCTATCAACCTAGAAGTTAGAACAGTTAAAACCTATAACGCAAGCGCACCAATGCCTGGAAGCCCTACAGCAGGTAACTTTATACCAGCTGCAGCGAACGCAGGAGCCGTAACTTTTGAATTAAATACTTCTATCTTATTGCTTCCTAAGACTCCAATGGGGCGTCGCTTATTTGATCCAAGAGTGGGCTATTTTGCTGACAATTTTGTGGAATATTCAGATGATCAACAAAAAGTAAAAAATCAAGTATTTGCTGTTCGTTATAGATTAGAACCAAAGCCACAGGATCTGGAGAAGTATAAAAGAGGTGAATTGGTTGAACCAATTAAGCCCATCATATATTATATCGATCCAGCAACACCTAAAAAGTGGGTGCCATTTTTAATAGAAGGTGTAAATGACTGGAATATTGCATTTGAAAAAGCGGGTTGGAAAAATGCTATTCAAGGTAAAGAATGGCCAAATGACAGCACAATGAGTTTAGAAGACGCTCGTTTTTCTGTGATCCGTTATTTTGCCTCAGATATTGAAAATGCATACGGTCCTCAAGTTCATGATCCTCGCAGTGGTGAAATTTTAGAGAGCCATGTTGGTTGGTACCACAATGTAATGAGTCTTGTACATGATTGGTATATGGTTCAAACTGCAGCAGTAGATCCTGCGGCAAGAAAAATGCATTTTGACGATACTTTAATGGGTAATTTAATCCGTTTTGTATCTTCTCATGAAATAGGACACACATTAGGATTAAGACATAATATGGGTAGTTCTAGTAAAACACCTGTAGAAAAATTAAGAGACAAAAACTGGGTAGAAGCCAATGGTCACAGCGCATCTATCATGGACTATGCTCGTTTTAACTATGTTGCTCAGCCTGAAGATAAAATTAACCAGTCTGGCTTATTTCCAAGAATTGGTGATTATGACAAATGGGCAATTCAATGGGGCTATACCTACACAGGAGAGAATGATGCACAAGCAGATCGTAAGATTAACAACAAATGGATCATAGATAATCTTGCAAAAAATCCTAGAATTTGGTTTGGAGGAGAAGGAAGAAATGACGATCCAAGAGCACAGACCGAAGACTTAGGTGATAATTCTATGTTAGCCAGCGAATATGGTATTAAAAACTTAAAAAGAATCGTCGTTAACCTACCGGAGTGGACTAAGGAAGAAGGCGACCGTTACGAAAACTTAAGCCAAATGTATGGCCAAGTAGTAGGTCAATTCAATAGGTACATGGGCCATGTATTGAAAAATATTGGCGGTGCACAAGAGACATTTAAGAGCGTAGAAGAAAAAGGTGATGTTTACACACCAACCCCTGTTGCGACACAAAAACAAGCAATGCAATTTTTACATACCCAATTATTCAATACACCAAAGTGGTTATTGGATATGAATGTATTAAATAAAATAGCAAACCCTGTGTCTAATGAGCGCGTGCAGTCTGTTCAAACAAATATTTTAAGAGGTTTAATGGACAAGGGTAGATTATATAGATTAACTACAAGTCAAACAAGATTTGGCAGCGCTACTTATGCATTAAATGACATGATGGATGACCTTAGAAAAGGTTTGTTTAGTGATGTAAGTAAGACTGATATTTTCCGTCGTAATTTACAAAAGACTTATGTTAGCCAACTTGATGATTTGATCAACCCTTCTGCTGCTGCAGGAGCTTCTTCAATGATACGCATTGGCTTACCAAGTGTTGATGTAGAAAATACAGATATCATATCTGAGGCGAAAGCACAGTTAAAGAAATTATCTAGCACACTTCAGGCAGCAAAAGCATCTGCCACTGACGCTACTTCAGTGAATCATATCAATGATTTACAAGATAGAATCAAACAAGCATTAGATCCTAAATAAATCTACCTGGCTTTACTTATTGCAAATAAAAAACGCCTCCCAATTGGGAGGCGTTTTAGTTTCTATAATTTTATAAACTACTCGTACCTTAATGCGTTAATAGGATTTAATGATGCCGCTTTCATCGCAGGATAAATACCTGCAATTAATCCAACACCAGAACAGATCACAATACCTGTAATCACCCAAAACCAAGGTATTACAAATCCTGTACTTAATACAATACTAAAAACATTGCCTACTAGCACACCTAATAAGATACCAAAAATTGCACCTAGTAAACTAATAATAACACTTTCAAATAAAAATTGACGACGCACATCTTTCCTTTTTCCTCCTAGTGCCTTGATTAAGCCAACTTCACGTGTTCTTTCGTTCACTGCCACCAGCATGATATTCATTAAGCCAATTGCAGCACCAATTAATGTAATCATACCGATTGCCCCAGCTGCACCACTAATACCAGCTAAAAAGCCAATAAATAATTGTGCGAATTTATCGCTCTTGTCAATGATAAAATTATCTGATTCTTTTGGAATTAATTTTCTAGCCTTTCTCATCTGTAACATAGCTTCATCAATAGCAGGTGCTAGTTCAATCACATTATTTACTGCTACACCAAGCTGATAAGATGGATTGGAGCTTTGATATTGTCGTATATTTTTCAAAGAGGTAATCACAACATCATCTTGTCTAAGCATGGCACTCGACCCTTTTGATTTCAATAAGCCAATAACACGGTAGGGTTTGCCTTGCACTAAAATAATTTTATCGATACTTTTTTCTGGACTTTTTGGAAATAGTTTTGTTCCAACACTACTACCAATCATGCATACGTTTCTGCCAGATTGAATATCTACCGCATTTAAATTTCTTCCAATAGCTAGCTGATACCCATTGACTGCGATGTAGTTCTCGTCGGCCCCCCACATCCCAATTTGAGGATTCGTTTTTATATTTTTATACACTAACTCGTTATTGCCACTTGCTCTTTTAAAAACACTTACTTGAGCTCTATCGAATCCGTAATTTTCTTTAAAATAGGTCGACTCGTCTAGGGTGAAAGGTTTATCTAAATTCGATTTTTTTTCTTTTTGTCCTTTTTTAGTTTTAGAGAACTCTTCGTCTTGTGATGGGCCTCCCATTCTTGCGTTCATCTCTTTATAGCGAATGGTAAAAGCATTTGCTCCCATGAAAGAAAAGTTCTCTTTCAAGCTTTGATTCATTGCAGAAATAGCGGTAATAATACCAATTAAGGCCATTATCCCAAATGCAATAATTGCTACGGTAATACTAGTTCTTAACTTATTTCCTTTTACGGTTCGCCAAGCCAATACGAATGAATCCTGTATGGTCATAAAAATGTTTTTCTAAACCTAAAGGTAGGACAGATTGAATAAGCTTTTGCTTTATCGGCTCAGGTATTTGAGGAACGGCTAAAAGTATAGATAAGAGAGGAAAACATTAGGTAAAACACCTAAAAGCAATATTAAAATAGCAAATACAGCTAGTTTGTACTTATATCCTTGTTCTATTTCATGTATAGCAGGTTCTCCGTCAACAAAATACATTGCTTGAATCAATTTAAAATAGTAATACACACTTACAGCTGCGAATAAAATAGCAACAATGACTAGCCATAAGCCTGCCCCTGATTGAATAGCTGCATTGAGCATGTAATATTTTGCAAAAAAACCACCCGTTAATGGTATGCCAGCTAAGGATAACAAGAAAACAGTAGTCATCCCTGCAAGTAAAGGCTCTTTTTTAGCCAACCCATTAAAGGCCTCGAAACTATACTCTTTCATCTTGATTAAAACTCCAAAAAGACCAATGCTTGCAACAGAATAAGCAATGATGTACAATAAAATACCTTCGATTGCAAAACTAGACGTGCCATATAATGCAAAAAGCATGAAGCCCACTTGAGCAATACTTGAATAAGCCAACATGCGTTTTACGCTTCTTTGAAAAACGGCTGTTATATTTCCAATGAATAGGGTAGCAATTAAAACAAAAGTTAATAATAAAGTCCATGCGTATCCTAAAGCCTTAAATTGATTATGGAATAATACGACAAAGGCAATCATTGCCGTAGCTTTTACAATCGTAGCCATGAAGGATGTAAATACAGTTGGCGCGCCATCATACACATCTGGTGTCCAGAAATGAAAAGGTGCGGCAGAAACTTTAAAGTTAAAGGAAACAAAAATTAAAATCAATCCGGCAGAAGTCATCAAATGTTCTCTTGCCATGCCCGTAACTGGATGTAATACCGGAGCAATGATTTGGAACGTTCCCGTTGCACCATATAAAAAAGTGATGCCAAGCAACAAGATGCCTGTAGAAAAAGACCCCATCAAGAAGTATTTTAAGGCAGCTTCATTACTATGTAAATTCTTTTTGTTAGCGCCAGTTAATATATACAATGGGATAGATAAAATTTCGATACCAATAAATAACATCAATAAATTATTGAAGGACGTAAGAATACTTGCACCGCATAGTATAAAGAAAAATAAGGCATAAAAATCTGCAGCGTGGTTCCCTATTTTTTCAATTTCTGACCCATTTAGCCAAACATACAAAAAGGTTAAAACAAATAAAATCGTATTCACGTATAAGCCAAACTGTGTAAAAGCAAGCATGCCCTTAGTGTCTAATTGAACTGAGTAAAGGCCATTCAACTGAAACAGGTTGGCTACTATTAGCGTCAATAATCCTATCAATGCAATGCGGGTATGTGTTTTCTCATTGTCAGTAATCCAAGAAGCAAACATCATCAATACACCTAATAAAGCCGAAGCAATAATTGCGTTCATTATAAATTCATTTAATTATTTGATAAACAATTGCTGTAAAGTATCTGCAGTTAAATCAAACAATGGAGCAGGATACACCCCAGTGATAATGACTACAAGAAACAAAACAATCAATACAAATTGTGCAGGCTTATTTGGCGCTTGCATCTTATTAATTTTCTCACTCACTTCCCCATAAGCACATTTTTGAACCATGTTTAAAGTGTAAATAGCAGCCAACACCACACTCACACCAGCTGCAGCAGCAATCCATGGATTAAACTGGAACAAACCGTTAAACATTAAAAACTCTCCAATAAATGCATTGGTTAGCGGTAAAGCAATATTTGCAAAAGAAAAACCAACAAGCAAAATTCCTAAGGTTGGATTTTGCTTAGCAAGTCCACCCATTTCTTTTAAAGACCTTGTTCCGGTTTGTTGTTCTATCAAATCGGCGATGATCCACAAGCCCAACACGTTTATGCCGTGTGAAAATAATTGTATCAAAGCGCCTTGTACACCAATTTCAGTATTCGTAAACAATGCAGCACTCATTAACCCAATATGTGCAATAGAAGAATAGGCAATCAGGCGCTTCATATCGTCTTGACGAATAGCAATAAACGAGGCATACAAAATACCAACTACAGAAAGGATAACAACAAAATTTGAATGCGCACTAAATGCATCAGGGAATAAAGGCATTAACCATCTAATTACACCATATAAACCCATTTTTACCATTACCGCGCTTAATACCATCGTTACTGCAGTAGGAGATTGCTCGTAAGCATCTGGCTGCCATGTATGTAATGGAAAGATGGGCATTTTGATTGCAAATGCAATAAAGAACAAAGCAAATGCAGCGATTTGTTGCACACCCGTTAAAGTAGCTTGTTTGAAAGACGCGATAGCAAAACTTTGGTCTGCAGTATGCGTATACATAAAAATGATACCAATCAACATGAACAAAGAACCTAAGAATGTATAAATAAAGAATTTAAAAGTAACGGCAATACGTTTTTCCCCTCCCCATATTGAACAAAGGAAATACACAGGGATCAAAGCTAGTTCCCAGAAAAAATAAAACAACAAAGCGTCACCAGCCAAAAACACACCCAATAAACCTGTTTGCGCAAAAAGCATCAAAGACAAGAATTGGTTTTGGTTTTTGTTATTATTTTTTGAAGTGGCAACAAATATTGCAGGAAAGCTAATGCAAGTCAACAACATTAAAAGCTTAGTTAGACCATCTGCAGTTAAAGTAAATCGTGCTTGTAAACTTGGTAACCAAGACGCATCAAAGTCTACAGCCCCCATACAAGCAATATAAATAGATAGCGCTAAGGTAATTGCACTTGTTGCTATAGCAACATTGTTAGCTATTTTCTCTTGCTTAACGAACAACAATAAAATTGCTGCGATAAACGGAATAGTTAAAATTGAAAGTAAGACCATTGTTGCTATAAATTTATTTAGTCAAATTATTAAGTAATCTAGTAATTGCGATATCATTGAACCAGATAAGGAACATTAGGACGATGCCCAATACCATAAATAGAATATAATATCCAACCTGGCCACTCTGTATCAATCGAGTTTGTCTTGCGCCATATTGAACTAGTTTTCCAGTGCCATTTACTACACCATCAATCACGTTTTTCTCTACCACCTCCTTCAAGAAACCTGCAAAGCGATTTAATGGCTGAACAATTGTTTTTTCATACAGCTCATCCACCAACCATTTATTATAAAAAAACTTACCCAAAGCTGTTTGAGGTTCACCGTCTGCTTGCTTACTATACTTACTTATCGCAATCAATAAAGCGACTATTGCAATCGAAACAGAACTTCCCATTAAAATCCATTCTGTTGTGTGAGACAAATGCAACGGGGCTGCTTCACCAATGATACTTGATAAATGATGTCCTAACCAATGATGCCCACCCAGGATTTCTGGAACACCCATTGCTCCACCAACTGCACTTAATACAGCCAATATAATTAATGGCAAGGTCATACTTACTGGACTTTCATGTACATGATGCGCTTGTGCCTCTGTTCCTCTAAATTGACCTAGGAAAGTAGTGGCATATAAACGGAACATATAAAATGC
>CAZAOF010000021.1:0-17717 GCA_964486665.1 uncultured Sediminibacterium sp.
CCTGTAAGTGAGTTAATACCTGTTGCCTCAGCACGTTCTGTAGGGAAGGAAGTGCAATTTAAAGGGAAAGGGTATAAAGTGGTGAGCATGGATGATGCTATTGCTGCAAAACCTGCTGTGGCCATCTTTTCTGCAGGTGGTAGTAGTTCTTTAGAATGGGCACCAAAATTTGCGGCTGCAGGTATTCGCGTGATAGATAATTCTTCGGCATGGAGAATGGACCCTACAAAAAAATTAGTCGTGCCAGAAGTGAATGCTTCTGTATTAACAGCGGATGATTATATCATTGCAAATCCAAATTGTTCTACCATTCAGATGGTGGTGGCTTTGCAACCATTGCATGAGAAATATAAAATTAAAAGAGTAGTTGTAAGTACTTACCAAAGCGTCACTGGTACAGGTAAGCAAGCAGTGGATCAATTGTTCAATGAGCGCAAAGGTGAAAAATTGGAAGCGGAACAGATGGCATATAAATACCCGATCGACTTAAACGTGATTCCGCAAATTGATGTCTTTTTAGAAAATGGCTACACAAAAGAGGAAATGAAAATGGTAAAAGAGACATGCAAAATTATGCAAGACGATACCATTAAAGTAACTGCCACTACAGTGCGTATTCCAGTGGTGGGTGGACATAGTGAAAGTGTGAATGTAGAATTTGAAAATGAATTTGACTTGAAGGAATTGATTGCATTGTTAGCTCAAGCGCCAGGTGTTGTAGTGCAACAAGACGATGCAGCGCAATTTTATCCAATGCCTTTATGGGCGCACGAGAAAGACGATGTGTTTGTTGGAAGATTACGTCGTGACGAGTCTCAAGCTAAAACATTGAACATGTGGATTGTGAGCGACAACCTTCGCAAGGGTGCTGCCACGAATGCGGTACAAATTGCAGAATATTTGGCTACACAAGGAATAATTTAGAAAATAATTTCTTTATTTTATTAAATCTATAAACTCGGCCTCGGTAATTATTTTTATCGAGGCTATTTTTTTGGCTTTTTCTAATTTACTTCCTGCATCTTCTCCTACCACTAAATAATTTAATTTACTACTTACTCCACTTAAGATATGTCCGCCTTTGGCTTCTACCATTTCTTCTGCGTCTGCGCGTTTAAGCTGTGTTAGGGTGCCAGTAAATAAAAAATTCAATCCAGTGAGTGTGCCATCTGCTTGTTGGTGATTGGTTTGTTCCACATTCAATCCCAATTGAATTAAGGATTCAATCATGGCTAGTTGAGTAGGGTCGTGGAAAAACTGAACAATACTGCTTGCTACTTTTACGCCTATATCTTCGAATGCTAGTAATTCCGCTTCGGTGATGCGTGTTAAGTCTAGTAAATGATTGATACGGCTTGCAATGGTCTTAGCAGTGGTCTCTCCAACAAATCGAATGCCTAAAGCATAAATTAATCTATGTAAGGGTTGTTGTTTCGATGCTTCTATAGCAATTGTTAAGTTGTCTACACTTTTTTTACCAAATCCTTCTAATTGCCCAATGTGTTCAAAGTCTAGCGTATAAATTCCTGGAATATCTTTTAGTAAACCTAGTTCAAAGAATTTTTTAATATTGGCTTCTCCTAAATTTTTAATATCCATTGCATCCTTGCTTACAAAATGTGCAATTCGTTCTACAATTTGTGCGCTACAATTGATATTGGTGCATCTCCAAACTGCTTCTGTTATTTCCTTTACGAGGGCTGTATTACAAACAGGACAATGGGTAGGGAATTGGATCTTTTTTTCATTACCAGTTCTTAGGCTAGGGATAGAATGCACAATCTGTGGGATCACGTCGCCTGCACGCTCAATAATAACAGTGTCTCCTAAAAGCAAATCTTTTTCTAAAATATACTCTTCATTATGAATAGAAATACTTGATACTGTTACGCCACCAATGGCGACTGGTTTTAATTTTGCCACAGGAGTTACTGCGCCCGTTCTACCCACTTGGAATTCTACGTTTTCTAAAATTGTCGTTGCTTGTCTTGCCTTAAATTTATAGGCAATAGCCCATCTAGGATGGTGCGAAGTCATACCTAATTTTTCCTGTAAGGCAAGGTCATTTACTTTAACTACTAAGCCATCAATTTCATAGGGTAATTGGTCTCTACCGGCTTCCGCAATAGTACAATAGTCAATGACGTCTTGCATTTGATGCACTATTTTTTTTTCTTTTTCAGGAGACCGGAAGCCCATATGCCATAATAGTTCTAGAGAGCCACTATGGGTTTTTAATAATGGGTTGATGCTTTTCCCAGGTATGGGTAATATATAACTGATATGATAAATGAAAGCGTCTAAATTTCTTTCCGCAACTTCTTTTGGGTCCTTCATTCTTAAACTTCCTGAAGCGGCATTTCTTGGGTTGGCAAGTGTTGCCTGTTGCCTAGCTTTTAGTTTCTCATTAAATGTATCAAAAGCCTTTTTGCTCATAATGACTTCGCCACGTATTTCAATTTGCTGAATGCCGTTTTCTGCAAGTGGGATACTTAAAGGGATGGATCGTATTTGTTTAATATTTTTTGTGATATCCTCTCCTGCCACCCCATCTCCTCTTGTGCAAGCACGTACTAATAGGTCATTTTCATAAATTAAGGAGATGCTCGCGCCGTCAAATTTGGGTTCTATACAGTAGGTGATTGCTTCTAGGTTGGCACTTTCTCTTGCTTTTCGGTCAAAATCATTTAAGTCTTCGGCGTTATAGCTATTCTCTAAACTTAACATGGGTACCAAATGGGGCACCGTTTCGAAATTGCTATTTAAACTACTTCCTACTCTTTGACTTGGAGAATCGCTTGTAATGCAAGATGGATCTGACGACTCAATTTTTAATAAGGCTTGGTAGAGTTGATCATATTCATAATCACTAATCAGTGGTTCATTGACCACATAATATTGATATTCATGAAACTGCAATACCTTTTTCAAAGCATTTAATTCAATGCTTAAAGGGGAAGCTAAAAATCGCTTTGTTGTTTGCTGTAATGCTTGTATTTGTGCTTTGTCGTACATGGTTTAAAATCTTCGCTAAAGTACAAACTTTAGCGCTTGCAAGCTCATTATTTAATACCTTTATGCACTAAATAATGGTATACTTATGTTGTATTCAATGACGGGTTATGGAAGAGCAGAAATGGCGTTTAATGATAAAACGCTTTTAGTGGAAGTCAAGTCTTTAAATGGCAAACAATTTGATGTTCGTTTAAATATTCCTTCTTTATTAAAACCTATTGAAGTGGAGATAAGAAATACCTTGAACGAACACTTATATAGAGGAAGTGTGGAATGCTCAATTGCAATTAAATCCAATGGCGTTTCTAGGCCAGTCAATATCAATAAAGAATTAGCGAAGTCTTATTATCAGCCAATGGTAGAATTGGCTGATGAATTAGGAATAGGTAAAGAAAATATATTGAGCACTTTATTAAAAATGCCAGATGTAGTATCTTCTACAAACGAAGTTTTATCAGATGAGGAAAAGGCGGCAATTTTTGGATTACTGAAGCAAGCCATTGATTTATTAAATATACATAGACAGGAAGAAGGAAAGTCTATTGAGTTGGATTTAACAGAAAGAGTTGCTGCGATTGAGGCTCAACAAGCGGTGATTGCAACTTTGGAACCTAATAGAAGAGCTAAGATAAAAGACGGATTAATTAAATTACTTGAGCAGCATGTAGGACCTGACAAGTATGACAACAATCGATTAGAACAAGAGCTGATTTATTATATAGAGAAGATTGATATTTCAGAAGAGCGTGTTCGTTTGACCAATCATTGTGCCTATTTCAAATCTATCCTTGGAGATAAAGATCCAAATAAGGGCAAGAAATTGTCATTTGTTTTACAAGAAATGGGTAGGGAAATTAATACGACAGGCTCTAAGGCCAATGACGTAGACATCCAAAAAGCAGTGATTGTAATGAAAGATGAATTAGAAAAAGCAAAAGAACAAATCTTAAACGTTTTATAAATGGTCAAGAATTTTCGTTTTGTAATTGGTATTTTTTTATTAGCAAGTTTGGTTGCTTGTCAAACTATTCCCTTGTCGGAGCAAAATACAATTCATTCAGACCATCAATGGAACAATGCAAAACCAGAAAAATACCAGTTTAATATCACTGACACCAGTAGCAAGTATAAAGTCATTTTTGTGATTAGACACCATAATGCTTATCATTATAAAAATATATGGATTGAGTTAGGCACGACGTTGCCAGGAGAAAAAACACAGACTCAGTCCTTTAATTTAAATTTAGCGGATGACCAAAAAGGCTGGCTTGGCACTGGTATGGGGGATATTTACGATCAACGTATTCCTTTGACAGCTAAGCCAATACAATTAAAATACGGATTGAACGAATTCACCATTAGGCATACTATGCGGGAAGATCCACTGCAAAATATTTTATCAACTGGCATTCGTATCGAAAAAACACCTTAGTAAATGCGTCAATTGTTTTCCATCACAAAGCTTTTGTGGGTGAGAATCATTTATTGGTTCTTTCTTATCTATATGGTGGCGGCTTTTATTTGGTGGTACGTTGCATTGGAGAAGCAGAATGAATTATTAACTGCTACAAAAATCGAAGCATTAGTTGCACAAGGAAAAGTAAGTCAACAAGAAATTAATACAATAGAGGCATTTGCTACAAGAAAAACAAAGCAATACTTAGGGGAAGGGCTTACTTTTTTAATGTTATTTTTATTAGGTGCCATCTATGTTTACAGATCTCTGTTAAAACAATTAAAGTATTCAAACCTTCAGCAAAATTTCATGATGGCAGTAACACATGAACTCAAGACGCCGATTGCAGTCACACAACTCAATCTGGAGACAATTATAAAGAGAGATCTACAGCCAGCACAACAACAACATTTGATTCAGAATACATTGAAGGAAACAAAGCGACTTGATGCTTTGTGTAACAATATTCTATTGGCTTCACAACTTGACATGGGTCAATATGAAACCAATAAGCAACCGGTAAGCTTGTCTACTATCCTTGAACAATGTGTACGTTCTTTCGAAGAGCGTTATCCTGACAGAGCATGTGTCGCTGCTATAGAGGCAGATTTGATTATTCAAGGTGAGCCTTTGTTGTTACAATTAATGATGAATAATTTATTGGACAACGCAAATAAATACACCCATCCAGGAACACCCATTTACGTAGACCTCCATGTAGTTGAAAACAATATTCAGTTATCTGTTAAAGATGAGGGAGTGGGTATTGCATTAGAAGAGCGGTCAAAAGTGTTTGATAAATTTTACAGAATAGGAGCAGAACAAACTAGGTCTACAAAGGGAACGGGGCTGGGACTTTATTTGTGTAAAAAAATTGTCACATTTCATGATGGAACTATTTTTATCAAGCCTAATCAGCCTAAAGGAAGTATTTTTGTAGTTCAATTTAAGGCAGAATAATGAGGCAAAAACCTAGTATATTATTAGTAGAAGACGAAGAGCATTTGCATGAAGCTTTAAAGCTTAATTTAGAGATGGAGGGGTACGAGGTAGACTCTGCATTTGATGGTCAACAAGCTTTGAAACAAATTCAATCTGCACATTATGACTTAATCATATTGGATGTCATGTTGCCTAGTTTGGATGGATTTGGTGTTACAGAGCATATCCGATTAAATAATAACCATACACCTGTCTTGATATTAAGTGCTAAAAATACAAGCGCTAATAGGGTTCAAGGTTTAAAGTTGGGGGCAGACGATTATTTAACTAAGCCGTTTAATTTAGAAGAATTGTTATTAAGGGTGGCTAAATTGATACAGAAGAATGTTCAACAAGTTGCGGCAGTTCCCCTTCAAGACGTTTACCAATTTCAGGGACACACCATAGATTTTAATGCGTCAGAAGTACATTTGGCTTCTGGAAAACAAATTACGCTTACAAAAAGAGAGCTCTTATTACTTAAATTACTCATTGAGCATAAGCATTCTGTGGTGACGCGTGAAAAGATACTTCAATTAGTATGGGGGTATCAGGTATTTCCTAATACTCGAACGATCGACAATTTTATCCTCAACTTTAGAAAGTACTTTGAAATTGACCCGAAGCACCCAAAACACTTCATTTCTATGAGAGGGGTGGGCTATAAATTCCAAGATTAATGGCGTCTAATGCAATGTTTGGACAAATTTTGCGTTAGTATTTATAGATAATTTTAGCCCATGTCATTGTCCTCAATTCAAGATTTCGTTGAACCTATTAATCTTTCTTTTTTATCAAAAGACGAAGGTTATCGTGATACGCAACTAGGAAAACATATCAAGTCCTATGAAACGACCCTTCCTGATATCTCGGATGCAGACATCGTATTAATTGGCGCTGGAGAATGTAGAGGAGCAGGCTTTGCTTTAAATGGCTTTGAAGCCGCCAATGCAGTACGTGCCGCTTTGTATAATTTGTACTATTGGCATGCGCAGGTAACGATTGCGGATTTGGGTAATGTAAAATTAGGCCAATCCATTCAAGACAGTTATGCTGCATTGAGAACGGTAATTGCTGAATTAATTCTACAAAACAAAAAAGTGGTTATCATGGGGGGCTCTCATGATCTAACCCTTCCTCAATATCACGCTTATACAGCTATACCAACACTCGTCAATGCAGTGGTAGCTGATGCTAAAATAGATTTAGATCTTGAGGCAAGATTGCCGTCAGATCATTTTTTAGAAGAGTTATTTACTGGCTTACCTAATCATTTGAACCACTATGCGCATATAGGATTTCAAAGTTATTTCATGCATCCGCATATGCTTGAAACGATTGATAAATTGAGATTTGATTGCTTTAGATTAGGCGTTGTTCGTGAAAGTATTGAGGAAATGGAGCCGGTTATAAGAGACAGTCATATGATGAGTTTTGACATTAGTGCAATACAACATGCACAAGCTCCTGCGAATGTGATTACGCCAAATGGTTTTAATGGGGAAGAGGCTTGTGTGTTAATGCAATATGCAGGTATGAGCTGGAAGACAAGTTCTATTGGTTTGTTTGGCTATCAAGCCGAGCTAGATCATCATGGGTTAACAGCGATTCAAATGGCACAAATGATTTGGTATATTATTGATGGTGTTCATCGTGGTAAAAAAGAAGCTCCACTTACTGCATTAGATCGATTTAAAGAATTTCAAATTGCTTTCTCTGATATTGACACACAGTTTTTACAAAGTAAAAGTACCGGCAGATGGTGGATGAAATTACATAATGACGAATGGCTTCCATGCAGTTACAAAGATTATTTACTAGCTTCCAATAACGAAATACCAGAAAGATGGCTAAGAGCTTTAGAAAGAGAATAACCAATTTTAAATTTGAGAATTGGTTTAAATTATTGTTTGTAATAGCTAGCATAGCAATGCTTTTAAGTGCTTGTTCAGTTCGTCAAGCGCAAAAAAACTTACTTACATCCGAGGCGGTTAAAGGTGCGCATATAGGTATTGCCATCTACAATGATACCAAGGGGCAATGGCTGACTAAATATCAGAGCGATCATTATTTTACACCCGCTAGTAATACAAAAATATTAGCCACTTATTTAGGCTTAGCATTCTTAGGAGATTCAATACCAGGCTGGAAGATGGCCGAGACTGCAGACAGTTTATTTTTATTACCACAAGGCGATCCAAGTTTTATGCACCCTGAGTTTGCTTATCAACCAGTGGTCGATATCATTAGAAATACCAATAAGCAAGTAGCAATTATTGTGGAGCAAAAGGAGGACCGATTCGAAAGGTTTGGAGATGGGTGGTCTTGGAATGATTATGCAGCAGACTACCAACCAGAGCGTGCAAGGATGCCGCTTTTTGGTAATGTGGTTCATTTTTATCAAGATCAAAAAAACGTACAAATCAAACCATCTCATTTTATTAGTCAACAGTCTTTATCGAATGGCCCTATTGTAGGGAAGGATTGGACAAGAGCGAAAAATGAAAATAAATTTAGCCTTACAGGTCAAAACAATACTAGAAGGTATTTTCAAGTGCCATTTGTATATGACTCAAAACAAGTGATGTCCATTTTACAAGATAGTATCAAAAAAAATATTGCTACTTTAAATAAGGTCCCGGCTGTTCCATTTTCTATTTTAAAGACAGTGCCTACTGATAGTCTTTTAAAGATAATGATGTTTAGAAGCGATAATTTTTATGCAGATCAAATTGTCCTAATGGCAAGTGAACAATTGTTGGGTAGAATGGATGACGCTGCTTTAATAGATAGTGCTAAGAAATTATTTTTTTCCAATTTACCTCAGCGTATGCGCTGGGTGGATGGAAGTGGACTAAGTAGGTATAATTTAAATACGCCTGAAAATTATGTAGCTATTTTGAAGCAGATGCAGACAAGGTTCGGAGAGGAACGCGTTAAAAATATATTTGAAAAAGGGGGAGAAGGCACAATTGCAGCGTATTATAAAAATTTTCCTGGAACTATTTATGCTAAGACGGGCACATTGGGTGGTCAAGTAGCTCTAAGTGGATTTATCTATACGCATAAAAAACAAAAAATATACTTCTCCGTATTAGTAGCCAATCATATGAGTCAATCTAGCGCTCAGGTTAGGAGGGCTGTAGAAGCTTATTTAACAGCCGTTACAAAGAGAAGGTAAGACATACGAATATTTTGCAAGGCTGGCTTGTTGCCTTGAAATTGGCATGTATTATTTACTAAATAAACGATCTAGGTAGTCTTCATTGAATTCTATGAAAGTAGGGGCACCCGATGCAGTGGTATTTGGAATATCACATTCGCTGAGTGATTCAATTAATCCATGCATTTCCTTTTGACCTAAATTTTGCCCAGCTTTAATAGCCATTTGACGTGCCATACAGCGAATCAATTTTTCTCTTTTACTAAACTTTAAGTCACTACTAAAATGCTTGAATTGTTCTAGTAAAAGTTCGATCGCATTTTTTTCATTGCCGGCTAATACATCTGCCGGTATACCTTGTATAATAAAGCTGTTTTGTCCAAAGGATTCAATTTCGTAGCCAATATTTGCTAAGTCTTCTATCATCTCCTCTAATAATACTGCATCACCTGCACTTAATTCCAATACTACCGGAAATAAACTTTTCTGCGTTGCATGAGGTTGCAAACTAGCTTTTTGATACTTCTCATACAATACCCTTTCATGCGCTAATTGTTGGTGGATAATAATTAGTCCACTCTTTGTCGGTGCGATGATATAAGTCTGATGAAGCTGCATTAAAAATGCATCTTCTGGAACGGATAGAGATTCGTCGTCCTTGTATAAACCCATCGAAGAAGACTTGACTATAAATTCCTGATTTGCAGAAGGCATTTCAGTAAAAAAACTTTTCCAATCCTGTTGGCCTGCTTCTGCTGATTTAGGAATAAAATGTGCTTGATTTTTTTGCGTAAATCCTTCGTACAAAGATTTTCTTGAAGTTTCTTGCACTTGACCCTCCGTAAAAGGTTTTTGAATTGCATCTAGTTGTTGGATATTGGCATCTAAAGAAAAATCCAAAGAGGGCGCAATACTAAACTGAGCCAATGCGTGTTTTACAGCGGCTTGCACAAAAGCGTAGATGATCTTATCGTCTTCGAATTTAATTTCTTGTTTAGTTGGATGTACATTGATGTCTACTTTTGAGGGATCAACATCTATATATAAAATATAGCTTGGAAAACTATCTTTTGCAATCAATCCATCAAATGCGTTGGCAATCGCATGGTGCAGGTAGGCACTTTTTATAAATCTTCTGTTGACAAAAAAGTATTGATCACTCCTTGTTTTTTTTGCTGTCTCTGGTTTACCTACAAAACCCGAAATAGTTAGGTAATCTGTATGCTCTCCAACGGTGACTAATTTACTTTGGTAATGATTGCCTAAAACCTGAATCGCTCTTTGTTTAAAGCTGCCTCCTTCCCAGTGGTACACTTCTTGACCATTGCTATTGAGGTTGAAATAAATTTCTGGGAAAGCCAATGCAACGCGTGTGAATTCTTCTAGTATATGTTTTAGTTCGGCACTATTACTCTTTAAAAAATTCCTTCTGGCAGGCACATTGAAAAATAAATTTTTCATACTAATGCTTGTGCCAATAGGACTAGCGACTGGGGCGGTGGATACCACTTTACTATTTTCAATTGCCACTTCAATCCCTATTTCGTCTTCTGCTCTTCTAGTTTTTAATTGAACTTGCGCTACTGCTGCAATGGAGGCCAATGCCTCCCCTCTAAAACCCATTGTTCGAATCTGAAATAAATCTTCTATGACATTAATCTTACTTGTTGCGTGCCTAGCAAAAGCGTTTTGTGCGTCTTTTTCGGACATCCCCTTGCCATTGTCTATGACTTGTATTAACGCTTTTCCTGATTCATTGATCACCAATCTGATCTCAGTTGCTTCTGCATCAACTGCATTTTCCAATAATTCCTTCACTGCACTGGCGGGTCTTTGAATGACTTCGCCTGCCGCAATTTGATTGGCGATATGCTCTGGAAGTAAATGAATCGTTTCGGCCACGTAATTAACAATTTTAAAGTGTGTAAAAGTAGTAAATTTGCGTCTTAATAACGAACCTTATGCAGAGAACAGCAGACATCAAAAAATTAAGCCATAATTACCTTCCAGCGGACTTTGTTGTAACAGACTGGGCTAGTTTAGAGCCCTTTTTCAAGGAATTAAAAGAAAGGCCAATTGATTCAGTGGCTAGTCTGGAATCCTGGCTAAAGGACCTAAGTGAACTAGAGGCATGTATTAGTGAGGACGCTTGTTGGAGGCAGATTAAGATGACATGTGATACGACAGATAAAAGCTTAGAAGAAGCGTTTACTTTTTTCTGTATGGAAATCCAGCCTCAAATGCAGCCTTATGCAGACGCATTGAACAAGAAATTAATACACTGCGAGTACACTGCGCAGCTAGATCAGGCTCAATACCACACTTATTTAAGGTCTGTAAAAAAGAGCATTGAATTGTTTAGGACAGAAAACATCCCCATTCAAGCTGAGCTTAGTGTATTGCAACAACAATACGGCACTATTGCTGGAAAGATGACCATTGAAGTAGGCGGTAAGGAATATACATTACAACAAGCAGCACAATTTTTAGAAAATGAAGATCGCGCTTTTAGAGAAGAAGTTTACCGTAAAATCCAAACAAGACGTTTGCAAGACCAGGAGCCTTTGCATGAATTATTTACAAACCTAGTTCAAAAAAGACACCAGGTTGCGATTAATGCAGGATTCGAAAATTACCGTGATTACAAATTTGCCGAATTGGGTAGGTTTGATTACACCAAAGAAGATTGTTTTCAATTTCATGAAGCAGTAAAGCTGCATGTAATGCCTTTGATAGAAAAAATCTATACGCGTAAAAAAGAAAAACTAGGGGTAGATGCACTTAAGCCATGGGACTTAGAAGCAGAGCCTGCTGGCACTAAGCCATTGCGTCCATTTACTGATGGCAAGGATTTATATGAAAAATCAGTTGCTTGTTTTGAGCAAGTGGATCCTTTTTTTGCAGACTGTTTAAGAAAAATGAATGAGTTAAAACATTTTGATTTAGAGAGCAGAAAGGGTAAAGCACCGGGTGGATACAACTGTCCATTGACCGAATCTGGCGCACCATTTATTTTTATGAATGCTGCAGGACAAATGAGCGATGTAACTACAATGGTTCATGAAGGTGGGCATGCAGTTCATTCTTTCTTAGCACATCAGTTATCATTAAGTGCATTCAAAGAATATCCAATGGAGATTGCCGAAGTGGCAAGCATGTCTATGGAATTATTTAGTATGAACCACTGGCAACCTTTCTTTGACAATGAAGCAGATTTGAAAAGAGCCATCGAGCATCAATTAGAAAGAACGATTACTATTTTCCCATGGATTGCTATTATTGATAAATTCCAGCATTGGGTCTACACACATCCAGAGCATACCATTGAGCAAAGAACAAATGAATGGCAAAATATTGTCAAAGAATTTTCTTGTAAGGTGTTGAATCAGTCTGGCTTAAAAGAATTTAGAGCAATAGGTTGGCAACGTCAATTACATTTATTCGAAGTACCTTTTTATTATATTGAATACGGCATTGCTCAATTAGGTGCCATTGGAATGTGGATGCAGTATCAAAAAAATCCGAAGCAAGCATTAGATAATTATATGAATGCATTGGCGTTGGGAGGTACTAAGACCCTGCCTGAATTGTATAAAACTGCAGGCTTGGAATTTAATTTCTCACCTGATTATGTTAAAAATTTAATGGAGTTTACAAATCAAGAATTAGAAAAATTATACCATTAACCAATAAATGAATACAACTATGAAAAAAGTATCGATTGTTTTATTTTTTAGTTTTTTGTCATTGATTGTAATGGCACAAAAACCCGCTTCAGCTCCATCTGGAAAATCAGACCCAAGTATGCCTACTTACTTGGTAGATGGTGTAGAAACACCTTATGCTAAAGTAGTAAAAATCAATACCGCTTTAATTGCATCAATGGATGTATACAAAGGCAAAGAAGCAATGGCTAAGTTTGGCAATAAATACAAACATGGACTTGTGATGGTGAAATTAAAAAAGCCGATAAAAAAATAAAAGCACATTGAACGTTAACTTGCTTTTCAAATAAAAAAAAGATCCCAACAATTTTGTCGGGATCTTTTTTTTATGCGTTCGAATCGTTTTCTGGTCTCGGCCCTTGCGGTCGCGGACCATTTTGATTAGGTCCTTGTGGTCTCGGCCCCTGAGGACGTGGGCCTTGCCCTTGTGGACGCGGACCATTTTGGTTAGGTCCTTGTGGTCTAGGTCCCTGAGGACGTGGACCATTTTGATTCGGTCCACCTTGTGGACGCGGACCATTTTGGTTGGGTCCTTGTGGTCTCGGCCCTTGAGGACGTTGGCCTTGTCCTTGTCCTTGTGGACGAGGACCATTTTGACTAGGTCCTTGTGGCCCTTGATCTCTATAATTTCTTTGTTGATCTCTTCTTCTACGGTCGTTTTTCTCTAAAGAACGTAGACTGATCTGACCTACTAATTCAACAAATTCAGGTTCTACTTCTTTATTTTTACTAGTGATTTCTACTGCCTCTAATTCTTCTACTGCAATACCTTGTTGATTGAGCCTTTTGATTTCCTTAACGCGTTCAATAGTAAGTGGGTAATGTTTGGTGTTATTTGGAAGGGTGTACCACATTAAATTTTTGAAAATATCCTTTTTGATTAAGAATGCTTGTCCCATTGCCGTTTGCAAGTTGTCTGCATAATCCGGAAAAGCTTGTAAAGCATCCAAGTAAGTATCTAATTCAAAATTCAAACAACATTTTAATCGGCCACATTGACCACTTAATTTGGTCTGATTGATTGATAAGTTTTGATATCTAGCGGCAGTGGTATTCACGCTTTTGAAATCATGTAACCAAGTGCTACAACAAAGTTCACGACCACAACTTCCAATGCCTCCGACTTTCGCTGCTTCCTGGCGGATTCCTATCTGACGCATTTCAACTTTTACCTTAAACTCGCCAGCGAATATGCGGATCAACTCTCTAAAGTCAATACGGTCATCTGCAGTATAGAAAAAAGTACCTTTTTTGCCATCTGCTTGCAATTCGATCTCGCTTAACTTCATTTGTAATTTCAAATCTCTTGCATGAGCTCTACTTCGAGCTAGCATGTCAGCTTCTCTACTCTTACTTATTTTATAGGTTTCAATATCTTTTTCTGTACTTGGTCTTAGGATTTTCTTCATGTCTGGATGAAATTCGTCAGTGCCTCTTTTTTTCAATTGGACACGCACTAATTCACCTGTCAGAGAAACTTCTCCAAGATCGAAGCCGTTCACACCTTCCACTGTTACATAATCTCCTTTTTCAAATTGTTGGAACGTAGGGTTTCTGAAAAATTCTTTTCTGCTTCCTTGTTTGAAGCTTACTTCTACCACCCTACATTGACTTTCTGCATCATCTACAGGCAAGTCACGTAACCAGTCATGTACATTTAATCTATTACATCCTCCTGTACTACAACCACCGTTGCTTTTGCAGCCATTGGGCGTACCCGTGCCGCATGATCCACATCCCATATATTAAAAATTCTAACTGTTATTAATTGAAATACCCAACACCCACGAACCAAATACACAACTCCTAGATTGGTGTCTATGTCAAAATTAAGGTTTTGTTCCGAATGATATGATAGAACTTGATCCCCATAGCCATAAATAACATTTTAGCATTGGCATTTCGCTCTATATAATAGACTGCTTTATCTAATTCTTGAATAATTGCCTCTAATTGAGCTACACCAGCAATTTTATTGATTCTAAGCGCAAAATCCTTTAAATCTGGATCTAGAGGAAGGTCCTCTCCTAAGACCTTAATGCGAATACTTTGTTCTAATAGGTGGTTAAAATACTTTAAAAACTGTTTTTGTTGCTCTCTACCTAGCTTACTCGCCTCATCTACCCACTTAATTTGAGCTAAAGGTCCATTTTTAAGGATAGCATTGAGCCAGTCTCTAATTTGATCTAAAAAATCTGAATCACTATGCTGAACCAGGTGTAAGGCTTCTCTATAATTGCCATCAGACATAGCCGCAATGAGTTGTGCTTTTTCAGGACTCAGTTTCGCTCTATTTTCTAATGCCTCGGCGATATCAGCATTGGAGAGTCTTGGCACTCTAATGAATTGACAGCGGCTAAGTATAGTTGGAAGAATTTGTTCTTCTGAATTGGCTACTAGTAAAAAAATAGTGTCAGCTGGAGGCTCTTCGATGAGTTTTAATAATTTATTTCCTTCTTTGCCCAAATATTCAGGCATCCACATCACTAAAACCTTGAAAGGGCTTTCAAAACTTTTAAAACTCAGTTTTTTAATGATTTCTTCACATTCATGTGCACTAATATTACCTTGTTTATTTTCTGCTTTGATGAATTGAAGCCAATCAAATACATTGCCATAAGGATAGCTTTTAACAAACTCCCTCCATTCCTCAATAAAATTAGCGCTCAAATTCTTTGAACCAGATTTCTCGGATGTAATAGTTGGAAAAGAAAAATGCAAATCCGGATGCATTAATTGATTGGCTCTTTGGTAAGCTGGTAAGTCCTCAATTGCATCGGGGGCGTTATAAGTAGGTACTTGTTTTGCTAAAGCACCTGGGTCCGCAAACAAGTCGGCCACCTCATTGGTAGTAGCAGGAGAGCTGACTAAATATTGTGCAAATGCAATGGCCAAGGGGAGTGCACCAGACCCTTCTGGTCCAACAAATAATATCGCATGGCTCAATCTTTGGTGTTGAACCATATCGACTAACTGATGCTTTAATTTATCTTGACCTATAATATCGCGCAATAACATGCAACGAAGATAGGATTTCCTTAGGGAAGCGTCTTATTTTAAGTAATTCAAAATAGGATCACTATCAGGCTTCACATTGCTAGGAAAGTGAGCTAACATTTTTCCGTTTTCGTCTAATAAAAATTTATTGAAATTCCAGCCAATTGTAGCGTCTAATACACCGTTTTTAGACTTTTGAGTTAGCCATTGATAAATAGGAGACTGTGTTCCGCCTTTTACATCTACTTTGTCTGCAAGTGGAAAATTAACGCCATAATTTTTTTGACAAAAATCCACTATCTCCTCATTTGATCCAGGCTCTTGTCCGCCAAATTGATTGCACGGGAAACCTATGATCACTAGTTTATCCTTATACTGACTGTATACTTTTTGCAATTGCTCGTATTGAGGAGTGTATCCGCATTTGCTTGCTGTATTCACTACCATGATTTTTTTTCCCTTGTACTTTGAAAAGTCAATTTGTCCGCCATCAATGCTTTTCACTTTAAAACTATGGATACTTTGTGCACTTGCAAATAAGCCAAAAGTTAACAATAAGATACTGAATAAAGATTTCATACTAGACGATTTATAAATTGAATCAATAACTAAATATAACAATAATAAGGGCAAAAAGTTGACTAAAGCGTATAAGCGGCAACGGCAATAGAGACGGAGGCTGGCTGACCATCCAGCAAAGTCTGAACCGCAGCTTCTAATGTAGCACCCGTGGTTAACACGTCGTCTATTAATAGTATATTTTTTCCTTTAATTTGTCCTGGGTTTTTAAGCGTAAAAAGGGAAGGTCCTGAATGAAGCCTTGTTGTTCTATTTTTTTTAGTCTGTGTGCTTGTCCAGCCCTTTTTAAGTAAGATACCTGTTGCAATGGGTCTATGCCAAATTTGTTGTATGCCTAATGCAATGACATGACTTTGATTAAAACCTCTGTTATTTACTTTCCAAAGACTTATGGGTATGGGGATGAGTAGGTCAATCTTGGCGAAGTTTTCTTGTGTCGAAATTTCTTTGCCCATTAGCCTGCCAAATAAAATGCCTACTTTTTTATTGTGCTGATATTTTAACTGGGCCATTAAGGTTTGCACAAGACTGTCTTTTGTAAAAAAAACTAAAGCGCCTACTTGGTCTACCGGGACTCTGCCCCAAAATATTTTTTCTGTTGGATTGTCTTTCATGCCAAAGAATTCAGTCACTGGCAGGGCGGCAATACATTCAGCACATAAGGGGCTATTTTTCTCTACATCATCTGTCCCACAACCAAAACAAATTTGAGGGTATAATAAATGCAAAAAGCCATCTATATAATTTCGTATGAAATCATATGTTTTCAAAATTAGAAAAATAATCGATAGGCTTCATCTACTCTTTCTACAGGAATGATTTCAATAGCATGTTTTTTTGCTTCAATTCCTTTGCTATTAAAACCAGAAATAATAATTTTTTCAAAACCTAATTTTTCTGCTTCAGCAATACGTTGTTGAATTCTATTTACTGCTCGAATTTCGCCGTTCAGTCCTACTTCTCCAGCAAAGCAAATACCTTGTGGCAATGGAATATCTTCATAGGATGACAATAAGGAAAGGATCACTGCTAGGTCCAAGGATGGATCTTCAATTTTAAGTCCGCCAGCAATATTCACAAACACATCCTTCATGCCAAAGGCAAAGCCACCGCGCTTTTCCAACACAGCTAATAAGAGTTGTAGTCTTCTTAAATCAAATCCAGTAACTGTTCTTTGTGGAGTTCCGTATACGCTTTGAGTAACCAATGCTTGCACTTCAATTAATAGTGGACGCATGCCTTCCATTGCTGCTGCAATGGTACTTCCGCTCAATGCTTCGTTTCTTTGTGCAATTAAAAATGCAGATGGGTTGGTGACCACTTTCATACCAGTTCCAGTCATCTCGTAAATACCTAATTCACTTGTGCTTCCAAATCTATTCTTTAAGGTTCTTAACATCCTGTAAGCATAATGACGATCACCTTCAAACTGTAAAACAGTATCTACCATATGTTCCAAAATTTTTGGTCCTGCAATGGATCCTTCTTTTGTGATATGGCCGATTAAGAAAACGGGCGTACCTGTTTCTTTTGCAAATCTTTGGAATTCTGCAGCTGTCTGTTTGATTTGAGAGATACTACCTGCCGAAGCGTCAATTAAATTAGATTCAAGTGTTTGAATTGAATCTACAATAACTACAGTAGGTTTTAATTTTTTTATCGCTTTAAAAATGGCTTGCGTATGTGTTTCTGTAAGTAAGTAAAAATGATCATTCTCTAAACTTAATCTATCTGCACGCATTTTAATTTGCTGAATACTTTCTTCGCCACTGATATATAAAACTGTTTGATCCTTCATCAT